>OMIW01000041.1 GCA_900299205.1 Pseudomonadota bacterium
ACCAGGGTCCAGAACATTGGACCGAGGGCCTTGAGAGAAAATCCCTCAGTTCGCTCCTCTTGGATTGCCTCAGATTTCATCCTTTGAAAAAACAGTTCCCAAAGAGTATCTGGTCCTTAAAAGCTAGTCTACTTTTGGCGAAAATAAAAATGTGCGGGAAGTGCCCGGTAATAGTTCGTTAATTCAGCAAAAGAGGGGGCCAATGAAACGTTGAGCATGGTCAAAATGGCTGAAACGGAGACGTCATCTGCGATGTTTGAGAGATTCAGAGAGGACCATCCGATGAGCACGCTGAGCGCCGGGCGGCCGACATGCAACGTTCTTGGTGAGGGGCGGCATGGGATTGCGCCCTTTGCAGCTGTTCGAGATAGATTAGCTAAATATCGCGGAAACAAAAAAAGGGGACATGGGAGGGGCATTGCCTCTCCCATGTCATCTTAAGCGCTGAACGCTTAAGTAGTGGGGGTGTTTCTTCGCCAGTTTTTGGCGAGAACCTCCGTACCATCAGAGAGGCAGATGATCGCATCTCTGATAGTTTGTCGGGTGCTCCCGGACCCGTTTGACTCCAGAAAGGAGTAAAGCTCGGGGGTGATTCGAGCCTTGGCAAAATCGCAGTTAACGAACTGCGTATACCAGGCCTGTTCCTCGAGGTTGAGCCCGTAATACCTCGCGCCAGCCAGTTCACGTTCCGAGAGGCACACTCTCAGACCGCGAAGATCAGCTTCTCGGAAGCTGCATTCCTCGAAATGCGACCCTATGCAGTTGGCTTCTCGAAGGTCAGCCTTCGAGAAGTTGACCTGTTTCCAGGGCGCCCAGCTGAAGTCTACCTCCCGCAGCATCCCGTTCACCTTGCACCCCGAGATGAGGTGAGTGAGCTCGTGCAGCTTGATCGGTCGCAACGCCACAGGCGCGCGTTCCGAATGGTCCTCTCGAGGATCGAGGAACGGAAGACCTTTCGGACGTCCGCTCTGATCGAGCTCGAATTGGCCCGGAATTGCCGTAAAGGCTAAGACCTTCAGAGCATGGCACTTCGTCAGAGCGACGAACAGTTGGCCCAACTCATCTGGCCGAATTGCCTCACGGGACCGGGTGAGAACGAAACTGACTTGGCTGGTAAGCGCATCCGCGATTACCGGGTTTGCTACGAGCCTATCTTCGGGGAAAAGGCGGCCCAACACAGAGTCAAATAGCTCCGTGGTCACCGTGTTAAGAGAGAGAACTCTCGTCACTCGGTAGACGCGCACCCCGATGATAGTCTGGTAAACCAGAACAGGAAGGTTTGTCACGACGACAAACCATTCGCCCCAGCTCCCGAATTCGTTTTCGGGGGCCTCACGCGCAGCCGCAAGAGCATCAGTTGTGCCACTTAAGACGAGAACGCCGACGAGAGCGGCGCTCGCGATAACGGCCACCTGGACTCGTCGCTCACCGACCGCCTTCCACACCTCCTTCCAGAGGTGAGGCCATGCAAGACGAGCAATCAAGGATTGGGCGAGCAGGAGGACAATCGCCCAGAAAGCGCTCCTAAGGTTCCCCGCAAAAGCCACACAGGCGATCGGAAGGATAAGGACCGCGACCCTTAAAACCATTCAAAAAAAGTGCAATTACCCTAATTGTACCGAAATCAAATCTCGCTAGTCAATTTTTTGGGTGGCAGTTATGCGGATGGGAACAGCCTCCGCAATAACGGGTGCTCAACTCTGTCCCACACGGTGGCGCTCGACTAGTCGGTCCCGGTGGCCTAGAATGTCGAATTGTTAATCTCAAAGGTTATGGGACAAATCAAAGAGGTCCTCGCATGTTTCGGCCTCGACCACCTGGTGATGGCCGATGATGGGAGAATTTTCGACGCTGGGGCCGCGATTATCTCTGCGCTGGAACTCGGGGAGATCATCAATCTGGTGGGTGTTGATCCCGAATCCGAAGATCGGCTCCAAGCCGCTTACCGGGGGATGGCTTTGTGCCTCGGGGAGGCGACTTCTCGAAGGGATGCTATTTCAGGGTTTGAAAGTTTGCTCAGGAAGCGAGGCCAATCGGTGGCTTTTATGAGTGAGATTTTCCGTCTCGTGGTTGAGGGCAAACCTTATGCGACTCCGCAGTCAATTAAGGATGAAGGCAATGGACACCCACAGTCCACGCCCGCCCCCTCGCCGGTAGCGAAGTCTCTGAAGTCGCCATCAAATCAGCCGAGGGATCCGATTGACGACCTCTTTGCTGGCTTAAGCGAGAAACCCGCCTCCAAAAAAGGTGCGGTACCCGCTCGCACACCAGGGTCGAGCTCTCCCGCATCTTCGCCCGATGGTGGGGATGCAATCGATCGGCTATTCAATCCAATCGCTTCGCCTCCTGCCCTCCACAGGTCGAATGGTGGCGATGAACCGGACGCGATTGACCGGCTGTTCGATAGCCTCGGGCCCTGATTCTGCCTCAGAATCCCTCCTCGGTTTTAAGAGAAGGTCAACCTATTGGACGGATGCCTTGACATCCGTCCAACACCCTTTTTCGGTGTTTTTAATCGATTCTCCCATCGTGCCAATCAGGCTTAGTGGTGGCAATGAGACCAGCCCCGTGAGAAATGAAGGAACTTGATTGAACGTTCTTCGGGAGGGAGCGGGGGGAATGTGCGGCGTTGTTTGTTGGCGTTACTTTTTGGGAAGAGGATGATAGTGGAGGTTTAAGGGAAATATCTGACCTGATTATTGTGAAGAGCGCGTTGAGAAGGTATAGTCCGAGCAACGGTTTTTTTTGGGATGACCCTTGCTAAAAGGAACTATTACCTTCTGATTGACGGAAGTGGCTCGATGGATGAACCGGCCGGTGCGGGGTACTCTGGAACCCGATGGGAGGCGGTGGAAGAAGTCGCGATTTCTCTCGCCAAAAAGATCGCCAAAAGCGATCCGGACGGCATTGATATCGCTGTGTTTCAGGGCAGCAGACTGAGGACGTTCGAGAATCAGACCGACGAAAGTTCCGTCAGAAAGATTTTCGACACGATGGAGCCCTTTAGTACCACACCGCTCCACTTGGCGGTGGCTTACGTGGTCGACCGCTTCGTCGCGCAGAATTCGGAGGTCGAACCGACTTTCGGTATCGTTCTCACTGACGGAGCCCCCAATGATGGGAGTTTAGTTGTTCGGGAACTGAAACGGGTCGGCGACTTCATGAAGTCAAAAGGCCTCCCCGACGAAATGTTCACCCTCTGGTTCATCCAGGTGGGTGACGACCCTAAAGGAACGGCGTACCTCCAGATGCTCGACGGAGATGAAAAGGACACCAGGGTCAAGCAGATAGTCGGTTACGACCTAGTCGACACAACCCCGATTACGAAGTTGGAGGGGTCCATCGAAGAGATGGTCCTCAAGGCGATCCAAGATTGACGCCTCACGGTTGAGTCAGCTTTGCTGACGATAGGATGATCGAAGGAGTGCTTTGTCAAAACTGGCAAGGCACTCCTTTTCTTTTTTGATAGAGCCTCAGCCCGGGCCGGAAAACCGCACGACGGGATCGTGTCAGTATACGGTGAGTTTCGATATGACCAGCCTGAGAGGCTGCGAAATAAGGGGTTTCGGACGATGGCACCGTTCATTCG
>OMIW01000042.1 GCA_900299205.1 Pseudomonadota bacterium
CCAGAACCTTCCGAGAACTGCCTCTCAAGTGGCTCGCACACAACAACCCACGGAATCATCTTCGAAAGGACAATAAGCGAGTGTTTGCCGTTATTAAGCTCTTCAAGAGGCGTATCGAACATCCGCAACTGGCCAGGGGGATCGAGGGCGTGGTCTCATCGCTCATTTGCAAGGTTTCGGGGGGGGGAGGGCGTAAAAACTTGCAATCAATAGATCAAATATCGCGATAGAAAGCAAGCAAAAGCCCCGTAAAATAAGCGTTTTTCGTCAGAACGGGGGTTTTTCAGGGGCCACTAGGTATCTGGTCAAAGGTAAGCGGTACACCCGAGGCGTCCTATTCCCCGTGCCAGATTTATTCTAATGTGTCCCGGGGGAGGGTTTTATGAGGCACTTGTCAGGTTTTATCTGACTTGGATTTGGCCAACCCTACTTTTTTGGTTTACTATAACAGAGTATTCACTTTCCTACTGAATCTCTTTAATGCCAATCTGTTTTAAATATTCATACGTCGAGTCATAAAACCTTCTCGGTCGCGTATGATCGTCGTCATCCCCTGTCGGCACAAATAAAACCATACCTTGGCGGGCTCGGGTCAGTAATACACGATGGGCATTTTTTTGGTAAATCTGTCTTTCTGGTTTATTAATACGTTGCCAATGATTACCCTTGAAAGACCAATGCTCCCACTTTTTATTGTGATATCGAAAATCGGCATCCCACGCCATGCAGACCCAATCCAGTTCTAAACCTTGCACATCAAATTCTGTCGCGACGTCTTCCAGATAATACGAGGACCGCACATCATCCTTGCTATTTAAAAACCAGTGCACTGGATCTGCCTTCACGCGAACATCAATCGCATAAGGCTTTAATCGCTCTGCTTGTGAGGACACCACCATACCGTAACGTTCAGATCCTCGCGCCTGATGACGCACCCAGTCCTTAGCTTTATTGAGATCCCGAGTCATGACAATTGGGTATTTATCTGTGATCGATAACAAATCCTCTTTCGCAGCTTCAATATCAATATCCAATAGGTGCTTCACAAAATCCGATACCTTCTCACTACGAAAGGAACGCACAGAGGTTTTCAGATGAAGCTCATGACAAAACGTCACATTCTGATTATTTTTAGCCTGCTCAGTGATCTCACCCGCCCCGTATTCACTATCGATCAGCCTATCTGAAATATAGATCTTCCAATGCGGGAAGGAGCGCTCAATCGATTCAAACCATTCTGCAATACCCGCCTCACCGGTATTAATCTCCTGCCCACCACCTACAAGGCACACTATCGTGGCCCAGTCACGATGCCTATCCATGCACGATATAAGAAACTCAGGCTCTGATTGACTAAAATCATGTCGATTTTTCTTCTCCCGCATGAATTTTATAGTTTGCTCTTTAGTCCATGCTCGCTGTGCTTCATCAAATAAGGCTACATGCTCTACCGGCGGTTTTTCAGGATTAATAAGTCCTTCATCTCGAAAGTGGTGTACATTTTGAATAAAGGCTTTGACTTTATTCAAAGCATCTCCCTTGCGAATCTTCTCTCCTTTTTCTCTGCTTCGTTCTACTTGATCACGCGCCAAGGCTTCTTGGAGTATTTTGACCAACGGCCCATTGCCAGACAAAAACACACTATAAAGCTCATCGAATTTATTTATGTGTGTTGTGGCAATATTCAGGCCGACCAGTGTTTTTCCTGCCCCTGGGACACCGGTAACTAGAATAATTGATTTTTGATTGTTATCTCTTGAACGCTTGATGATGCTTGCAACCGAAGCTGATGTTTCTGCAAGATTTTTAGCACACGCATCACTGCGCGAGATATCTGCCACGGAGTGGCCATTATAGAGCGCCAATGTTGCTTCAATAATGGTAGGAGTTGGTTTATAGCCGCTACTTTCCCACGTTGCAATATCAATGGGTCTTTCCGCAGATATCTGTAGGATGTGGTGTATTACCTCACCCAACGAATCGGGCGTACAGTAAATAGGTGAAAACAAACGCGACGTAGGTAGGGTGGAGATGCTGTTACGTGTTGTACCAGCTCGCGTTGCAACCAGTATCGGCACCAAAATGGCATGATGACTGCCTTCATGGAAATTACGCAAATCCAGCCCATAATCCATCACTTGATCCACATCAGCGGCAGTAAACTCACGCGCTCCAACTTTGAACTCGATCACGAATATCACCGCACCAATGATAACAACCGCATCAATCCGGCGACCCATGCGTGGGATTGAGAATTCGAAATACAACTTGCCTTGATAGGGTTTCAAGGTTTTTTGCAACAGCCTGACTTGCTCCAGCCAGGCATCACGTTGCATTTCTGCAAGATCGTAGGGATGCACACGCGTCAATTTACCCAAGATATGCTCTCGGCATTCAGCGAGAAATTCACTAATCGTTGATGAATAATAGGCGCGTTTCATGCACTAATTCACTAATTCTTATCTAACTTACTCTACCCTGAAACTTTCATTTTACATAGTTCTCCTGCAACTGACTTGATAGACTCTATTAAAGCCAAGGCAAACGAGATATCGAAATAGAGAGCGGCACACTTATAGGAATATCGCCACTTTTCAAACCCATCATGTTCTCGTGCGCCACATCTCTTTACCCTCCCAAAGCGAATCAGACCCTACTTCCCGTAAGACCGAAAACTACTCGCCATAATCGCCTCAGCCGCAGGAGCGGCGATAACCAAGGTCGTGACCACCTCACTCGGCACCGATACCGTTCCCGCTGCCGTTCTGGCACTCCACACCGGGAGTGAAACCCCCGGGTGGAACCCTCACGCTCACCTCATCGTCGCCGATGGCGGATTTACCAAAGAGGATACCTTCGTCCGATTAACACTCTGGGATGAAATCGGTTTTACGGAGATTTTTTGAGCGTCGCCAACACCCCTGTCAGCCTTTGTAGAATGGTCCATCTCAAGAACTTCCCGTCAAGCGCGGGATTACGCTCTTAAGGGGTAGAAGACTGGTGGTCACCCGTTTCACACCAATCTCTCCCTGTGATAGCATTCGGGGATGGATGTTGTCCTCTACCGCCCTGAAATCCCCCAGAATACCGGCTCCATCGCCCGTACCTGCGCCGCGACCCAGACTCCCCTGTGCATCGTGGGTGAGCCCTCCTTTGAGATTAGCGACAGGCGAGCCCGACGCGCTGGGCTCGACTATTGGCCTTACGTTCCCCTTTGTTCCTTCGCAACGTGGGAAAGCTATCAGAGCGAGCGGCGCCCGAGAAAGATATGGGCATTTACCAAGTGGGGCTCCCTTCCCTACTATCAGGCACCGTTTTCAATCGATGATGCGATCCTCTTTGGTGGAGAGACCCAAGGCCTCCCCCTTTCTGTACTTGAAACGATCCCTGAGAGTCAGCACCTCTTCATACCGATGGTGTGTGATGAAGTTCGCAGCCTCAACCTCAGCAATTCAGTGAGCATCGCTCTCTACGAGGCCCGCCGGCAGCTTCGCCTTGATGAAGGGGTGGCTGTTCGCATTCGCCCTCCCCTCAATCGCACTGTGTCGTGAGATATATCGTCGTGAGATATATCGTCGGGAAAAATATTGGAGTAAGGACTGCCTCAGAGGTTGCCCCGACGAGATGCGTGCCGACTCGCACTAAGCTTACCCCGGGGTCCATTCTCCGATTCGACCATTGAGGAACGGTGATGTGAGGGCTCCCCTCAGCTGGGCGACAGCGCGGGAGCGATGATTGGGAATAGGTGCTCCCTCATCTCTTAGCTCGGCTATAGTTTTTCCAAGCTCCGATATCTCGAAAATAGGCTCATAGCCCCATCCCGTGAGCCCCCGGGGCTCTCGCGTGATGACGCCCTCTACCGTCCCCTCTGCTACCATATATCGCCCCTTTTCGAGGCGCACGCACAAGAGGCACCGAAACAATGCTCGCCGATCATCGCTATCTGCCAGAACCTCGAGAAGTTTCTTGTTATTTGCGGCGTGCTCCCCCGCCGGCCCAGCGAAATAGGCCGAATGAACCCCCGGATCGCCATTAAGGGCAAACACCTCAAGTCCCGAATCATCAGCGAGCGCCGGCATCCCCGCCCACTCTCCGAACTCATCAGCCTTGAGCTGCGCGTTCTGGAAGTAGCTATCAAAGTGCTCGACAGGCTCCGGTGGGGCATCGAGGCCACGCTGAACCTGTACCTGCGCTACGCTCAGGAGCTCGATCGTTCTTTCGCGGAAAATCCCAACCCCCAGCGGTTGTCTCCCGAGCAGTGATTGCATTTCGGAGAACTTATTGCGATTGTGAGAGGCAAAGACTAACTGAACTGGTAGTTCGGTGCTCATTTGTTTTATTGACTCCGGTAACGATTTTTCATTGGGCGCAAAAGCTGTCAGATTACCTCTGCTTTTAACAACTGCATCAGAGGTTCGCTCTCTCGGAGATGTTCAACGCATTTGTTACCAGAGAAGGGAGAGACAGCGCAAACAAAAGCTTGTAAACTCTCGGTTATGGACATATTTTCCCCTGCCAATCAAGATCTAGCTCTTGCCGCCGGCCTTGGCACCCTTATTGGACTCGAACGCGAGCTCTCAGGAAAGGATCCAGGACTTCGAACCTTCGCGCTCATTGCGCTTGGCTCATGTGCCTTCTCCCTCATTTCCCGTCAACCGTTCATCGAGACCGGGATTGGAGACCCGACCCGGGTCGCTGCCCAGATAGTGTCCGGCATCGGCTTTCTGGGCGCAGGCGCCATTTTTCGGGGGAGTCGCCGAGTATCAGGGCTGACAACGGCAGCATTGATGTGGGTCACCGCAGGCATCGGCATGGCGGTAGGGTTCGATTGTCGGGAAATTGCCGTATCGACGACCGTCATCGCCTTAACGATCACCCTCTTCTTGCGGTTTGTCCGGCTCATGATCTTCATGGTCCGCCGAGAAAAGGGGGAGCAGACCGCCTTCGAACTCGATTAAGTTGATAGTGACGGCCTTATCGAGTCAGGTCGGCATTACCTGTTGATGCGCTACATGGGGGCGCGCTCATACCTCTCTATTACGACGCGCACCCCGAGGACTTGTCGGCTCGAGAATCAGGAATCGCCCGCGGGTGGTATTCCGTCTACCCCCCGCATGGAGCCATCCTCCTGTATCGACCATGTGGCCCCGCGGCTACCGTGCGGACCCGCTCCTTCGGTCCGACGCTCCCTAGGCCGCTGCTGCTTGGCTCTCTTCGACTTTCGAGCTCTTTCCACTTCGCGGCCGACGACGGCGAATTTCCCGGCGCTCAAAAGAATCGGCTCCCGCCTCCTCGGCTGCCTCTGGCACAATACGCGACAATTCGTCGCCGAGAGAATTGCGAAGGTCGTGGTATAGGGTCTCGAGAGCTCGCTTCTTCACCCGGCTGATATGACACCGGCTGTACCCAAGATTATCGGCGATATCGAGTAGCTGCTCCTCAGCAAGATAAATTCGACTGATCACCTCCCGCTCGAGGGGATCTAATCTATCGAAGGCATCAGCGCTGATGGTAGCAAGCTCTTTTCTGAATAGCTCCTCGTCAGGGGATGAGAGGTCATTGTTAAAAAGTGCGCGGGCAACCTCGGCAGCATTCACCGTTCGACCTGGAGTCGCTCCATCATCAAGGTAGTCGTTTGCATCCGCGCCGAGGAGGGAATAGGCCGTGACCGACCCGGCAACTGCCCGAATCAGGTTCCCTCTCAGGTGAAAAAACATAAAGGTCATGAAGCTTGCCCCCTTTTCGGGGCTAAACCGCTGAACAGCCTCACAGAGAGACAGGTCAACGATACTGTCCACTTCTCCGATATCAAGGCGAGCATGCCACCGTCTGAGGATGCTACGAGCCAACTTGCGGGCCTTGTTCCGATACCCAACCACGAGCTCCACACGCTCTCGACGGGTTGTTCCCGCACCTTTTTTTACCGAGCGGGTCGGTTCGCGCTTCGGACGAGCCTCCTGGCTCCCCGCTATCCTAATCGAGCTCTGCTCCGCTGCTAATTCCCCTGAATCCTTCCTTTTAACGGTCGTACTGCCCATGACAACTCCCTCGAAAGTGAAGTCTTAACCTTGCCCTTCTCCTCGTTACCTTCTGCCATCCTGGCTGCCGGTGCCGTTCGGCACCGAATCCCATCCCTAAACCGGCCCGTCAACTAACCCGATTCTTCCTTTCCTGGTACTCCTCTCTACGGCATAAAACGAGCGGAGATTGAGCTATTTTCAACTGCCGTTTCGGAAAGCATCTCTTACCGGTTTAAACACACGGGACCTCTTACCCCCTTATCCGCTCTCCTCCGATAAACGGTTCACTTTTTTTTCTTTTCCGATAACAATTTTTTGTCATCACCTGGAATTGAAAGGGGGGAAACCACACATCGGAGATGGGAGTATTGCCGGTGCTTTTCGTTCTTCCCTTTTCCCCTTTTAATAACTGACCTATATTTCGGTAGATAAGCGCTCGCCGAGGTCGACCGTTAGCCGGTTTGACGAAGTCGCCTCCAACGTCATTGCTCAAAACCTGGCTTCTTCGGGGCATCCCTTGACCGACGACCGAACATCAGAGGACTCTTCGCCGACCGGTAACACCCCCTCGATAGAGGAGGCGAATGCGCTTGCGGTTGAGCATACCGGTTGGGCGGAAAGCATCGCCCGCTCCGTGGCTCGAGCCTGGGGGCTGGATTGGCAGGACGATGGACTCGACGGCGCGGCAATGGAGGCTCTTCTGTTCTGCGCTCGTCGATTCGATCACACGCGGGGGGTTCCCTTTCGAGGGTACGCTCGGAGGCGAATACACGAGGCTGCCTCTGAACAAGCGCGTCGATCGAAAGGGTGGCGACGAAACAATGATGATTCGACCTCTGTCGAAGATAAGGCGCGGGCGATATCAAACGAGTTGCTCGGGATTTTTCCAGAGCTTCGATCCGGCCAATTCGGGGATAATTTCGATTCTGGAGAGGCCCTAAATCGCGCATCAATTCGAGAATTGTTGATGGGCGCTGCTTTACTCGCCACGAAGCACAATGAAGAGGATCTGTCGCTGGAAGATGCGGTCGATGTGAAGCGACTCCTGAGGGGTATAGCCATCCTTGAGCCCGTTCACCAGGCAATTGTGTGGAAAGTTTATTGGGAGGGTGCCTCCCTCCGGGGTTTAGCGGATGAGTGGGATATCGATGGGCTCAACATTATTAGGGAGCACAAGATGATACTCGAGCACCTCTGTCGCATGATGCAGGCCGGCAAGCAACCATTGGCCCGCCCCAAGATAAGACCCGGGCTTCGCACCCTCGCGGAGGGCATGAAGCAAAAGGGTTACACCAGTCCGTTTTCCTCACTGTTACCATCGGGGACCTCGCCATGAATGACCGACGTAAAACGGGGAAGGTAGATAGAGTA
>OMIW01000043.1 GCA_900299205.1 Pseudomonadota bacterium
GAGGAGGTCGCTTCTTCAAGGGATGATGCGGATGAACCATCTCTCGCCGTCGCAAACGAAAATGCGACTCGTCAACTGCTCGCTGTCGATTTTGAGCTAGCTGGTGGCGAACCAGTTGTTTCTTTTCAACTCAGCAAACCCGCCACGACGTTTGAACTTGCTCGCCGAGATCATCGAACGTTTGTTTTGACGATTCCGAGCACCGCCATATCAACCCTGGGACTTGCTCTTCCTCAATATCCGCCTAAGGAATTTGGCGGAATTACGTTTATTCATCCTCAGGGAGGTCAGCCAAAGTTGTTGACAACAATAGGTGTTGAGAAAGGAGTTAAGCTCACGGCGATTCCGAACGGCAGCGCAATTTACGTTAAGGTCGAATCAATTACCAAACCCGACTAGATATCTATTGGGATATACTTTCCGGTAGCTGGATGCCGATCTGTGTGCTACGACACCTTCAGGTGCTGCGAAAGATAGCGAACCGGATACCGGGGGCTTTTACAATGATGTCGGCTCCTGAAAGGTCCTCACATAGAGGGTTTATTGGGATCTTCTCATCGTTTTCGCACAGACAGAATGGGGCACTGAGAGAAATAATCAGGTCCATTTTTTAACATCATCCCCTTTCTCGTCGATGTTTGAACGAGGGTAGTACCCACACCCTGACACATCACTTCGCAGCCTTTAATGCACGGAGGGGGTGTTATGTACAAACGCTTTGGAAAGAGGCTCTTCGATATAGTGGGTAGCTCTGTAGTGCTGATACTGACTAGCCCTATCCTCCTTGGGGTCGTCTTTGCTCTCCTTCATGCTCACCGAGGTGGCATCCTGTTTTCTCAGAGCCGCCCTGGCCTTCACGGAGAGCCTTTCCGAATACTCAAATTCAAAACGATGACTGATGAGCAAGGGCCGGACGGTGAGCTCCTCCCCGATTCGCACCGGATAACCCCCCTCGGGAGAGTCATTCGAAAATTTTCAATAGATGAATTACTTCAACTTGTAAACGTACTCAAAGGCGACATGAGCCTTATCGGCCCCCGCCCCCTCCTTCCTGAATATCTCCCCTATTATTCGGCACGAGAACAGCACCGCCACGACGTAAGACCCGGAATCTCTGGGCTTGCCCAAGTTCGGGGACGCAATGCACTCAGCTGGAGGCGACGGCTGCGATATGACATCTTCTATGCCGACCACATCTCCCTCGGACTTGACCTCCGAATATTCTTTTTAACCATAATGAAGGTAATTTCGGCCAGTGACATTGATCCAAATGACGATAGTGAGATTACCCGATTTGACGACTACGTCAGAAACGTTCGACTGTGCCACGAAACATCCTCGGGTGTTGCGTGAAGGATAGGGGTTGCTCACTACTCGGTGGTGAGTGATATCGTAGGAGGCGTGCGTTCAACGGGAGCGCTTTCAGTCTCTTTCCTCAGGAGTCGTGTCGTGCTGTCTGATCCTCAATCTCATCTTCAACGCCCCGATCCAGCCACTGAATATCTCCCCGCAACGATTCCGAGCTTTGAGGATAAGGTTACCGACCTCGGCAAAAAGATACTCGCGGGAATTCGGGTTGAGAGAGCATCTATCCTCTCGAAGCAATACTGGTCCCAGCGTTTTATGGAGTGGTCAACCAAGACCCCTTCCCTTAAGAGGAACCTCTTTCGGCTCGTTGATGTGCTCCCCTCCCTCGAAAGCTCAGACGCGATTTCCGATCATATTGCTCAGTATCTCGGCGACGAGGCCTCAACCCTTCCAACGTGGGCAGCGTGGGGAATCCGACCGCCAGGGTCAGCCACAAAAGCGATTATGGCAAGCGGGGTAAGGCTTGGCGTTCGACAGATGGCGGCACAGTTTATTGCTGGAGAAACTCCCCGTGCAGCGCTCGGAACCCTCCGATCAATCCGTCGCTCCGGATTTGCATTCACCGTGGATCTCCTCGGCGAATATTGCGTGAGTGAGCGCGAAGCCGAGAGCTATCTGAAGCGATACATCGAGTGCTTGACAGTCCTCGGCAGCTCGGTTCCGAAATGGCGCGAGAGTAGATCGCTCATGCAGGACAACCCGGGGGATAGCCGGGCGGCCTGTGTATCAGTTAAATTGACCGCTCTCTATTCTCAGGTTTCATCACTGAACCAAAAAAGAAGCGTCACTCTTCTCTCTGATCGTCTTGCCCTTCTGGCGAATGAAGCACGACAGGCCAACGCTCAGATATATGTCGACGCTGAGGATTCCGCGAACAATGAGATCATCTACAAGGCATTCAAAAGAGTTTTTAGCAGCGCGGAATTCCGGGGAGACTTTCTCGTCGGCTGCGTCGTTCAAGCCTACTCGCGTCATGCAGCGACATTACTGACGGACCTCCTCTCGTTTTCAAAGGAACGGGGATGCCCTATCGCGATTCGGCTCGTTAAAGGAGCGTACTGGGATCACGAAACGACAGTTGCCCGGCAGAATGGGTGGTCGTCCCCTCTATTTTCTCACAAATCATCGGCCGATGCGAATTTCGAACGACTTAGCCGTTTTCTGATAGATAATCACGAGCGATTATTCCCCGCTTTTGGATCTCACAACGTACGTTCTCTCTCGCATGCCTGCGTTTACGCTGAGTCTCGGGGCGTTCCGAAAAGCGCCTTTGAACTTCAGATGTTATTCGGCATGGCAGACCCCATCGCGCGTGCATATCGGCACCACGGCCACCTTGTTCGTCTCTACGTGCCTTTGGGCCCCCTCCTTCCGGGGATGGGATACCTCGTTCGTCGACTCCTTGAAAACACCTCGAATGAATCGTTCTTAAGGCATACCTTCTTCGATGACCATACCACTGACGCACTTCTTACCGCGCCTCAATTTGATCCGGAGGACCGATGAATACTCCCTTTTTCGTCAATGAGCCGTTTACTGATTTCTCTGTTTCGTCAAATCGCAAACTTCTGCGCGATGCCCTTGAGCGACTCGAATCGACCCGCTCAACTGCGGGACTTGTTGCGTATCCCATAATCAATGGCCAACGACGAACAACGCCAAATATCTTTGAGCGTGAGGATCCCTCCACCAAAGATATTCAGCTCGGTACCATTCATTTTGCGTCTCGAGACGACGTTGATGAAGCTTTTTCATCTATCGAAGAGGGACGTCTCGGATGGCAGGACACACCAATAAGCGAAAGGGCATCGATCCTGAACCGCGCCGCCTCAATAATGCAGGATCGCCGTCACGACCTCAATGCGCTCATCATTCGTGAGGTCGGCAAGCCGTGGAAAGAGGCTGATGCGGACGTCGCTGAGGCGATCGATTTTTGCCGATACTATGCAGAACGAGCATTTCATTTTGCCTCGCCCATCGCGACGAGCGATATTCCCGGCGAGGAGAATGTGCTTGTCTATCACCCTCGCGGTACAGCCGTCGTAATTGCCCCATGGAATTTTCCTTTCGCGATTGCATGTGGCATGACGGTCGCTGCTCTTGTCACCGGGAATGGTACAATTCTCAAACCCGCCGAGCAGTCAAGTCTTGTCGGCTTCGCTCTCGCAGAGCTTCTTCTCGCGGCAGGGGTACCACCGAACGCATTCGCATTCCTCCCCGGTCAGGGAGAAGATATCGGCCGAGCATTGGTTGAGGATAAACGGGTTGATCTCATTTGTTTCACCGGCTCGCGAGCGGTGGGTCAGCAGATAATTTCGAGTGCTGCCACCCCATACCCTGAGCAAAGAGCGATCAAACGGGTCATCGCGGAGCTGGGAGGAAAAAACGCCATCATTGTTGATGAAGATGCGGATGAGGACGACGCAATCCGAGGAATACTGGCCTCAGCCTTTGGATTTGCTGGTCAAAAGTGTTCGGCGTGTTCGCGCCTTATTGTTGTGGGCAAGCAGTATTCACGATTTATTGAGCGACTCATCGAGGCAGCAGCCGATCTCATCGTCGGTCCCAGCGCGCAACCGGAGACGGTTGTCGGTCCCGTGGTTGACGATGATGCCTATCAAAGGTTGAATCGGACGATTGAGCACGCACGTCAGGAATGCCGCGTTGTCGTCGCTGCTCGAAACGGATCCGAGGGGTATTTCATCCCACCAACGATCATCGTCGATCCACCCCTCACCAGTAGCTGGTGGAGCGAGGAGCTGTTTGGCCCAGTTATATGTACCACCTCGGTAGCAACCTTTGACGATGCGTTGAGACTCGCGACAGACTCTCCGTATGCACTCACTGGCGGCGTTTTCTCCCGTAATCCTCGGAACCTTGAGGCTGCCAAGCGCCATTTCGCGGTCGGCAATCTTTACCTCAACCGAGCAATCACTGGAGCCCTCGTTGCACGACAGCCGTTCGGAGGGAGCCGGATGTCGGGAATCGGCTCAAAGGCCGGAGGGCCCGATTATCTTCTTCAGTTTGTCGAACCGCGTACTATCACTGAAAATACCTCTCGGCGAGGATTCGTTCCCGAGATTGCTTCATCTTAACGGTCCCACACAACTCGTTTGCTTTTCATCCGTCGTTTCTTCTTTTTTCGGAGTCAATTATCCATGACAACAATCAACGATCCCCTGATTGCAGGCGCTCTTCATCTGCCGAATCGACTGGTGATGGCGCCACTTACGCGGATGCGGAGCAAACAGCCGGGCAACATCCCCCACGAGCTTAACGCAACCTACTACGCTCAGCGCGCGAGCGCGGGGCTTATCATCTCCGAGGCAACGCAGGTATGTCAGCAAGGCCAAGGGTATCCGGGGACCCCCGGTATCCACTCAGAGGAACAGATAGCAGGCTGGCGGCTCGTTACGGATGCAGTGCACTCAGCGGGTGGTCGTATCGTTCTGCAGCTTTGGCATGTGGGGAGGATATCTCACTCATCGCATCAGCCGAACGATGAACTCCCCGTCGCCCCATCCGCGATTGCAGCGAAGAATAGCGGGACTATGACAGCCGATTGGAAACCGACTCCAATTCTCACACCCCGTGCTCTGGAAACCGATGAAATTCCTGGAATCGTGGCAGCATTTGCGGCAGGAGCTGCCAACGCAAAAGAGGCGGGGTTTGATGGGGTCGAGGTTCACGGTGCTAATGGGTATCTCCTCGATCAGTTTCTCCAGGATGGGAGCAATCACCGCTCGGATCAATACGGAGGCTCGATAGAGAATCGGGCACGCCTCCTGCTTGAGGTCGTCGATGCTGTGATCGGGGTGTGGGGGGCTGACAGGGTGGGGGTCCGGCTCTCGCCTTACGGCACCTTCAACGACATGAGTGATAGCGATCCAGTGGCCCTCTTTACCTACGTTCTTGGCCAGCTCAGTGATCGATCGATCGCGTTCGTTGATCTGATTGAACCTCGTTCATCGGGAGCGGGAGGGAGCGATAAGGTTCTCGAAGACAAACCAGATACGGCGAAACTCTTTCGTCAGTCGTTTCGTGGGGTTCTCGTTTCAGCCGGTGGCTATCAGCCCGACTCTGCCAAGGAGGCCGTTGCTGAGGGGATAGCCGATGCCGTTGCATTCGGTCGACTCTTTATTGCAAATCCCGATCTGCTACGCAGAATCTCCGAGAATGCTCCTCTCAATCGATACGATCGAGCAACGTTCTACGGGGGTGGCGAAAAGGGGTATACTGATTATCCTTCGTTGTGAGGAAGTGACGGGGGCAGTGGTGTCGCGTAGGGCGCGGCGTGGCGATGATGGGGACCAGCGATGGGAGTAGGAAATGCAAAAGGTCCTTGACGCGCTCGAATCTGGAGAACCGTTTGGTCTTCTCTGCGATGCCATTGTTGAGAGTGTATGCCAGCTCAGACGGGTTCAGGGGGCAGTTCTGGAGCTCGCCCCCGACGCACGCCAAAGTGCGATGACCGAGGTTGCCCGTTTTTTCTCTCCAGACACGACCAAGCTCGCGTCACCCAGACTCAATGAGAGCACCTACCCCATTAAGCGGTTTGGAGTTGTCGTCGGTCGGCTGGCAATTTGGGCAACGGGCCCTCTCGGCAGAGGGGTTCACCAGCGCATCCAGCTGCATGCGCTGTGGGGGGGCATCGCCTTTGAGCGCGCCCGAGCGGGAAACCAAATTCAAACCCTCCTTGAGCGCCTCCAAGTTCTCAATGATCTTATTCAACTTGTAAGTTCGAACGCATCCCTCCACAACCTTTCATCTGAGGTCGCACGCCAAGCCGCTTCGCGTTTTAACGCAAAAGTGGCGGTAATATGCACGGCCCAGAAGCTCGATGAGATGACCTCTTTTACTGTCATGGGTGGCTTTGGATGCCCCCCCTCGGTTACTCATCAAACTATCTCCGCCAAGGAAGGTGTTCTCAGCGAGCTTGTGAGAAGTCTCAGTCAGGTCGGCATTCAGTCACTACCTGATGACCCTGATCCTGCTTTCTCTTGGATGGAGAAATGGGGAATGCGATCAGTCCATATCGGCCCACTTCTCCACGATAACCAGCTGTTCGGCGCATGCATTTTGGGATTTCCGAAGGTTCGCACGCTGACTCGACCCGAGGAGGAGCGTTTAGAAGAATTTTTGGTTGCCGCAACGGTGGGACTCGCAAACGCGAGGAATAGAGACTCCCTTGTCGCCTACTCAGAGCAGCTCGAAGCCCTGATCGAATCCCGTACGAAACAGCTTGTGGACGAATCTGCTCGAGCCAGAGAAGCGAGCCAAGCTAAGTCCCGGTTCCTTGCGAACATGAGCCATGAACTACGCAATCCCCTCACCTCGATTGTTGGTTTTTCCTCACTCCTCTCCCAGGGCACATACGGTGAAATGACCGCTGAACAGAGTGATGCTCTCGCGGAGATTACCAAATCGAGCATTCATCTTAAGAATCTCATCGCAGATATTCTCGATCTCACTCGAATAGAATCGGGGGAAGAGAGCGCCATCCCCGAGACGGTCGACGTCAACCAGCTGCTTGCCCAGGTGGTTCGACTCATGCATCAGAGTGCCTCAGAGAAGGATCTCGCGTTTTCCTGCGAGGATCAACATAGCCAGCTCTACGCGCTCTGCGATCCCAGGCATCTTCGTCAGATCCTCATAAATCTTGTGAGCAACGCTGTCAAATACACAAGACCGGGTGGGATGGTTAGTATTGGAGCATCAGCGGTTGATAATAGAGTCCGGATCTTGGTCAAAGACTCTGGCATAGGCATGTCCTCAAAACTTTTAAAAACACTCTTCGATAGATTTTCTCGGGGAGAGGATGACTACACCCGACAGCAGGAGGGGACCGGAATAGGACTCGCTATCGTTCATCAACTGCTTTCACTCAACAAAGGAATGATAGAGGTAGAGTCAACACCGAATCTGGGGAGCACCTTCATCGTATCATTTCCCATCGGCTATACTCCTCCGTTTGAAACGCAGGAAGAAAACATCGACGCTCAACCGCTTTCGCTGCGCGGACATACGATTCTAGTGCTCGATGACGATTCGTCGGCACGACAGATTATTCAGGCTGTCCTGGAGATGCACGGAGCAGAGATTATCGTTTGTAACTCAAATACAGAGGCCGAATCCCAGCTAGTCGGGGCAGAAGTTGATCTGATCATCTCCGATATCAACCTGTATAGTGAGAGCAATCTCCCATTTATCGAAAAAATGCGACTACATTACGAGACAATTCCAGTTATCTTGGTATCAAGCTCCGCATTTCAGGAGGATAAAGCCAGAGCTCATGCGGCAGGCGCTTGTGACTTCGTGACTAAGCCATTCGAGACAAGAGCGTTGGTGGAGTCGGTCAGACGAGCATTGTCTCATGCAAGGGGTTAAATTCGCCCTTATCTGATAGTAACCCATATGCGTTTCGTCATCTTTACCTCAGAGCCGATCAAAGAGCCTCATATTGCCTCGCTTGAGGAAAACTACCTCAACCGTATGAAGAGCTGGATTCCAATATCTCTCGAGTCCCAGACAGGATCCCGATCTCCCTCCTTTCGGTCACGCCGTAGCTCATCGGGTAAGGGCTCCTCATCTGGCCACCCGGCCGGCAGACGCACCTTTCTGCCACCCGCTCTTCAGCGCGGCTTCCTCATTCTTCTCGACGAAACCGGTCGGTCACTCAATTCACGCCAATTCGCAACCCTCCTCGAACAAGCCACTCACCGGAGCGAGTGCGATACCGTGTTCGCGATTGGGCCAGCCACAGGTTGGACACCAACGCAACGGGAAGAGGCGGATATGCTCCTCTCGCTATCACCGATGACCTTTCCACACCAAATAGTCCGACTACTTTTGCTCGAACAAATCTATCGCGGACTTGCAATCAATCGAGGATTGCCCTACCACAAGGATTAGATGAAGTTTTTTATTCAACCCGGACTTTCGACGGGGGCCTCTCTATCACCTCAACACGAATCTCATCACCAAATCGGGCACAAATCCATTGATTAAGATAAATCCCGTAATTATGAGAATACATACCCGCTCGCGACCAACCAGCGGAAGGGCAACGGCATTTGGGTAAGAGGGACTCCCAAAAAAAGATCGAGCAAAGAGTCTAAAACATGAGTATCCGTTGAGGGCAAGGGCGAACACGATCACCGGGACGAGTTGTACCTGGTGTGCAAACGCCCCCTGAAAAAGGAGCTCCTCGCTGATAAAACCAATCGTACCGGGAAAGCCGACGAGAGAGAGCGCGCAAACAAGAAAACACAATCCAAGCTCTGGATAAGTGCTCGCAAGCCCTGATGCCGAGGTTACCCCCGAAAGACCAAACCGGCTAGATAGACAGGAGAGAGCAAGCACCAATCCACCTGAGGCAAAAAGAAGGTTTAGGGTATCAAGCTCAACCGGGACGAGACCAGACGAGCCTACCGCCGAGGTCCCCGCGAGCACCATGAATCCGAGATGCGACATCACCACATATCCTCCAATTCTTTTGAGCCGATGCTCACCAAACAGGAGAAGTGCAACGTAGATAAGGCCGATAGCGCAGATAACAGTCAAAGAGAGCGATACGCTATGGGGCAGCCGAGGATACAGGGGAAGGAACAATCGCAGAAAAAACGTGACCCCTATCGTCATCGTGAGGAGCGGAATGAAGATATTCAAACGGGGAGCACCAAGAAAAAGGGGAAGCCAGCTATGAAACGGAAATAACCCAAGGAATGAGAGCATCGAAATAACAAGACAAGTTGACGGCAACCAATGGAGCTCGGCCTCGAACGGTCTATCAATAGGAGGAAGTGCTTGACTATCAAAACCCAACGAGGCGATAAAGCCGAACAAAGCTATCCAAGCCAGAATTCGATACAAGATATAGGTTGCCATCCGCTCGCTGTTTAACGAATCAAAAATCAGATAAGCCCGCTCCTGCAACACAAGGCGCGTCACCGAGATCGTTACCATCAGCAGGAATAAAACAAACAGAATCGGATTTGCCACCCGAAACATAACCATACATGCCGAACTCGCAAAAAAAACCGTCACAAAGTCTGGTCGAGAGATTACCCGATGAGGGACCGCTGCGAAGCCAACGACCGAAATGAGGGCATAGGCAATAGTAAGCAACCGCGACACCTGGCCACCATTATCGCCAAGGGAGGGCAGAGCGAGATGCCATGCTATACCGAGGCTAAGGATACTCGCCCCAATACCAATGACCCGAATCCAGGGTCGAAGGTCAACCCTCCGGTGACAAGAAACCGTAACAACCCAGCCGATTAAGAAAGGAAGAGAGGGAAGCCACTCTCCCGAAGTCATTACGAAGCTACTCATCTTCGGGTCCTCCCCGCCCATCGACCTATGGTTGCCGTGAACTGTGCCTCACACCGACCGAGATGAGTCGACACCCGCTCGAGGATGCTCACCAGGCTATACGGGCCCAGACCATCGCGTATGCTCGTTAGAAATGCCACTCGATACGCCAAGGCAGCCACTCGAGAATCGGCAGCGAACTGCCCACCGTGTCGTGTCCTCCCCTCGTGAAGAGCTGAATTTGCGCTTAGAATCTGATAAGTTCTCAAAACTGAGTGCCCGATGAAATGAATTACCGCAACCCGATAAAACCCACAGCCCACTTCAATAAACATCAGGCCGACCTGAGACATCGACGCGAATGCCAGGCTGCCCTTAATGTCTGTCTGAACTGAAGCCTGAATTGAACCTAATCCTGCTGAAACTATCCCAATCACACAAAGCGTGCTGTTAAACCACACCGGGAATGTGATCCATTCCCCTGATCTTAGAAGAAGGTAGAGCCCGGCATGTACCGATAGCCCCCCGTAAAATATGGCACTTGAGGGCGTTGGACCCTCCATTGCTCGGGGGAGCCAAGCGGAGAAAGGAACCTGCGCCGATTTAGGCATTGCGGCAAGAAGTATGAGAATAGGGATAATTATGCCACGCAAGCCATCCAGCGATGGATTGGGCGAAATACCACCCTCCTGATGCATCGTGAGCATGAGCGCGGCAAGAAGAAGACTCGTATCACTGAGCCGATATGCCCAAAATGCGCGGAGCGCATTTTCGCGAGTCGCTCCTCTCTCATGAAAAAAAGATATGAGAAGGGCAGATGTCAGCCCAATCAGCTCCCAACCAATGTACATCGTGGCCATATTCCGCGCGAGAACAACTATCGACATCCCAAGGGCGAAGAGCATCACGAGGAGGTAAAAACGCCCGTGTCCACGGTCGCGGTGCAGATAGTCGCGCGAGAAGGCTGCTGCAATACCGCACAGGGAATAGGTGATCACCAAAAAGGGAGCTGCGAGACCGTCGAAGGAGAGTTGAACCTGAAGGGAGTGATGGGAGAGAGAGCACAGCATCACCGATGCCACCTCAGTTGGCACTCCTCCGAAAATCAGATAACCCGCCGAAGCAATAAGCACAGAGGTCCATGCTATCAGCAGCCCATATCGAGCAATGTTCGATATAAATTGTTCACGCCGTGTACCGCCACAAAATATCGCCAAGGCGATAAGGACCAACGCCCCTACGATGGCCCAAACGGCAGCAAGAGCAAAGAAGGGTACCAGAGTGATCACTGATTAATCCTCCATCGATTGATGCACCGACACGAAAGGAAGATTGCCCGATCGGTGCGAGATAAGGGACTCTTCATCATGAACCTCAGGCACCAACGCCTCAAATGCATCATAGGCAGAGGATACTCTTCCCCGAATGAGGGGGAAAAGCCGATGATCAACCGGATCGTAGAGAGCAACCTTCACCCATTCGCGCTCAATTAATCCTCTTACAACGGGCAATCTCCCGAGTGCAGCCTCGAATTGCTCAAGGCGTGACTCAATTATGATATTCAGCCGAACCGGCTCATGAATTTCGACCATCTGGGCCGGTAGTCCTGTGCGCAGATCACTCGCAAACCCAGTAATCACCCCCACTAAAGAGGCAATATTCATCGGAAGCTTACTTCCAGCCCCATATACTTCATTATCAACAGACGAAAAGAAGTATTCGAGATTTATCCCCATACATACCGGCACAACCGCAGCAAGGATTGCCGTAAGAATTGAAGCCTCCGGATCCACAGAGGGTTCGTAAGAAACAAGAAATGAGCGCCGGTCGAAGAAGACTCCTCGGGAATGATTGCGCGGACCAATTATTGCTATCGCATTCGTAGCGTGCCCATACTCAGGCCTTGGCTCCGCGATGCTCTGAGTTCTTCCTTCCACATGCGCAAGTGCTGCATCTCTGTCGTCGTGAGGTGCATACGCAAATCGTCGACACCGCTCCCGGGCGTTCCTACGACGGGCCTCGTCTACAAGGAATCTTAGCTCCTCAAAAAACTGCCCCGAAGCAGCGGGGATTGAGTCAGTGTCAAAGTAACTGATCGAATCGCTGCTCGTATCGTGATACCCGCCCAGAAAGTGGGTAGAATCCGGAATGTCAATACCCGATTCCCTCAGCAATCTACGAACATCTTGACGATTCGCCATGAGAGCAAAGACGCGCGCATTCACCCGTCCCGGTCGTCCTCCACATGCACCACAATCGTAGGCTGATCGAAACGGGTTATTGCGTGATGAGGAGCCATGGCCAAACAAAACGACAATCGGGGCAAAATTATTTACAAGTCCGATACTACGTAAAAGCCCTCCTACTCGCTGTGCCATCTCAACAGGAGAAAAACCCATTAGTCGTTCGGTAGAAAACTCGTCGGCCTGACACCCCTCCTCTCGCTCATAAACAATATCCGTCACCGTATCAAGCGGCTCACGACCTGCGATGATGCCAGAGATTCTCCCCGACAATCGGGGAAAAAGAGTCCTCATCAACATCGGGACGAATGCAATCCCTCCGAGGAGAGAGGCGAGCGCACCACCCATTGCTGACCGGGAACCCCGATCAAACATACCTCGACTTCGAATCAAGGTTCGACCAAAGGCGAGGCGTCGATCAACAACGGATAAATGTTGATCCTTTGCTCGCTCGACCACTACATGCCGAGGGCGTATAACTACTGGGCAAAAGGGAGCCTCTCCCCCTTCAATCGATTGGTATGCTACATCAACACCGAAGAACCCTGCTGTCCCGAAGGTCACTACATGACGGCCCATCTCCTCGAGATACCGACGGAAGGACTCTTCTCGATCATCGATACAGGTGATGATTTGGAAGTGGGGGATTGAAGCCGGGCGAGCAGAATGCTTCACACCAGCGAGGAATGCGTGATAAACCCGTCTTTCGAAGTTACCCTCGAACGCGAGGTGCCAGACCCGCTCCCGGCGGCGCACTTCCCAGGAGGCAAACAAACTGAACAGACGCTCTTTTCTCCACGCCGGCCAGGTCACCAGAGTCCTGGCCGTTACTCCCCGAACCTGACACCAACGGAAAAGATGAAATGCCCGATAATAGAGGCGGTTGACGATATCATCAGAGTCGACGCCATGTGGCCGAATCTGAGCTCGAGGTTCATCACGAAGGACGTCACGAGCTCTTGCTCGGATTATCATAGAAACAGCGAGAAACTGAATAAGAAGGTCCTCTCGGGATGCGGAACTTGTCGGGAGAACTTCATGCCGAGTTTCAAGAAGATGAAAGAAACCAGCCCAGCCCTTAAGTTCGAGTAACTCCCTCTGGAGCACCTCCTCCCATCTGTCCTGGGCCAAATCTTCTTCCCGCAAGATATCCTCAAGGGCGTCAAGTGGGTCTCGGCCTACCAATCGAGTTAGTCGACTTCCGACTCCTCTGACAAACCACGGAACAAGGGGTGAATGGCCTTGAAGCACCTCACTTACTGCGACGACAAAGCCTTCCTTACGCCGAGGAAGCTGCCACCCTGCAACTCCATCATCAACATAAGCGGCAGCTAATTTCGTAATGAGAGGCATAGTTAGCTCTCGAGCTGCTCGGTCTACTGTATCGGCATTCATTCCATCGAGCCGAGTCTCAAGACGAACCATCCGTAAGGCATCGGTCATACTCGCGAGCCACAACATCCTCAAAGCGGTGCGATTGACGTCCGGAACCGGGCGTTCCAAAAGCTTCGTGAGCTCCTCGACTACTAATTCATCGTCCTTATTCCAATATTCATGTCGCTCAATGTATTGGTCGAGATACTCAGAACGCTCCGCAAGGGACATCGCTCGGACGATTGCTCGCTCGCGAGCGATTTCGCCCTCCCACCGTGGAAACGCAAGTTCGGCCGGGTGATGATCGAGACCCCCATGTTCGAGAAGTGCCCAGAAAACCGATTCTCTAGTCGTATGTTCGGGAGCTGATAGCAGAATGGCTCGGATGTCCTCGATCGCGCACTCGTCAGAGGCAACCTCCTCGTTCTGCCTAACCAGACTCGGCTGATCAAGGAGAATGGCTTCGCGAAGGTCGTGATCATTTATCCTTCCACCGATGAAGGATCTCTGGTAAGAAAACTCCGATTGATAGGCTCTTGCTCCATAGACACTCGCTGCCTTTTCTACTCCCTCAAGAAAATGATACTCCTCAAAGGCATGGAGCGTATTGTGATGAACAAAAACATCAAGGGGGCCTTGAGTTGGCAGGTAATGAGATATCCGGTTGATGATATCACGAAGGCCTGACCGATTGCTGCCGGTCGAAAGGGTCATTGTGTCTCCCTGAACAAAGATACTGGGCTCTGAACGACGCTCTCTGTGCCTTCGATGGTGGCCCCGGAAATATCAGCGGCGAATCGCCGTCGCAGTCGGATCGGCGCCTGAGCACACATGAGCATCGAGTCCCGATACAAAAATAGTCACTCCCGCAAGCTCTGCCTGTAACCGCCCGAGTTTATCGCGGAATGTATGTTCCACCAGAGTGCATTGACTAAAATCAATTTGCACTTTGCTGACTTCCGGCCCCGCCTCTTCAATGATTCGCCGAAACGCGACAAAATTGCTAAAGACTGCGTTACCTTGAAGTCGTATCCGCAACGTATCATCTTCTCTTTCAACCACCTGCGAACCAGAAAGAATATGATGAAGCTTGGTCCCTCGGAGAACGACATAGCCGACCGCACAACCGAGGCCGGCCGCGACGCCAATCAACAGGTCCTCGGTGACGGTCAAAACGCACGTTATCAAGAAAAAAACAAACTGTTCCCGTCCGGTATTCCACGCATGAATGAACTCGCGAGGTGCCGCGAGCCGAAAGCCGACATAAACCAAGACCCCCGCCAGCGCACTGAGGGGCACTCGGGCCAGGATCGGGGAGAAAACTCCCAAGTAGGCGAGCAACAACAATCCGTGCGTTAGGTTTGCCCGCGAGGTCGACGCCCCCGCATCCACGTTCGCTTTGCTTCGCACAATTTCAGAAATCATCGGGAGACCTCCAAGGAGACCCGATATGACGTTACCAATTCCTAGCGCTATCAAGTCCCTATCGGGATTCGCTCGACGACGCTCAGGGTCCATCCCATTTACGGCACTCACGGTCAAGAGAGACTCAATACTACCAACGATCGCGAAAAAGGCTATATATTTCAGAGAGTGAAAAGAGATGAGTCGTGACCAATCAGGAAAAAAAACCGACTCAGAGAGAGAATGAGGTAATTTCACCAAGAAATCAGGACCCAAAGGATACTCAGCACCGTGAAATACATAGGTATGGAGCTGCGTGATGTCAAAGAGGGCGTCGAAACAGATTGCGAGGACCAGCACGATCAGAACGGCAGGCACCCGCTTTAAAAAACCGAGCGGGTAGCGCGCACAAATAATCATCACTGCAAGACTGGTGACCCCTATCAAGGTGATTACCGGGTTCAAAGCTTTGAGGCTGTTTCCGATCTCAGAAATAAGCGCCATCGGAGTCTTTCCACTCGGAGTCACGCCGAGCAGAACATGGATCTGCTTTCCCATGACGATAATACCGATCGCCGCGAGCATGCCATGGATGACAGATCCAGGCATCATCTCAGCGAGAACACCACACCGAAATACCCCCAGCAGAATCTGGATGACTCCCGCAACGACGATTGCAGCCGCCGTACGGTACACTCCCGACATCGGATCCCCGGGGTCGGCGAGCTCTGTTACCGCCCCGAGAACGATCACGATCAATCCCGCCGCTGGTCCTTTAATGGTGAGGCGTGCGCCGCCTGCCAGAGAGGTAACTACCCCCCCAACGATTGCCGCAATCAGCCCCGAAGCCGCTGGATAGCCACTTGCCACGGCGATTCCAAGCGAGAGGGGAAGTGCTATGAGGGAAACTAAAAAACCGGCGGCGAGGTCACTCGTCCAGCCGCTTTTGGAGGAGGTAGCCGCAGAGGGCGCGATCTGTTTCATGAAGTCTCCAAAGGACCTACCCGCAGATTACGTTCGGGGGCCATCAGATCGGAGGGTACGCCCCTGTAATCGGTCTTGCAAGCTCACAAAAGGTAAAAGCCTTGACACCTTATAAAAAAACCTACCCTCATTCGTACCCCTGGCGATATCATCAGGTTATGTCGAACGCTGATCACCCGCTTAAAGAGGACGCCGAGGAACATGATTCCGTCTCTCACCATCTGCCCCCAGCGAAAGGCCACCCCCCTCCGCCAAAGAACTCAAAAATTGCCTTCTCAATTCTGACCCGCGAGGTCCATGCGACTCTCCCCCTCGGAGTTTACGCCCTGAGAATTGTTCCCTTCGAATGTCAGCTCGAAGGTGGGACATTTCGGGCGTTACACATCAAGATAGACCTTCCACCAGAAAAAGAGGGATCGTTCGACAAATGGTGGAGCGAGTTTGAAACGCGCTTCGATGTGCGTATCCATCCGACGAAAGAGTGGGCGAACAGAGGAATCGACAATCTTTTGCGGGGGGTTTCTGGAAATCAGGAGATACTAACCGATAGCGACATTCCAGCTCTCAACCGACGACTCCAGCATTTCGATCAGGTGCCGGGGGATCGGCGGGCTGATCCCCTACTAAAGACCATCCCTCTGGATAAGGGTAAAGACCTCAC
>OMIW01000044.1 GCA_900299205.1 Pseudomonadota bacterium
GGCAATCGTCAAAGCTGCCCCCGAGCTGATAATGGTCGAGGCGGTAACGGCAAGGGCAGGCAGAATAAGGGCGGATGACCAGTTCCCATCGTCGGGGGGAAGGCGCCGCGGTGGAGGGGGTGTGGGCTTGATTGGTAGGGGAGGAAGAGACATATATGCCCGATAAAAGAGCGCATTTGGATAAAACGCCCTCACAGTCATTCCTAACCAATACTGCATCTCGAGTTTGGAGAAGAGTGGTCCCCGCCACAAGATCCGATTTTGAGAGGGATACCTTTTGGAGGCAAAGTGAGGACGAGACAGCAGATTTTTTGATGTCGGTGACGGGGGGAGGCGCTTGCCAAGGATCGAACAGGATGCGATCCTACGGCTCCAACTTGGTTTTCTTTTCATGGAAGGTTTCAGCCCGAAGCTTGATGCAACCGGAGTGCTGCGAGTTCTCGCAAAGCTTCGGAGTCAGCTGTCCGAGCGCCCCCTCTCGCTCTCTCGGTCACTCGGGGCGGCAGTAATGATCATGCTGAGGTACCTTCCCGAGAAAGCCGACTCGAGAATAATCGAGAGCGGGCGTCGTCTTGAGGAAGCTCTTAGCAACGAGCTTGTCATCAGTCCCGATTCCATACTTCCGGAACTTCTTCTGGGGTTTCTGGGCGGTCAGCGAGTAAATCTCCTGCAGCTTGAGGGTGAGCTGGTGAAAGCTTATGTTCAGCTAATCGCATCTGAGGAGCTGGAACAGTTCGCGAAAGTTCTTCTCGATGAAAGAAGAAGATTAATCAGCGGGTCAAAGATCCCCGATGGTGGAGATGAGCTGTTCAAAGGGATGTTCGAATCCCTGCACCGATCCCCGTTCCCCGAGGAGGCGGGTGAAGAGGAAAGAAGAGAATCTCTTCTTGACTTCGTGCAAGTGAACATTATTCGGGCTCGAACTCTCCCCCGTTAAGGTTTCGGAATCGTCGAAGGCACCAATCGCTGAGCGTGTGGTGCCTTTTCCTCTTCTTTTTTCCGTGTGCTCCTTTCTCCCGACGGTAAACTGCCCCGATTAGCAAGTCTTATCGGTACTCTCCGCAAACGCCAACCCCGACCTGCGACGGACGCCAAAACGACGTGGCGTTGATGAATTAATTGAGGGGCGGGGGGATGGTACGGCTCTGTTTTGAGCGAAACGGCGAGCTGTGAATGTTGTTCTATTTTAAAAAGGGCGTTAGCATATTGGGTCAAAGGAAGGTTTTTATGGACTGCTCACTCATTCATGCTCAATTTGAGATTGCTCGAGGAAGGGCCTCCTTCAATCGGGCGCCGTTCGAGCTGGCGCAAGTGGTTCAAAAGGCTCTTGTTGCTCTGACAAACTCGGCAGACGAAATCGACTACCTCGTTCGAAGGGAGGCGGTTCGGCTGAAGACGTGTATGGAGGAGCACAGCGAGGCGGGAAGGCCGGTCAGAGTAGACCCCGTATCGCCGTTACCCGAGCTTCTCGTCCAGCTCGTCTATGGTGTACCCGATCTAGATGATGAGGAGCTTCAGTTCCTCGAATCAGAGCTCCTCCGAGCGTATGCGCAACTATGCGCGCCTCATCAGCTCGACGCTCTGGCCTGCGAGCTACTGAAGGAGAAGACACTTCTCGATCAACGGCTTGAGGAGATCGAACCTGCCTGGCAGGGATGGTTCGCCTCGCTTCTTGCTGAGCTCGCTCACCAGTCTCAGCCCCTGCATCCTAAGCTGAATCAGGATGAGCGGATCGAAGCGGTGGTCTCATTCGCCAGTGAGAATAGCTGTCTTCGGAGATGGCTCGACACGCAAGAAGGTTCCCCCTGAGACTCAGAAACTGGCACCGAAGGTAATTTCGGTGCCATCCCTTTAAGCATATCGGGGGTCGTACGCTATTCTTGGGTAGCTCAAAAGCATCCAATCTGCGGGAATATCCACTCCTTCGGTTAAAAGAGAGCCGCTCTTCATGACAATCGGATTCCCGCTCCGTGATATTCCACCCCTTCTTCCCCCGTGCTACCATCGCGCGCATGAAAACGCTCCGTGCCACCATCATCTTTGTCAGCGTCTTAGGCGGGATTGCCTCGCTCATTACCTTCTTCAAGGTGGATAAGCAGGTTGGGGACAGGCTTGCAGGGCGACAGCAGGGGGGGCTCGCGATGATTCTGTCGGGGCCGACCCAGATCCACTCCGGTACCGAATCGGCAAAACTGATCAAAAAACGGCTTGAGGCGCACCGATATGTTCAGGTGCGTAGCTCCGCCTCTGCGGGTGCCACCTCAACCACCACCGAAGAAAGAGCCCCCGAGGCAAGCGGAGTTTCTGCTGTATCTTCGCGTCCCCTCTCCCCCGGTGAATTCTTTCACTCAGGGGAAATCCTCACTGTTGTGACGCGCTCCTATCGAAGCGCGACGAGCGAGGAGGTTCCCTCACGGACCCTGAAGGTCAACACAACCTCGGGAGAGATCACCTCCCTGGCTGATGAACCCCTTTCAACAATCACCCTTGAGCCAACTCCGATAGCACCGCTGGGAAGCGCGGAGGTTCGCGCAAGCAGTTTTCGCCCCCTCACGGAGATTCCGCAACATCTGCAGGATGCGTTTCTGGCGATAGAGGATCGGAGATTTTTTCGCCATGTCGGTGTCGATCCTGTCGCGATCGCTCGAGCTGTCGTGAAAAACCTCTCGGCTGGACGGCTCATCGAGGGGGGGAGCACCCTTACTCAGCAGCTCGCAAAAAATATTCTCTTCACCCCCAAGAAAACGCTGGGCCGAAAAGTGATGGAGATGTTTGCCGCGCTCAGCCTGGAACGCCGACTCACGAAAAAACAGATTCTTGAGCTGTACCTGAACGAGATATACTTTAGTCAGGAGGGACAGGTAGCGGTGCACGGGGTGCAGGAGGCATCGCGAAGTTTGTTCGGAAAAGATGTCACTAAAATTTCCACCGCTGAGGGAGCTCTTCTCGCGGGTATGGTTAAAGCCCCCTCCTCCTACTCTCCCCGTCGAAACATAAAACAGGCAACCACTCGTCGAAATCTAGTACTCGACGAGATGCGCGACCAGGGGTTTATTTCTGAAAAAGAGCACGCTGCTGCGGTCGCCGAGAAGATATCTCTTGGTCCCGCGCCGTTCCGAAAAAAAGACGCTGCATTTTTTGTGGCGGCAATCGAGAAACATATCGGGGAATCGTTCGATATCGAGGCAGCGGCCGTTTCAGGAGTGCAGGTGCACACCTGGCTTGACCCCGATCTTCAACGGTGTGCGGAACAGGCGGTGAGTGAGAGCATCGGTGCGCTTGAAAAGGGAAATCCTAAGCTTCGGAAGAGACAACATGGCCGGTCGTTCGAGCAAAGTCTCGTCGCGATTGAACCATATAGTGGGGCGGTTCGGGCGTGGGTCGGAGGGCGCGATTTCTCGGCGAATCAGTTCGATCACATTGCGATGGCGCGACGGCAGATCGGCTCGACGATAAAGCCGTTCCTGTATCTTACCGCCCTTGACGGAAGCCTCAACAGCTATCGAGTCGCCACCCCTATCAGCATTCTTTCAGATGAGCCAACAGGGATAACTCTCTTTGACAAGTCTCAGTGGACACCAAAAAACTATGATCGAAAGTTTCGGGGCGATGTAACCCTTCGGTACGCCCTTGAGCGGTCGCTCAATATCCCTGCTGTCTATGTGGCTCAGCGGGTGGGAATTCCTGCCCTTGCTCACACGCTTCGGCAGTTTGCGGTCAGCCCAGAGGTGCCAGAGTTTCCCGCGCTCGCCCTCGGAGCACTTGACACGACGCTCCTGAATCTGACCGCAGCATACGGTGCTCTTGCGAACGGAGGCCGTCTCGTAGCACCCCGCCTCTTCAATGCGGTGTTGAGTCCCGAAGGAGATGAGCTCTCTGCGACGACTCATAACGAGACCGTGGTCGCCCAAGAGGGGCCTGTTTATCTTGTGACCGATATTCTCCGGGGGGTCATTGAACGAGGCACCGCTCAGGTCATCAGAAGAATGGGATACAAGGGGGTTGTCGCAGGAAAGACCGGCACATCGAACGACACCCGGGATGCATGGTTTGTCGGCTTTACTCCCCGACTCGCGGTCGGAGTATGGACCGGCTATGATGACAATTCGCCACTAGGATTGACCGGCGGAGCTGCTTCTGCACCCACCTGGACGCGATTTATGCAGTGTGCTGAATCTCTCGTCGATAAGGAGGATTTCATTCGTCCTCCTTCGGTCGAGGCAGTATCGCTGGACCGTGAATTTCTGTGTCGGGCATCAGGTGACTATCCGAAAGAGAGGATCGTCACCGAGCTATTTGTGCGTGGCACGGAACCGACAGAGGACTGCTCTGAGCCGTCATATCACGGGGAAGTGACGCAGGAGGCGATACAGGAGGAGGGCGATAAGCCAGCAGAAGATGCTCCTCCGAGCCGAGATGAGCGTTCGATATCAGAGGGAGAGAAGAGTGAGGCTCGGGAGCCTGAGGCTCAGGATCAACCCCAAGGGACCGCTCGTCGCCCCTCCTACCCAACCAACCGCAATGCCTCCTCTGAGCTTGGATGGGATGATGAACAACCATACAACGATCTAGGAGAACAACCTGCTCCCTATTTCCCCCCCTCCTCCATGAATGATGACAGATTGGAAAGCAATCAGAGGGGTACTGGTGAAGATCCTACCGTGAGCGAGCTGGCCGAAGGAGGGCTCACTGATGACCCTGACGCGTGGTATGCGGAACAGCGAGGTGATGAGGATCAGCCACAGCGCGCACTACGCCCGAGTCGTCCAGTCGAGGAGCCAGATGATGGGGAAAAGCAGGATGAGTTCGGTCGGTATGACGAAGAGTTTCCTTATCAGTGAGGGATGGGTGTTGTTCTCTGCCACTGCTGATGCGGTAACCCTATCCTATCGGCACATCACCGTACTGTTTTCTCACCTGATAGAAGAGCTCCCGGTTCAGCAAAAAAAGGAATGATGCGGCGGCGGTGGGGAGGCGATTGTGAGCCTGGGGGACCACCCGGCTTCGCGGGCTGTCGAAAATCTCGCGAGTTATCTCTTCGTCGAAATGAGCGGGAAGGCAGTGGAGGACGATGGCATCGGAGGGGGCAGCAGCAACGAGTTCTCGGTTTATCTGGTACCGCTCAAGCGCCTGGCGTCGCATATCCTCCTCTCCCTCATCTCCCATTGAGGTCCACACATCAGTGTAGAGCACCTGGGCCTCGGCGACGGCGCGGACTGGATCGGGCTCGAGAGCGACCGTTCCTCCCGATACTCGGGCGATGCGCTCTGCTTCGGCAAGGAGCGCGGGAGGTACCTGATATCCTTCTGGGCAGGAAAGGGTAACCGAGACCCCTACCATCACCCCCGCGAGCATAAGCGAGGTCGCAACATTATTGCCATCCCCCAGATAGGTGACGCGCACTCCCCGCAGTCGACCGTTAAAGCCATCGACGATCGTGAGCAGATCGGCGAGTGCCTGGAGTGGATGAAAGCGATCGCACAATCCATTGACCACCGGCAACTCGTTCACCGAGGCAAGGTCCACCAGCAGTTGATGGCTCACAACCCTTGCCATTAAAAGATCAAGGTATCCTGACAATACGCGGGCGCAATCAGCGGGGGTCTCTCCCCTATGCAAATGCAGTTCATCACCACGGAGACTGACCGGGTGCGCACCGAGGAGGGCGCATGCGGTTTCAGTTGATACTCGCGTCCGAAGCGATGGTTTCTCGAAAAGAAGCCCCACACTGCATCCAGCCAGGCGCCCTCGTACTGCGGCGGGGCGCCGTTTAATAAGTCGCGCGACGAGTACCAGATCGAGGAGCTCATCGGGGGTGAGATCGGTGTCTTTGAGGAGATGTCTCATAGCAGTGCCTCACAATGGCTCGGATTATATAGCTATCGCGCTCATCGCGATTTCATGTTCCTGGAGCCGTTCTCATCACGGGAATATCATCGTCCCGATCCCCCGTCGGGTGAACATCTCAAGGAGGAGCGCGTGGGGCTGGCGACCATCGAGGACATGAACATCCATGCTCTTCATCGCGAGTGCGTGCAGGACCGCATCAACTTTCGGGATCATCCCACCCGAGAAAATGCCCCGTTCACGCATCGACCGGAGAGTTGTGCCGTCTATCTCTGAAATGAGGGTTTCTTTGCGCGAAAAATCCTCGTAGATACCGGGCACATTTGTGAGGAATACCAATTTTTCTGCCCCAAGAGCTGCCGCCATCTCTCCAGCGACAGCATCCGCGTTCACGTTATAGCATCCTCCCTTGCCGTCGGTGCCGAGCGAGCTCACTACTGGCAGATATCCCCCCGCGAGTAATCGCTCAAGCGGGTCAGTTGCTATGTGTTCTACCGCACCAACGAATCCGAGCTTTTCGTTGATTGGTTTGACCGTGATCATAGAGGCATCGACCCCCGAGAGTCCGATGGCACGTCCGCCGACCTTCGCGATCTCCGCGACAATTCGCTGCCGTATTTTTCCCAGCAGCACCATCTGGGTAACCTCAAGGGTATCAGCATCGGTTACCCGCATCCCATCGATAAATTGCGGCTCAATTCCGCGCTGTTTCGTCGCCTCTGATATCTGAGGCCCCCCTCCGTGACAGATAACAAGATGAATGCCCACGGCGCGAAGCAATGAAACATCCTGGGCGAAATTGGTGAGAGCCTCGGCATCTCCCGCCAATTCACCTCCAATCTTCACTACCACCCGCGCACCGCCGAATCGGTGCAGATACGGGAGCGCTTCAATGAGAAGCTCCGCTTTCGGCAACCACGCGAGATGTTCATCTGAATCACCGTACCGAATCATGCTGTTCCCCTCTTCTGTTGGTATTTTTATCGTTTAGATTCTTCCACGGCGCTTTACGGGTACATCGCGACCGTGGGCAGGCCTAATTGCTCATCGAGCCCAAGCATCAGATTGGCATTCTGAATCGCCGATCCTGCTGCTCCTTTAACCAAGTTGTCTATGACAGTAACGACTGTTATCAGTCCAGTGCGGTCGTCGAACTGAGAGAAAATCTCAGCTCGATGTGCACCCCGAACATGCTTTGTCTCGGGTGATGTGTCGCGCACAATGACGAATGGCTCCCTGTCGTACGCCGCGCGAAACGCGTGCTTCACGATAGCAGCTCCCGCGCGAGCCGATGCACAAGCCGTCACTATCACCTGTAAACCCCGGCTCATCGGTGCCAAAACGGTCGAAAGCGAAACCGGACCGGGAAGGTGCCCCCCCGTGATGGATCGAACAAACTGCTCAATCTCTCCCCCGTGTTGATGCCCCCCAACCCTATAAGTGACGATATCCTCATGCAGATGGCTTAGATGAAGGCGGGGACTGAGCCCCTTGCCCGCGCCTGAGGAGCCGGAGATCCCAACACCCGAGAGAGGCCCCTCGACAAGCCCCTCTCTGACAAGTGGCGCGACCCCCAAAATGTAGGCCGTTGCAAAGCACCCCGCGTTCGCAACCCGGCGCGAGACTGCCACGGCCTCCCGAGACCATTCCGGTACGCTGTAGACCCATTCAGAGAGACGTTCGGGGCAAGGATGCGGAGAGCCGTACCATTGAAGATATCCCCGTGCATCCCTGAGCCGAAAATCGCTTGCGAGATCCACCAAGCGCTCGATTCCCGTGAGAGTTTCGGGCTCCTCGCTGAAGAGTGTTGCCAATTGACCGTGAGGTAAGGCACTGAAAACAAGATCGCATCCGAGGAGATCCTCGCGCGCATCCTCAATCGCCGAGACAGTGAGACTCCCCACCCCACCGAGCGATGGAAATATTTCGTTCATCACCTTTCCCGCATCGGAGCGACCGACGACGACTGATACCTCCATATGAGGATGATTTGATAGAAGTCGAAGCAGTTCGCATCCTGTGTAGCCCGATGCCCCGAGAATTCCCACTTTTAAGCTTCTGGCCACCTTTTCACCTCCGAAAAAACGCGCACTCGTCAGGTGCGAGCTGAAACAACCATTTTCGAGTTGAGAATTAACATCCACAACCCGCACAGCACTGCTTCGCCAAAAAAATCTCTTACCCTCTTCCACTGCACCGGTTAGGATGACAGGTAACGGAGAGGGATGAAAGTGGCCCTCCTGCGATAGAACTCCGACGATACCCGCCTCACGACCTCCTCCCATTCACCAAAAGTCTGAACGACCCTCCTCAATGAGCACCCCTCTTCCCTCCTCCGAGCCGCTGCCCGAGCCCTTCTTGCCCCCGCCCTTTGCGAATACCCCCGACCCGCTTCCCTCCGCAAGTCTGACCCAGGGCCCCTCAACCATTGCCCGCGCACTCTCGGTAGCTTTGAACCGCGGATGCTCTGCCGAAGAGCTGATAGCCACCCTCAAAATGCACCCGCGGCTGGCCTTCCTTTATGAAACGCCTCCCCGCCTTCCCGGGCAGTATCGCCTCGACGACCATAGTCACGCCGTCATTCGCCAATTCGACAAATACTTCGCCCCGCATCCCCTGCCCGGCGGGGTTCGCCCTGAGCTGTTACGACTTACTCTTGCTCTCCATGATATCGGGAAGTATATCCCCGAAACGACTCGAGATCAGCACCGGGCGACCGTTGCGGTGATTTCGAGCGTTCGCGAACATCTGCCAATCACCGACCAGGAATTTGCGGTGATGATGGCCCTCATCGATGGGGATCCGATCGGAGAGGCATCAATCCACCTCACCGATCTTACTCGACACACCCGGTGCTCGATTCCCGTGACGATCGAGGACCTCCGTGATTACTGTCGCACCACAGCCCCGCCGATTCCCCCTCCTCCGACCGTCGAACACGAGGCTCGTCGCGCCATCGCTCAGATAGGGGCGATGGCGCGACGCACTCACCTGAGCGTGAGCGATTTTACCAACCTCCTCATTCGTTATTAC
>OMIW01000045.1 GCA_900299205.1 Pseudomonadota bacterium
ACCCCAGACCCCGCGGAGACGCGATAAACCGAGCGTCAAGCCCCCCCATGCTGTGACCGATAAGATGCAGCGGAACGTCGGGCGGACATGCCACATCAATCTGGGCCGCAACCAGCCGCGCGCGCGACTCGATTGAAGCGACCGGATCGGGGAGCGGTTGCACCACAACAAATCCTCGCTCCTCCAAAAGCGGCTTTACCCCCCGAAACATCTGCCAGATAAAAAAACGGTCAAACCCGAATAGGCCGGGTAAAAGGGCGATGGCGGGTGTGGGAGGAGAGGTGGGCATGACGGACGGAGTAGAGGAGACAGCGGACGGGAGAGGGTAAAGGTGAGTATAGACGATATACATCGGAGACCGGAACCGGCCCTTCGTCCGATGGAGCCGAGAGGTGATAAAATAAAACGAGGGCGCGGAGTCATGCCCTGAGCAAGCGCGCATCGTCTGGCTGCTGGTATCACCTCTAAGAGGCTGCGAAATAATGGGTTTCGGACGAATGAGCGGCACCCTCGCCTCGAACCCCCTTATTTCGCTGCCTCTAAGCGAGCTCTCGTGGTGGTAAAGATCATCATGAGAAGTGCGATACCCCCTTGCTCAATACCTCAGGGGCATGGCGGGGTGGTGAACGTGCGGGTATGAGGGCGTTTATTTTGCTCCTCTGTTCTCCGATAATCGCTAAATCTCGAAACCTCTCTGCATCTGAGCAATTACGAGGAGGGAGGCGGGTCCTCCTCTCGTCGCTTCCGGAATCCCTTCATTCCGAAAGATTTATCCATCGCGATAGTGCAGGGGACGCCGTACACAAAACAAATTAGCTCCCAGAGATCCTCGATGCTCAGCTTGGCCTCTTCTCTGGTCTTGGGAATGGTATGCACGTGCTCGGGGAACCCCTTACCTAAGACGCCTTCTGGTTCGCGCCGCCGTCGTTCGACTCGTGCCCTAAACTCGCTGTCAGAGAAATCTGTCATACTCACCTCGGGGGATAGGCGGTTACTGCTCATCAAACCACGGGAGTTTTCTCGGTATCAACTCCGCAGTTTCTTGAGCTCTTCAGCGTCTATCTGATCTTTCGGTCGACCAGTTGCTTCTTTATTTTTGATGAGGAGCTCAAGGGATAGCACAGACACCTCAAGGCTGCCGACATTCCCCCGTACAACGTGCTCATATCCCTCCTTAAATGATACCCCATCTATTTGCGTGAGAATATCTATCCGGTTTGGGGGAAGGCCAAACGTGGCAAATCCCCCCCCCCTCAGGCGCTCGTGATGAGTTAAGCAGTTCGAATCCAGTCGGCCTCGAAGGGCTGAGAACACCTTCTGCGGTCTTAGCACGAGTAGAACGCGCTCTAGCCCTCGCCTTGCAAAGCGGGCCGGATATCCCGATAGGCGATATCGATAATCTCAGCAAGGAGGAAAGTAGACAGAAATGCCAAGAATTGGACATATCCAGTCAACATCGCGCCTGGGTAATAGACCAGATGGTGCGCACTCTGACCGGAGACGGCTACACGAAGTTCATTGAGCAAGCATGCGACGGCGAAGACGGACCAGACACATACGAGTGGGATATTGGGGCAGAGAGGCCTGGACGAAGAGCTGAGGCTAGTGTTGGTGCGGAATCTGTAGCACTGAGTGAGCTCAAACACAGGGTAGGCAAAGCGCTCGACATTGCGGAGTGTTATGGACAAATAGATGGAGACCACCACAAAGCCTGGGCTATAGACCAAATGGTGCAAGTGCTCGCCGGTGACCAATATGGGGTGTTTGTCGCTAGTAGTCCAAGTTGGTACAAGGGAACCCCCCCTTGAGACCTAAAACAGCAGAGAGCGGCAATATAGTGTAGGGGGTGCCCAAAGCGAAGGGCATCCCTGCTCCCGTACCTTGGTGCCATAGAGGCACGGGGAAGGTTCCCCATTCACTCACCCTACCACCCCATCTCACAAAATCCTCCAGCTCCCCAAGCTCCCTGCAAAAAAAAGGGGGGGCCTGCCAACACCATCCAGCCCCTCCCAACTGAAGACTCCCGTCCCCGAGGTAATCGTGATAGGCTCCTCTCACCGAATATGTCGAGCTTGGTCGATATTTTTGTCGACCAAGCTCGACAAAAATATCGACCAAGCACTGAATGCCAGCTAACATCATGATAGTACGAGATATTATACCTGCACTCGAACAAAGACTGAGTGCTCCGAACCCCCTTATTCAGGTAGTTCTCGGCCCGCGGCAGGTCGGTAAAACAACCGCCGTCGAGCAGCTGCTTGGTCGTCTTCCGACAACTACCCCCCGACACTACGCCTCCGCAGATGCCGTTTTTCGCTCTGACTGGAGTTGGCTCGAACGACAGTGGCAGGAAGCGAATGCCAAGGGCTCCGATACCGTCCTCGTTCTTGACAAGATCCAAAAGGTTGAGAACTGGTCCGAGATTATTAAAAAGTGCTGGGATGAACAGCGGCGAGCAGCGCACCGAATCAAGGTAGTTCTGCTTGGTTCAAGCTCACTCCTGCTGCAGTCGGGTCTCTCCGAAAGTTTGACCGGCCGATTCGAGCTACTGCGTGCCTATCATTGGAATTACCGCGAATGTGTCGAGGGTTTTGGTCTTACTCTTGATCAATATCTCATCTATGGCGGTTACCCGGGAGCGCTCGCCTTCCGCGACGATCCCGACCGGTGGCTCTCCTACATGAAATCCTCCATCATCGAGACGGTGCTCGACAAAGACATCTCGCAAATCCGGCGAGTGACCCGCCCAGCGCTGTTCCGACAGGTATTTGAGCTTTTATGTAGCTATCCCGCCGCTGAAATCAGCCTACGCAAACTCGTGGGACAACTCCAAGATCCTGGAACTATCGACACCATCAAGCATTATATCGAGCTTCTCGAAGGTGCCTTCCTGTTAAAAACCCTTCGCAAGTTCACGACAAATCCGATTCAGAAGCGGTCATCAAGCCCAAAGATTCTTCCTCTCGCACCGGCACTCTGCACCTTTGCTCGTGCTGATATAACGCTCACCGACAGCCTGCGAGGCAGATTGTTTGAACTCGCGGTAGGTCTCGACCTCGCTCGTCTTCCGGGCGAGTTATCATACTGGCGCGTCGACAACGACGAAGTCGACTATGTGTACCGGCAAGGCAGCAAAATAATCGCCATCGAGGTCAAGTCAGGCCGCCGTCGATCCCCCCACGGTCTCATCGCATTCAAACGAGCATTCCCCTCCGCTCAAACGGTCACCATATCACCCGATCAGTACGACTCTTTCTGCAGCGACGTGCGAGCATTTATCTCGGCGGTGTTGTAGATAGTGGCTATCTTCTGTCTGGATTTTGGATCTTTTCGGGGTTGTTTTTTGTCTAATCTGCCGAAATCTCGGGTAATACAACACTAGCTTGTGGGAGCGGGTGTTACAAATGGGTTTTTCAGGGCCCACTAGACAGTGGGATAACGCTTCAAACAGCAGACGCCTGACCGACAGACGAATATCTTTCGAGTAATCGTCCGACATCGGCCCGGTATGAATCTCTCGTGGCCGACAGCCGACCCCTACCTCTACCTCAGAGGTATAGAGGTAGGGTATCGAGAGAGGTCTAACCACTGCCGATTCGCCCCTCTTAAGATTGACCACTTCCCTATACGGAATTTCATGACTTCGCTAAACCTTTGTTCCCTAGTCGTCATGCGCTCCCCTCACTACTTACGCACTCTCCCCCTGGCGCGACTTCTCAAACAGAAATCGTTTTTTCTGTTTGGCCCCCGCGCCACCGGCAAGACCACCCTGATTGAGGCGGCGTTACCTGATGCTTTGGTTATCGACCTGCTCCATACCGCCACGTACGCCTCCCTTGTCCGCAACCCCAGTGCTCTCGAAGAGATTATCGCGGCTAGGAGCGCGCAATCGTCGCAATCCCGCCGGGGAGCCTCCGCCGTCCACCCATCGCCACCGATTGTCGTCATTGATGAAGTGCAAAAGCTGCCGAGCATTCTCGATGAGGTGCAGCGCTTGATGCACACCCGCCGCATCACCTTTTTACTGACGGGCTCAAGTGCTCTTAAACTGAAGCATGGAGGAGCGAATCTCCTCGCCGGAAGGGCGCGCGAAGCCCGCCTTTTTCCCCTCACCTCAGCTGAGATCCCTCAATTTGATCTTGTTCGCTACCTCAATGTGGGTGGGCTTCCCGCGATTTATGACAGTACCGAGCCCAACGAGGATCTTGCCGCATACGTCGATACCTACCTAAGAGAGGAGATCAAAGCCGAAGCAGTGACGAGAAACGTTGGCGCATTCGCTGGATTTCTCGATGCGATCGCCCTCTCCAATGGCCAGGAGATTGCATACGAATCGCTCGCATCCGACGTTCAGGTCTCCCCAGGAACGGTGAAGAATTACCTGCAGATCCTCGAGGACACCCTCATAGGCTTTCGCCTCCCTGGCTTTACCGCGACTCGAAAGAGAAAGGCGCTCATGCGGTCTAAGCATTATCTTTTTGATCTTGGTGTTACTCGCCACTTAGCAAGGGGCGGAGCAATTAGCCCAAAAAGCAAAGCATTCGGTGATGCGTTCGAGCACTTCATCGTCCTTGAACTCCGCGCATTTCTCTCGTACCACCGACTCACCCACGAGCTAACATATTGGCGAACAACCTCTCTCTTTGAGGTCGATATCATTGTTGGAGGCACCTGGGCGATTGAGATTAAGGCGACTGACCACCCTTCGGAGAAGCATCTCCGCGGCCTCCGAGCACTTCGCGAAGAGAACATCTGTCGCGAGTATCTGTTGGTCTGCTTCTGCGAGCACGAACGGCTCACCAGTGACGGCATCAGAATTATCCCGTGGCGAGTCTTTTTGAGCCGACTATGGGCGGGGAAGATGATTTCTTGAGTCGCTCACCCCTTGTGTTATCTATGGCCCTGAGATAAAGAGGTCAAGGATTGAGGGGCCTGGTGAGGGCCCCTTGTGTTTCACGAACCTTGTGGCACCCGTCTTGCGAACAGCGAAGAAGGCCGAGGCCCAATTCGGTTTGCACGACGGCGGAGAGCTCGGAATGAGGACAGCCGTCGCTCCAAACGTTTCAACGAGTCTACGACGGCGGTCTCTCTGGCAAGGACACCGGAAGCGACGAAATCGCTTTCGAAATTCTGCCAATCCTCAGCTTCGTCGTACAGTTCCGACGTAGCTTTTCGGCGGAACTGTTCGCCGTCGAAATAATAGAGAGTGAGATTAGGACAGTCGCCCTGCTTCCACTTCTCTAGAACTTCGCTTGCACTTGCACATAGCCTTTCGACCTTCGCCACCACCCCTTCGAGTTCGATGAGATGGCCCCAAGTCACTCGGCGTGACTTGACGAGGGTTCCGTCCTCCTGCTGCCAACGGTCAGCCCTCAATCCACTGGCCAGTTGCGGATGTTCGATACGCCTCTTGAAGAGCTTATTAACCGCAAACACTCGCTTATTATCCTTAAGCTAGACCGTTCCACGGGCCGAGTGCAACCTCGGTATCGTGTCCGAGATCGACACGAGGGCGGGAGAACGGACGGGGGGCAATCGGGCTGTTGGAGCGATGACGGGTTTCAGCTTGGTGAGGTGCGTCCATATTTCAGACTTCGGGGGCTGATGACGAGTTTGGGACAACAGGATGTTACCTATGGTGGTATGTCGGGGATAGTCCCGAGGTATCAGGAGGTGGAATCACCTCGAAAAACCGCTCGGCTCTTTCGGTTGTTCGGCAGTCGGGCTATGGGGCGGGTATGAGCACAAACGGGATCCCCGAAATGAGGATGAAAGCCTATTGGGTTAAGACCAATTAGTCCGATTTGCCCCGCTTTTTGGGGGCTTTGACAGGAGATGTGGTATCGAGATACGGTGAGCAAATCAGAGCTCAGAAAAGCCTCATCTATCTTGCAGATGCGTTTTATTGCGGATGGGTGCGCTTGTGTTGGGGGCGCCTGGAGGGGCGGGGTCGAATCGTTCGTGGGTCCTTCCGTCTCTTATTGGTGTTGTACATTATCGGGTGTTCTCGTGACCTTCACCGAGGTGGGGTGACCTCTTTATTATTAGCCATCTTTCTTATCCACCATGGAGTTTGACCATGGAAGCACTTCCTCTGTCAGATGTTGCATCACCTGCGGTCCAGCCTCTCGAATCGACCAAAAAGAGCACACGCCTTGAGCCTTCACCCCTTGCTGGTGTGGGTATCATCCATCTTTTTGCTCTTGGGCTTTCGGCGAGGCAGTTTCTCGTCCCCCATTTTTGTGCGCTTGCGGAACAGCGGGCGGAGCAGCTCCTGGTTTGTTCTGAGGGGCGCGAGGGTCGGGAGGCAGCTGAGCGGGGAGGGATGCGGTTCGAGCCGGTGCGAATTGCGCAATCGATACGACCGATCGCGGATATTGGAGCCCTTTTCCGGCTCACCCGCCTCTTCCGGCGTGAGCGCCCGGCGATGGTGATTGCTCACATGAGTAAGGCCGCCGCTGTGGGTTTGGTCGCTGCGTGGATAAATCGTATTCGGAGCCGGGTTTACTATAATCACGGGATGGCCCTTTTTTCAGCGACGGGGATCAAGAGGGTACTTCTGTGGTTGGTTGAATGGATATCGTGCGCGAGTGCCACACGGGTGGTTTTTTGTAGTCAATCGACTAAGGCAGAGGCTGTCCGGCTCGGTGTGGTGAGTGCAGAGAAGGCCCAGGTAGTGGGAGATGGCTCGATTGCGGGTGTTGATACGACCGCATTCGCTCCTGCTCAGGGACCGACGCGGGAGAATGCGCGACGGGCACTCAACATCCCCACTGGTGTCGTAGCGGTGGGGTTTGTTGGCCGGCAGGTTCCTCACAAGGGGCTCCTGACCGTGCTTGAAGCGTGGCGCGCACTCGATGAGAAGGTTCGTACCCGAGCAGTGCTTGTGGTCGTTGGAGGAATGCCGACAGCAGCGGTGGCTGAGGCACTAGACCAATCGGCTTCTGAGGACAGTTCGATAATCGTAGCAGGGATCAAGAATGATATGCCGACTGTCTACGCTGCTCTGGATCTGGTCGTCCTGCCGAGCTGGCACGAAGGATTTCCATACAGTCTTTTAGAGGCGCAAGCGAGCGGGGTGCCGGTGATAGCTTCTGCGGTGACGGGAAATATTGATGCGGTTATCCCCGATGTAACGGGAATGTTGGTACCGCCGCGTGACCCCGATGCACTTGCTGCAAGCTTGATGCAGCTGATAGATGACCCCGACAGGCGAGCGGCTTTTGGTCGTGCTGCCCGAGATCGAATCTGCCGGTTGTTTTCCCGAGAACGGGTGATAGCCGATCATCTAGCAATGTACGGCGCGGAGGTAGAGGGTAAGGGGGGGGAGTAATCCGGATGATAGCTCTTGTTCTTCTCGCTGAAAATTCCGAGTGAGCTCAACATCGATTCAAGTTTATATTGCATAGCACCTAAAAAATTCTCTTAAGGTTTTCCCCCTTTTTAGGCGATAATAAGAATAGAGGCATTGTATAACCTCGGCGCAGCTTCGGTCGTGATCAGCTTGATTGAAAATTGTGAGCTGATAAGTTGAGTTGATGACTGTGCAGAGGCACGACGTTCCCTTGAGCCGTTATCGACCAAGAAGGAGACCATGTCGCTACTCACTTTTCTTCGTGTCGCTCAGGACCTCGATTCAGCGGGCCTCCTTTGGCAGCCTGAGATAGGGGATGAGATTTCGCAACGTGCGGCCCCCGAAGTTGTTTCGATCCTAATAGATCCTCAAGGAATGACCCCGATGGCCCTGAGAGAGACCTTCGTTTGGCTGCCGACGGTCGAGCAGCTGGTTCACCAACTTGAGGCGAGAAAAGCGATCCTGTTCCACGCGGGGCTTGAACTCAATGAACGAGCTCTTGCATACAAGACGGTAGTTCAGGTCGGTCGCGGACAACTTGAAGCAACGGGGAACACCCTCCGGGATGCGATAGGGTGTGCGTTACGGGACCTGCTGCTTCTCGAGAGTAAGAGCCACGGGGGCGTGCCCATTCATTGATCGGGGAAGTAGGTATGCTCGTTAACGGGAGATTCATCCTTCCCTTAAGGAATCGGGACGCGGTTCTGAGAGCTCGGGTGCTCTTGTCGCTGAGGCCAATCTGCGTCGAAGATACAACCACCCTGCAAAAGCGAGGACAGCACCAATCAGGAGAGATGCGTATTTAGCGGTTCTCATCCACTCGATAACGGCGGGAAGGTGCTCAGCACCCCAATAGCCGAGCGCTAATAAAACCGGCACACTAACTAGGGCTGCACACGCATCAGCAACTAAAAACCTCCCGAATCTCATTCCAAATGCACCACATGAGAGGAAGGTCGCAGTGCGAAGGTAGAAGAGATGGCGAGCGAGAAAAATCATGACGAATGCGTGGCGATCGATTCGAAGATTTATCGCTTCCATCCGCTCAGGAGGGAAACGAGCACCGAATAGTTTGCTCCGAAAAAGACGAGGTCCGAATCTCCGACCAAACCAAAAGATAAGGGCATCCGAGAAAATTATCGTGATATAACCGACAACGAAGGTGGTTCGCCAAGACGCGGCATCGTGATGAATCGCAGCCCCCATAAAAAGGAGGGGCATATCTTCGGGAATAGGCAGACCCACCGAGCCCCCGAGCAGGAGCAGGACGAAAGCGCCGTAGATGAAAAAGCCTTGTTGGGAGAGAAGCCAGTCAAACATTCGATTCTATTGGACGGGGGGCAAGAAGGGGAGGCAGTCCCCAACCCTTACGTTTGAGGCACCCCGAGACTCAGGGGTACAGCGCTCGTATTGTGCCATTCCGCGACTGAAAAGAGAAATCGATTTTCCCCGCGATGAAACCCCTCGAGTGTGACCAAAATGCTATCGCCGGGATGGAGCAGCATTTGGCTGAGCCGTTCGTGGTTGAGGGATGATGCGGAGCCATGTCCCCTTGCGGCTTGCTGATCGGGAGAGGTAAATGCAATACCCCATTTCTTAAATCCGTCATCATCCAGCTCAAAGAGGATACTTTCATCGTGTATTTCGGTAACGGTTGCAGAGAACGTCTCTCCTTGCCGAACGAGATTTCTCTTTAACATTTCGAGGAATCGGAGCTGAAATGCGGCTGAATCGTATGAGCGCATCAATCGGTTCTGTCGATGACCAATTTTCTCGAGTTCGTCCGACGAAAAAGGGGGTGAATTCCCTTCATGAAGAGCCTCAAATATCCATTGATTAACGATGCCCACATAGGTATTCCCCTTGAGTCGCAGATAGGCTCGTGCCGGGATGCCCTGATGATTGTGTGGAATTGAACTAAAGAGCGAGCGGGGGAAGAATCTATCCAGCATCTCAGAAAGAATGCTGTGCTGACCCGCTCTGCGTAGGTTGTCCCACAACGTCGTAAAGTCCGCCGCGTTCGTGAAATGACGGGTTTCGACCTCAATTCCAGCTTTCTTAATACGACGGCCGAGCTGCTCCTGCTGGGACACTGAGGGTGGGGCGTAGGTGGTGAAAATGCCGCCGCGCCCGTGCTGTTCAAGAAGATTCGCTGCCTCGATATTGGCCGTGATCATGCACTCGGAGACGATCTGAGCGGCTTTGCGTTCATCGGCAGGAACAACGATAAAGCGGTTTCCTTTTCGCCGCCATTGAGAAAGTCGGTGGGATACCTCGCAGAGGTGGGAGAGCACCGTCGCGTTATCACCTTCGGGAGCGACGAGGATGCGCTGAACCTCTTCCACGGTGTACGCTCCTCGACTAACAACCGCTGATCGATAGAATTTTCGCTCCACAATCTCACCGTGAGGAGCAACGGTCAGCTCAAAAGTCCACGCGAGCCTCGGCTCGTGGGGGATAAAGCTTCCGGGTCCAAACGCAAAATCTCTTCCGAGAAGAGGAAATGCGGAGTAGCTTCCGTACACGGAATAGGCGCGTGAGGCGATGTGCTCATCGATAAGGGTATGCCGCTGTGCATACCAGGTAACATCAACGAAGCTGACATATAGCGATGCGTTTCCATTGGGGTGAACAATCGCATAAATGGCGTCTTCCCGATCGAGGGTAGTTGCAGGATCGATGGTAATGTGGGGGAGAGATGTGAGGTCTTTACCCTTATCCAGAGGGATGGTCTTTATTAGGGGATCGGCCCGCCTATCGCCCGGCACCTGATCGAAATGCTGGAGTCGTCGGT
>OMIW01000046.1 GCA_900299205.1 Pseudomonadota bacterium
CCGCCCCTACAAATAGGTCGCCAAAGAGAGCATCGCGCCATACAAACCACCCGTTGTGAGCAAGATGAACGGCAGCTCGCCAGTGGGGAGCCTCAGGGAGGGGCGTGAGAGCAAATCGCACTGATTCAGTGGGGCTGAACATTACGAGCACCCCAACACCGACAGCAAGGCAGAGGAGAGAGATGATTGGGATCAGGTTGAGGTGAGGAAGCTCCGCAATCCATTGATTGATTCGATAGGGCAATTTTCCTTTCATATACCCTTAGCCCCCCTGAGTAAGGAGACGATCTAACGGTGATCCCGCACGCACCGTAATGCTCTGGCCCGGGGTGCATCGAGAAAACCGGATAAAGGTGAGGTCCTGTCCTACGGGATGCGGTGCGAGGTCACACCCTCCGTCGGGGCGAAGGAAAGGGAACCACCGAAACGAGACGACCCCATCAGCTGTCGTCGGCTTGAAGGTAAAACCATCGGTATCCTGCGAAACGATTGTTCCGTCCCCTTCAATGAAATACGACGCCCGCACCTGAATTCGACGAAAAGCCGCAAAAGGAGGACCAGAGAGCACCTGAGTATAGCGCTCGGGACGCGATGAGAACCACTGTCGCCACTTTGGATCGTGAGCAAATACGAGGGAGACGTTCATCTTGGTAAGGTAATCCTCGATACCAGTTTCTCCTCGGGCAAGAAAGTCACGCGGGATTACCTGCTGGTAAGACCAAAGATTATGGACCGGGCTGGATGCTACCATGGGGTGTCGTGTCAGAATGGTGAGGGGAGCGACATGTCCATTATCAAGTTCGTGAAGCACCTGGCCAGAAAAAAGAACCCGACCTGGACCTCCATGCTCCTTCACCGTTTGCACGATGCTATCGTAGGCTGAGGATGAGAAATAAATCTCCTCCCGTGAGCGATTTTGCGCAATCGAGGAGGTGTAAAGTGGGGTAAGAATGAGAAACGCAAAACTGAGAAGAGCACCAACTGAGGTTATGGGAGCGAGCGATGCTCTCCAACGCCCCATCCTGTGCTCGTCCCTTTCAGAAGAGAGTCTCGCCGTTCTGAGCCGCATTAAAACCCGGAGAGCCACTCCGGTCGGGATGCAGAGGAAAACGCTTGCCATCACCAACATGCGGTCGAGCTCTAGCTGGGGTTTCAGGGGGACCAGTACAGTGCCAATCACGAGCAGCCAACCTAACTGTGCCCCAAAGAGAAGCCCCAATCGGCGACGAAATACGAGAACTCCGATGGGTCCCAGGATAAAGAGGAGGGGATGGAGCGTAACCCCCCAGCTACGAAGGCCAGCAACTGCTCGTGATACAGAAAGGCCCGAAGAACGGTGACGAAATGCAGGAGCAGTCTGATGCTGTTGAAAGGTCATACGACTATGGGAAGTCGGCTCAGAGTCGACAGTGGCTGATGTGGGTGACGGTAAGGAAACTGGTGAGGTTACAACCGACGTCGGTCGTGAGGCTTCTGCGTCGGCACCGAGGAACGAGGTCACTCGGGAGACCGTAAGGAAGAGCACGATCCAGGGGAGATTGAAAACAACGAGAGCAGCGATCAACGACAGCACCCGGCGACGATAGAGCTCTCGAAATCGGAACGGTAGCAGGGTAAGGGCAACAGGAGCTATTGCCAGTGGGGCGAGTGACCAGAATGCCACCAGGGTTGTGATGGCGAAGGTCGCTAACCAGAGAGGCCTCGAGACCGGGACGCGAAGCTCCGATATCCGATACCATAGAGCCCAGCACAGGGGTGCCAGCGACGCTGAGGTGATAAATCCCATCGTTCCATATGCAAGCCCCCACCGATACCAAAGAAGTGAGGGGGCAAGCGCCAAGGTGGCGGCACAGGCAGCGGATGCCCGACTTAGTCCGAGAAGCCGGGTTGCGATTGCGAGCGAGGCGGGAGGGATAACAAATAGTGAAAGGGCGATAATCGTGGTGTATACATGCCAGACCTCGAATGACGCGATGATCGGGTACATCAACAAGAAGAGATTGAGCGAACCACTCGCAAAAAAATCACGCGCATCGGTACCTCCATTCCATAGGGGGTAGTAAAAGGGAATGGATGGAAACTGCTCCTTGAGAAGTTGTAGCCGGTAGAGAAATACGGTGTGGTCATCAGAGACAAGAGTACGCCCGTCACCGTAGTTAAGGAATGATGTAAAGGCGATCAGTGAACCGATGACCGGGAGAAAAAGGAGAGCGGTCTTCTGAGCCCGACGTTTCTGGTAAACGAGATACCAGACGCATCCTCCGACGATAGACGCTTCGGGCCGAACGAATGGGCCAGTGAAGAGGGAATAGGGTCTGGAGAGCCAATCGGAGAGAAAAATCCCAACGAGCGCGAGAGATGCTCCCGCCGCCAGGCGAGGCAGGATGTGAGTGCCGTTGAGCTGCTGGTCCGTTGTTTTTTCGGTTCTTATTTTTCCGTATGGGAGAGGTATGTATTTCGGAAACAGAGCCGCAATCATGCCCGCAAGACCAATAATCACCAAAGCCGTTGTGGACCCGAACAGGGCGGTTGGTCCTGATAACTCCCATAAGCGCGGTCGTCCTCCGAGAAGCCCGAACATTGCAAGGGCTATCGAAAATCCCAAAAGGAAAGGGTGGGCCGGCCAGGCGTGGCACCGAAAAAGAAGGTGTCGGCTGGAACGGAGTAAGAGGGCTGTCAGCATCGGTGAAGGGTACAAATGGAAGCAAACGCGTCGATGCGGTTCCCGCAACCGCGTGGTTACCACAGGATAGCTGGGGATTTGGGGTGTTGGCAAAGGGCGGGAGGGGGTAAGCCTCCGCGCCAAGGAGTTTAATGGAGGTCGAATTTTTAGAACCGGGGAGAGGTCGTAGGGTAGTATCGAGAGATTTTGCTGCCATTTCCTTGATGGGAGGCTTCCTTGTTGAATTCTTAAGGCCTTCGTATGTTTGCAGGTGTTCGAAGGCCCTTAAAGTATCAGAATTAATTGATATATCTTTTAATTTCACCATTATTCAATGAGATTTTTTCGCCCTAAAGAGAGGTAGGTAACTACTTCATCAAAATATATTGATGAAGTAGTTACCCCATGATATTCTAAGAGGGGCAATTAAACGTTTCTAGGTTCCGTGACGGCATTTAATCGATTTGCATCATCTCTGGAAGTCCTTTCCTCCGAGGGAGATCCGACTGAAGAGCTTCTCAAGGCGTGCGCCGACTCGGTTCGGCTGCGGATCCTTCGCGCTCTTCGTCACGATTCGTTCTCGGTCTCTGAGTTGTGTGTGATTCTTGAGATGAAGCAGCCGGCGGTCAGCCACCATCTCAAGTTACTTCTTGGGGCGGGATTGGTCGCGATTAGACGCGAGGGGACGATTACCTTCTATCGGCGAGTATGGCCAGCAGTTGCCGATTCGGTGCGCGCTGACCTTGTGCGAGCTCTCTTTTCAGCATTCGATGCGCGTCCTCTTGATGCCAGTCTCTCTGACCAGATTGAAGAGATTAAGCGTCTTCGGTCGCGGGATGCTCGTGATTTTTTTAATCGGCACAGCCGCGAGTTCACAAAAACTCAGGAGCTTATCGCGCTTCCGGGGCAGTATTTGCCGACGGTCCAAGAGATGCTTGAGCGATCATGTTGGGGGCGGGCGCGTGCTGAAATTGGAATTAACGAACCGCTAGCCAAAGGGAGAGCCGTTCTTGAGATCGGTGCCGGCCGGGGGGAGCTTATCAGTCCGCTCTTGGACCTTTTTCATTCGGTATATGTCGTTGATGTTTCTGAAGAGATGATTGAGCTTACCTGTCGGGCCATTCCCGCGGGAGAGCGGGAACGGGTGACGATTATTCATGGCGATACCGGCGTTGCGGTAGCAACGGGGATAACGGTAAGCCATGTTATCTGCGCGATGGTCCTCCATCATGTCCCGTCACCGGCCGATATTTTTCGTGATTGTGCCGAGCTGCTTGAGCCGGGGGGGAGCGTGATTGTTGCCGACCTTTGTCGCCATAATCAAAGCTGGGCAATCGAGCGATGTGGTGATATGTGGATGGGATTCGATCCGATGGAGCTTGAGGGGTTTGCCACCCTTGCGGGATTGGTCGCAGGAGACCAGGCGTTTTTCGCCCTTCGGAATGGGTTTCAGATTCAGGTGCGGCGTTTTGACAAGATTTCGGTGTGAAGAAAATGGCCTGCGAAGACGGGATGCCTGTCGCCGTGAGGCCGGTAATCAATGGGAGAAAAAATGACAACACAGACAGCACAGAAGGTACCACCGGCACAGGCCGACTATAAAGTCGCGGATATTTCGCTCGCCTCGTGGGGGCGACGTGAGATCGAGATTGCAGAGACTGAGATGCCTGCCCTCATGGCGATCCGTGAGCGCTATCGTGCTCAGCAGCCACTCAAGGGAGCTAAAATCATGGGGTGTATCCACATGACGATTCAGACTGCTGTTCTCGTCGAGACCCTGATGGCCCTGGGAGCTGAGGTTCGTTGGTCGTCTTGCAATATCTTCTCGACCCAAGATCACGCTGCCGCTGCTCTTGCTGAGCAAGGGATTCCAGTCTTTGCGTGGAAGGGTGAGACTGAAGAGGAGTTCTGGTGGTGTATCGAACAGACGATATTGCAGAACGGATCTGATTGGGGAGCAAATATGATCCTCGATGACGGAGGTGATCTCACTCTCGTGCTTCATCAAAAATATCCCGAGATTCTCGACAGGTGTCATGGGATCTCCGAGGAGACTACGACCGGCGTGCACCGTCTTCTCGAGATGCTCGAGCGAGGAGAGCTCAAGGTGCCAGCGATTAATGTCAATGATTCCGTCACGAAATCGAAGAACGACAACAAATACGGTTGTCGGCATAGTCTCAATGACGCCATCAAGCGAGGCACCGATCACCTTCTTTCAGGCAAAAAGGCGTTGGTGTTGGGATATGGCGATGTTGGTAAAGGCTCGGCGGCATCGCTGCGACAGGAGGGGATGATCGTCAAGATAACCGAGATAGATCCGATCTGCGCGATGCAGGCATGTATGGATGGGTACGAGGTGGTTTCTCCATACATTGGGGGAAAAAATACCGGAGATAGCAAGTGTATTGATACTGCTCTGATGGGCGCAGTCGATCTCGTGGTGACCGCGACGGGCAATATCGATGTGTGTGATCGATTCATGCTTCAGGCGCTCAAGCCGGGAGCGGTTGTGTGCAATATTGGACATTTCGATAACGAGATTGATACCAAATATATGCGCGATAACTGGCAGTGGGAGGAGGTAAAACCGCAGGTCCACCGAGTTTATCGAGATAAAGCAAAGGGTGATTATCTGATAATTCTCTCTGAAGGGCGGTTGGTTAATCTCGGCAATGCCACCGGTCATCCATCCCGGATCATGGATGGTTCATTCGCGAACCAGGTGCTCGCACAGATACACCTGTATGGAGAGAAATTTGGGGACCTCCCAGCCGACAAAAAGAAGGCGGCGTTATACCTGAAGGTGTTACCAAAAGAGCTCGATGAGGAGGTCGCTCGATTAATGGTATTGGGATTTGGGGGGGTTGTCACCGAGATGACGACTGAGCAGTCAGCGTACACCGGCATCCCCGTGTCGGGGCCGTTTAAAGCGGAGGAGTATCGGTACTAAACCGAGCTGTCGACGGGGCGAGATCAGTACGCCCCGTCATTTATCCAAGAATCTCGAATGGGGAAGTGCCCGTGCCTTCCTTCGCGATGTCGTAGGTTACGGTAACTTTCGATTGGTACCCGAGTTTCCTGGTCGCGGGTGATAGCGAACTAGCAGCCGGCGCTGGCATAACTCTTCAATGCAGCGACCCCGTTTTGCACCGGATCGTGAGAGTCCAATTCTTCGCGCGGCGGGAGTGGGAGGTGCCTGTTCCTTGCGCCTTTTCCTCGAATGGATGAAATCTGGCGAGACTCAAGCGGGGCTTGAGATGACTCGCGGGGCCAAACTCTCCCTCCGAGGATGGGATCGGGTGAGGGGCAAGGGAGGCCTGTCATTGACGCCTCTCCTTTGCGATTTTTCTCCTCCTGGCATACTGTTCTCAGCCAGATGGTTTTGTTCCTGAAATAAGCTCACTCTTCTGCCAGAAATCCGTCGGAGTTTCGGGTGAGCTTATTTCAGGTATTCACGATGGTTTTACAACCTGTGGCACCCTTTCTGGGGATTCGTACCCCCGATTCGGTGTGCGAAATGGCGTGGTTCGCTGATCTTTGTGGGGGTGATACCACGATGATTGGTGTTCCTGACCCGGAACGTCGGAGTAGTTTTGAGCACTGTCGGAAGATTGTGCTTACTGCGGAGGAGCAGGGATTTCTCAATATCCTGCTGCCAACGTCCTATATGATTGGCCAGGAGGTGATTCCGTTTGCGGCTGCGGTTGCACCGAGCACCTCGACGATCAGTTTGCTTCCGGCGATTCGTCTCGGTGAAGTTCACCCGCCCACTTTGGCGAGGACCGTCTCGACGCTCGACCACCTGTTACAGGGTCGGCTTTCTCTGAACATAATCAGTTCGGATTTGCCGGGCCTGCGGGAAGAGGGGGGGTACCGATATCGGCGAACCTCGGAAATTATCCGTGTCCTTAGGTCTGCCTGGACGGAGGGGAGGCTCCAGAACGATGGTGAACTATATCAGTTCGACCTTCCTGGGGCACCCGTGCGGTCGTACCAACGGGGTGGTCCGCTCCTTTATTTCGGGGGGCTGTCCGAGCTTGCCCGTGAGGTCGCGGCGTGGCTCTGTGATGTCTATCTGTTGTGGCCCCTTCCAGAAGAGGAGCTTGCGGCCATCATTGCGGATGTTTCAGCGAGAGCGGCTCGGTATGGGCGAAAGATAGACTTCGGGCTTCGGATCCACGTTGTTGTGCGGGAAACACGAAAGGAGGCGCGCGAGTGGGCGACTTTTCTTGCGCGAGGTATTGATGAGGCTAAGCGGATTAACCTCAAGGGGAGAACTCAGGATATCGCCTCAGCAGGGGTCGTTGCGCAACGGTCATTGCGGGCGATGGCTGATGGAGATGGTTATGCTGAGGAGGTCCTCTGGACCACCATCGGTGAAGTCCGGTCCGGAGCCAGTAGTGCGATTGTGGGCAGCTCCGCAGAGGTGCTGGAGAAGCTAGGGCGGTATCGGACCCTCGGGTTCCGTTCATTCATCCTGTCCGGATACCCTCTCATTGAGGAGTCCCGGCAGGTTGGGAGGCTGTTATTACCGGAGCTTCCGAATCACCGTCTAAGTGAGCTTCAGGGACGCCTCACGCAGGGCATCCCCGAAACTCCGCTCACCTTCGGCTCGCTCAGCTATGATTGATGAGCATAAGCTGAAGCAACATCTCGTACCAGCAAACACTCTTTGAGGTTTCCCATGAACAACAATGCTACACCCCCGAAAGGGGTTATCCTCATCACCGGGGCATCAAGTGGTGTCGGTGAGGCAGTTGCACGCTCGATGGTCGAACTGATCAAGTCAGCAGCTGATCAATCCGGCGGTCATGAGCTGGTGCTCCTCGGTCGCTCGGCTCAGAAGTTGACGGAACTTCAGGCAGAGCTCAGAGGTGATATGAGCCCCGTCACCGCGTATGCAGGTGATATCACTGATGTCGGCTATCTTGGATCGGTTCTCTCCCCGATTATTGCAATGGGTAAGCGGCTCTCCGTGGTCGTCCATTGCGCGGGAATGGGACGGTTTGGAAAGCACGATGAGGTGAAGCTTGGCGACATCGATGAGATGATCGCTACCAACATTCTCGGAACCGCCGTGCTTCTGCAAAGCGTCATTCCGGTAATGAAGGAGGCTCGAGCGGGGCACCTAGTGGTCGTCACATCAGATGTCGCCCGCCGACCACTCGAGGAAGGTGCCATCTATAGCGCCTCAAAATATGCCCAGAGCTCGATGGTTGCGTCCATCCGCAAGGAGGTTCAGCCATTTGGTATCAGGGTATCCGAGGTGCTGCCGGGGCTTATTGATACGAACTTTCATGCGGAACCAGCAGGCTCTCCCGCGCATCACGACTGGCTTCAGCCGACCGATGTAGCGTGGTGGATTCAGGCTGTGGTTTGTGCGCCCCAGCATGTGGTTGTTGATGAAGTGATGATTCATCCGCTATCGCAGCGCTATTGATTTTTGCCTTGCCTTGTTGGGGCAATTTCGTCGCTCGCAGGTATCAGGTTCGCGGCATGTCCGCTCTGGTTGCTATTGGTCGCCCGGGATGCTTTGTCGCATCGCCGGGCTTTTTTTTCTGAGAGGCTGGGAAATAAGAGGGTTTGAATGGGTGTATGGGCCAAATAAGCGGTGCTATCGTCCACGAGCCATTATGTCGCAGCCTCTGAGCCGCCACTCGCCAATTTTTGTCTCCCTCAGTTAAATCACGGGTGCCCCAATGCTTCACAAGTTTGAATGGCGAAAGCCCGATGGTCGTCTCTGGATCGAATACAGCAGACAGCCGTATCCGGATGATTATCGCTTAACCGGTCCCGTTGTTGAGCGTCCGGAAAGCTGGTCGCCCCCGCACCTCAGATGGCATGCGATGAGGGGTGAGTTCGTGAGTATATCGGCCAGTCGGCAGGACCGTCCCTTTTTGCCTCCCCGAGAGTATTGCCCGCTTTGTAACCCGATTGTCAGAGGTGATGGCGTTATTGTTCCGAGCGAGGTTCCGCTCGGAGGGAGGTGCTACTCGTGGGCCGTCTTTGAGAATATGTTCCCGGGATTATCTGCCGGTAATCGAGGAGGGGGTGAGCGAGATAGCTCCGGGGTCACGGACCGAACGGTTACCGGTCGGTGTGAGGTTGTATTGTACTCTCCTCGACACGATTCGACTCTTGCTCTCGAGTCGCTCTCGCACATCGAAGGTTTGATCGCGGTGTGGCAAGACCGGTGTCGAGAATTAGAAAAGGATAGGGAGCTCGCGTATCTTTTCCCCTTTGAAAATAAGGGGACCGAAATCGGGGTGACGCTACACCATCCTCATGGACAGCTCTACGCGTTCACCCACATACCCCCTTTTGTCGCCACTGAGCACCATATCGCTGCAGCTCACCATGCTCAGACTGGCGAGTGTCTCGTGTGTGCGATTGCGGGTGAGGAGGAGCGCATCGGAGAACGATTGGTAGAGATGACAAACACGATGGTGGCTTTCGTTCCCTACGCTGCGCGATATCCCTATGAAGTTCATATTACCTCCCGTTGTCACCGTCCGCTCATCCATCAGCTCAATGATGTTGAGCGTCGTGAACTTGCTATCGTTCTCAAGACGGTTCTCCTGAAATACAACAGGCTATTTAACTTCTCGATGCCATATATTATGGTGCATCATCAGGCGGCAGCCCGCGATGGAGAGTGTCCCTCCTATCACTGGCACATCGAGCTCTACCCTCCGTATCGAACCGCGGAGAAGCTCAAGTATCTCGCAGGGGTGGAGAGTGGTACCGGCCTGTTTATCAACGATACCTTTCCAGAGGAAAAAGCCGCTGAGCTCCGCGCGATTCAGGTATCAGTCGGCGCATTCGATGATGAGGGACGAGAAACCAAATAGGGAATTCTCATGCGAATACTCCAGCACATTGAGCCTTCCGCCCCGGAACCACGAAGAGCGATTTGCTGTCTTCACTCCTTTACCCCGGGCCGGGTCAATCTCATAGGCGAGCACACCGACTACAATGGGGGGATGGTGATGCCGGCAGCAATCTCGCTCGGTATTCGCGCTGAGCTCATCATGATGGAGGAGCCAGAGGATGAATTTTCCCAGGCAGGCGAAGTTCGGATTGCTTCACGAGCTCGGGGTGAGACATTGTGCTTTGGGAGTGAGGAGATCGCCGAGATAGCATCGTCGGTCCTTCTTACGGGGATTGAACTGAGCACTCCAGTCGAGGTGCCCGGGCTCGAGGAATGTCAGTGGGGGAGGTATATCGTCGGGTGTTTCATCCTGTTTGAGGCAACCCTGCGATTGCGTGGGATGGATCGTACGCCGTGGAGGAGAGGTACTCTCGAGATATCCCTTGATTCGACACTTCCGCAGGGGGCAGGTTTAAGCAGCTCAGCGGCGCTTTGTATCTCCATACTTGGTCAGTTAAATAAAGTATCTGGGGATCCCCTTGATGCGTCAACGGTTGCGCGGCTCGCGATGTATGTCGAGCACCGGTTTGTGGGGACGGCTTGTGGACTGATGGATCAGCTTGCAGTACTTTGCTCACAAGCAAATCACTTTACCTGCATCGACTTTGTTCGTTTCCCGATCAACCGAGAATTCGAAGTCCAGTATGTGTTAGCCCACGAGGCGCTTCAGCAACATCAGCTCCTCATCTTCAAAACGGGGGTAAGCCACTCCCTCGCTGAAAGCGAGTACAACGAGCGCCGAGCAAGTTGTGAGAGAGCGCTCGTGGATCTCAAAGGAGCACTCGGTGTTGAGGCGCATTCGCTGGGAGAACTAGCTCGGTGTACACCCTTTAGGGGGTTAGGAGAGATGGAGACCTTACGGGTTTTAGAGGGCCTCCTCGGAGAAAACGAAGGTGGGGTGATGCGTGCGCGCCGGGCGTGTCATGCGATGTGTGAAAATGGCCGAGTTGTCGGGGCTGTTCAGGCACTTTCTCAGGGAGATGCGCGAACTCTTGGGGGGCTGATGCGGGCAAGTCACCGATCACTCGATAGTTTGTATGAAGTCTCGTGTGATGAGTTGAATTATGCGTGTAAAGCTGTAGAGGAAGTTGCTGCTCGGGTGGCACTGGGATGCGGCTTGAATCCGGAGCAAGCCTTTATAGGTTCGAGAATGACCGGAGGAGGGTTTGGCGGATCCACGATTCAACTAGTCCACCGGAGTATCGGCGACAAACTGGTCGATTGCTTTTGCTCACCTTCGAATCCCTACACAGCAGAGACGGGGATTCTCCCCGAACTGTTCCTCTGCGAGGTATCGCCGGGATTTTCAATCGGCTGATGGAACAAAAAGGAACTCGGTGATGAGGAAGCCTCAACATATCTACAAACTGGGAGCCGCCTATTATCCTGACTATATATCGGCGGGAGAGACGGTAACACGTCGGGTGGAAAGTGGTGAGATAGTAAGGCTCTCGAGGGAAGAGAGGCTGGAGGAAGACTTTCGTCGTATGGTGAGACAGGGGATTCATACGATTCGGATGGGCGAATTCAGCTGGGCGACAGTTGAGCCATCGCCCGGCGAGTGGTGCCCCGATACCTTTCTCCGTGCGCTTGATCGAGCGGCGGAGAGCGCGATTTCGGTGATTTTTTGCACACCGACTGCGACTCCCCCGAAATGGCTAATAGACCAACACCCCGACATCCTGCCGGTCACCCGCTCGGGAGAAAGGATTCCGTTTGGTTCGCGCCGTCATTACGATTTTCATAACCCAGTGTATCGGGCCGAGAGTATCCGAATTACCGAGGCGTATGCCCGCTCTTTCGGGGGCCATCCCGCAGTCGTTTCGTGGCAGACCGATAACGAGTTTGGATGTCATAATTCTATCTTTCTTTTTACCTCGGCGGCTCGGGATGGATTTCAGAAGTGGCTTGCTGACCGGTATGATAACGATATCGAAAAGCTTAATGAGGAGTGGTTTACCTGTTTCTGGTCCCAGCGTTATCGATATTTTTCGGAGATTGATCTCCCTCGCACGTCTTGGACCGATCAAAATCCTCACATGGAGCTAGATTTTCGCCGATTCAGCAACGATGCGGTGTGCCGTTTTCAACGAGAACAGATCGATGTCTTAAGGCACTGGAGTCCCGGTCGTCCCATTACTCACAATCTTATGACCCTCTTCACCGATCTCTGCCCATGGCAGGTATCTCGCGATCTCGATTATGTCGGATTTGACCATTACCAGATGGAACAAGAGCCTCATCCGACGACCTCTGCTTGGCAGTTCGCGCTGATGCGCTCTGCGAGGCAGCAACACTTCTCCATCCTCGAACAACAGCCGGTGCAGGTAAACTGGCAGCCGACAAATCGACGGTTCTCGCTTGATTGGCTTTTCTTGTGGGGAATGCAGTCCGCTTTTCAAGGAGCTAACCAGATGCTCTACTTCAGCTGGCAACGTATGCCGGGTGGGTGTGAACAGTATCATGATGGTATTGTGCCCCACGATGTGCGGATCGAAACGTCGCAGCAGGAGAAGATTATCGCGGCTAAAAATGAGATTTTTGGTCGGCTCGAGAGAGAGCTTGGGCTATCGACGGCGCTTCCTCTTCCCTCTCGAGATATATTGTGTATTCACGATTCGGAAAGTCTATGGACTCATGAAATTGCCGCACAAAGCGTGGCGTACTCGACTCGTCATCAGCTCGATCATGTAGCTCGGTTTTGTCTTCGACATGGATTTGGGTTCTGGTTTTCCCAGAGTCTCGGGGCGGAGCGTCAGCATCTCATGAAGTACAAACTCATCGTCTTGCCGGGCTATGCCTTCGAGCTTACCGATGAAGAGAGAGAGCTTCTGATTGAATTCCGAAGACACGGGGGGCGCGTACTAAGTTTTCCCCGAACTGGGTACAAACAGCGAAACAATAAGCTCAGTCCGCTTCCCACGGTTTTTTACGATAGGAGCGATTTCTACCTTGAGGACTACGGCGCGATGCTCGCTACTGAACGGGATATGTGCGTGTGGGTCGATGGTTCTCTCGATAAGGGCTTTGAGGGGCACCTGTGGGCGGAAAAGATAGTGATCTTGAATCAGGGGTGGGAGGCTAAAGCGTTTTTTTCTGAGGGGTCTCTCTATGCAGGGTATCCCGCAGTGATTAAGCTTCAGGAGCATCCGCACTACGGACCCCATGTCCATGTCGCGACGTGTCCTGTTTCCACCGAGAGATTTCTTGGATGCCTCCGGGAGACGCTCGATATCAGGGCGGTTGCTGAGGCTAATTCCCCTGAGCTCCAGCTCCAGGTTTTACGGGGAGAGGATGGCGTGTTTTTAACGGGTGTGCATACTGGTCACGCTGCCACCACCCTTCGCATAAATCCGGGGCTTCATCTCCGGAGGATATTTAAGCTCGGAATTAATCCCGCACTCGAAGCGACAATCTCGGTTGAACGAACAGCAGGAGCGGTCTTACAGGTAGCTCCCCGTTCGGCGTTCATCGCCGAGATTGAATCAGGGTATCGCCTTATTTGATTGTGGGTTGAGAGAGCTATTTACAAAAGGCTCC
>OMIW01000047.1 GCA_900299205.1 Pseudomonadota bacterium
CTCACTCACCGTCCCCCCGCCAATCTGGTTGGTACTCCGAGCCGTGGACCACCCGAGGCACCATTCTTCGCTGCAGAAAATCAGGGATAAGCCAGCCGAGGCCGGAGCGGCTGAGGAGGCGGGCATCATCGGTTTTGAGCTCTACCATCAGGGGGGTCCTGTCGAATTCGAGAGGCTCTGATTCTCCCGTTTTGACATCGACGACGTGTAGACGGGTCACCCCGTCACTTTCGGGCTCCGCTGCTGCGTAGCAGATATACCGACCATCGGGAGACCAGGTAAATGAGGGAGAGACGAGGCGACCCGACGTTAATGGGTAAGCGAGTTTGGGTTGATGTCGATCCAAGAGCCAAAGATCGGCCCGCCGCTCGAGTGATTGGACCTCTCGGATTGCATCATCAATCTCGCGGATCGGTGCGGAGGTGAGCACGAGGTGTTGCAGATGGCCAAAGGCTTTGGTTAGCTTCTCTTCGTCCCCGGGAGTCCTTTGCGAGATAAAAGCGATACGGTTTCCATCGGGGGCGTAGCGGGCGGAAAAGTCTCGTAGGAGGTGATCGGTCATCTGGTTCCGCCTGCCGGATTGGATATGGTACTCCCAGATATCATAGTTCCGAGGAAGCCCCGGCTCCTCGGAGTCGGAAGCGACGCAGTAGAGAATGTAAGAGCCGTCGGGGGAGACGCAGGGACTGGATTCGATACCCTCTCCGGCCATTACCTTGAGGGCTGGTTGTTGATTCCGCGTGTCAATCGAGAAAAGGTCTATCTCATCTGATTGGTGAAGGTTCCCGCTGAAAAGGATCCGCTGCCCATCGGGAAACCACGAGACCCCATCACAAAAATGGTCGCCCTTGGTGAGTTGCGTTACCTGTCCCCCATTCGCCCCCATCACAAAGAGTTTCGGGATGCCTTTGTCGCGGTTTGAGATGAATGCTATGCGATTCCCGCTGGGGGACCAGCGAGGTTGCTCGTTCATATCGTTGCCGGTGGTGAGCTGGGTGAGTGCCCGGGTTTCGAGATCAAGTCGCCATATGTCGGTATCTCCTACGGCCCCCGAGGTGAAAAGGATATCGCCTGATAGCTGCATAAGTTATTTCTCCGAAATGGCGCGGAATAAAAACGATCCTTACAGAGGGTAACGGTCAAGGGAAGAGTTAAATTGATATGACCGGAAAAATGAGGGGACTCTAATCACTTGCTTTTGGCATAGTGGCGCTTTCTCCCGATATGTTCTCTCTTTGTGGCTGCTGCGAAAGATAGGTATTCACGAGAGAAAGCATTATCAAACACCCCAAAAACCAGGCAGCAAGACTCAGCGACCGGTATGGCGAGGGAAAAGGGGTTGATGGTGTGAGAGGGCGGAGGTGAAAGAAAGTGGGAATGAGCAGGGCATAGGTAACCAGGTACCATGGCGGTTGTCCCGAGAGCACTGCGAGGGCCGGGAGGGAAACGATTCCTGCGAACACGAGCGAGCGATACGTGGAGGCCGACCTTTTGGTGGTCAATGGTCGATCCGTCGCGAGCGCGACGGCGGCACAGAGAGCTCCATAGCCGGTGGCTATTATCGCCGAGCCGACGTCCCACCCACCGAGCATCGTGGCCAGTGAGAGTGCGCCGAGCAGGGTTGCCCACGAGAGAACAGCCACATATCGAAGGTCGCGTCGATGGCGTACCTTTAAAACACCGTCGGCTGTTAAAGCAACGGTCAGAATTAAGAAGGCATTGAATCCTGAGTTTACATAGGCGAGCATCTCCTTCGTTCGATGCACGGCTGCGAGGAGGAAGAAAATGGCGAAGAGAAATATGCCAACTGCACAGATGCGGGCCAATCGAGATCTGATTTTCGGCAGAAGCGGGGCTCCGCGGCTACAAAGTGACCATGTTGCGGTGGCAATCAAAACTGCCGAGAGCGCTTGAATACGATGGGGAAATAGGACACCCCCTTTGAGGAGCATTCCCGTTGAGACGACCACTCCGAGGAAACCCGCGCCACTGGCCGCCAGCGCGAGGGGAAGCTCTGAATAGAGGGACGCAGAGGAGGAGGGTAGAGATGAATGAACTACCCCTTCGGGATCGTGCGCCGAGGGTAATGGTATTGGGGGCATCGTGGCGTGATGCGAGGAGGTGCCGTTCCGGGAGGGGTAATCTTTGGGAGGAAGGGCAACGATACTGGTTGTCGGGTCGGCTGGGGGGGGCACTCGATGCCGAGATGGTTTTTGAAATCGATGGCGGGGAGCATTGGTCCGCGCCGCCCGCTCACGAGCCCGTTTCCGTTGTGTTCGAGTGGTGCGCGGTGATGAAGGGGGCCGGGACGATGAGGTCATACGGGGTGATGTGCCAAGATTTCAGGGTGCTGGGGTTTGCGGCGAGGGGTACTCGGTGCATACTGCTTCGCAGGTGATTCGGGGGCATTGGGGATTTCCCCTACGTATGGTAGAGCCCGAGAGAAGGGGGGCACAATCCTGTTTCTCCTCGCCGTGGCGGCTATCGGCCGTCGTTCACCGGATTGATTTCCCATCCAGGGATAGTCGCGGAGGGTAACCGATGGCAGTTCAGGTACGAGCACAGAGCGTTCAGTCGATGTTCGGTCGGATAGCGCGACGGTATGATTTTGCGAATAACGTCCTCAGTGGGGGGATTCATCTCGTGTGGCGCCACGGGTTGGTTCGTGCCGTGCCATCAACTGCCACTGTGCTTGATGTGGCGACGGGGACGGGGGGAGTGTTGGCGCTATTACTGCACCGGTGTCGGGTAGCGGTCGGAGTGGATTTTTGTTTGCCGATGCTTGAGGTCGGTGCGGCCCGCGGGGTGCACAATCTCGTGTGCGGTGATGGACTGCGACTACCGTTCGCGGATTCGACCTTCGATGCCGTCACAGTCGCGTTCGGCGTGCGTAATTTTGAAGACCCTCTCGCGGGGCTTCGCGAGCTCCATCGGGTGTTGAAGCCGGGAGGTACGGTCCATGTTCTCGAGTTTGGCCAGCCGCGGAACTCCCTTTTTGCGAGGGTATACGATAGCTACAGCCGATGGATTTTGCCCTGGGTGGGGAGTCTCGTAACGGGAGATCGGGCGGCTTATGAATACCTCCCTGAGACGTCGCGCCTCTTTCCATGTGACGGCGCGTTCTGTGAGCTGCTGCGTCAAGCAGGTTTCGTGCAACCTGAGAGTCGGCCCTTGACGGGGGGCATCGCCTACCGTTATCGCGGTGTGGTGGCAGGCAACGCTGAGCTTTGATTGAGGAGGCGTTTCGAATTATTCGACGATGACAAGCTGTTTGTATTTTCACTTTTCCATTGAGGTCGCCGTGTGTGGATGGTATGGTCCCGCGCATGCGATTCTCAGTACTGGCGAGTGGTAGCGCTGCCAACAGCACCTTTCTCGAAGCGGGTGATACCCGACTTCTTATCGATTGTGGCCTCTCAGCGCGACAGGTGGGGCTGCGGTTGCACGGGTTGGGGATCGATATCAAGACGGTGCAGGGAATTCTCCTGACACACGAACATTCAGACCATATTGCGGGGCTTCGGGTGCTTTCAAACCGGATGCGGCTGCCGGTATACACAACCGAAGAGACTGCGGCTCAGGTCGATGGGCTTTTCGCGGTCGAGCACATTCATCCCGGAAAAAACTTCTCGCTCGGCGACCTCACGATCCACCCGTTTCGTATCCCGCACGATGCGGTCAATCCCGTCGGATTTGCGATAGAGGGAGGAGGATTCCGTTTCGTTCAGGCGACCGACCTTGGGAAGGTCACCCCCAACGTCGAGTTTGCCCTCCGGGGAGCCAATGCGCTCGTCCTCGAATCGAATCACGATCTCGAGCTGCTCCGGTCGTGTGATTATCCGTGGTCACTCAAGCAACGGATCGCTTCGGCGCACGGACATCTATCGAACGATGCCATGGCTGAGGCACTTGGGGGGTGCGCGCACTCTGAGCTTTCGGTTGTGGTGCTCGGTCACCTCAGTGAAAACAGCAATACCCCGAGCCATGCGATAGCGGCGGGTACCCGTGCTCTCGCTGATCACCGAAGCAGGGGATACACGGCGACACTGACCTCCGGCAGTGTGTATGCCGCAACGCCCCTGTTCTGTGTCGAGCAGATGTTGGAGGGGATGGCGGTTGGGGAGTGATAATGTCGGTAAATTTTCTCGTGAGGTGCGTGCGCATTAAATCGGTGCTAGGATTCCCACCCCACGACGGTGAGTACCACCCTTTACCAGAAGGCTCGTCTGCATGATTCCTCGATATACCCTCCCCGATATGGCAGTGATCTGGTCCGATGAACATCGGTATGCGAC
>OMIW01000048.1 GCA_900299205.1 Pseudomonadota bacterium
AGGAAGATGAGATTGGCGAGAGAGGGCGACGAGAATTGCAAGCAACTTCGGAAAGGGTGGTGGCGAGGTGCTTTGTCAATACTTTTGGTACAGGGGGTTGTGTCGATCCTGGGGGGTCGTGGAGAGGCGCAGGTACCAGCGTCAACGCCAACGGAAGTGCCCGCATCAACTCCGGTTGAAGAGCTGAGTATTCCGCTATTTAAAAAGCCTCGGGACGATGTTCCGCCTGGCCTTCCCCTCACAGGAATGGAACGGGCATCTCTTCAGGGTGTATCGCGCTTCAGTGGGGGGAAGAAAGCGCCTCGTACTCGTTTCGTTTCCCTCCGTGCGATCACGGTAGAGCAAAGCCTCTCTGCGGATCTTCTCTTCGACATACCTGAGAAAGGGGTAGTCGATGTGTCTCCCTTACGTATCTCGCTCGGAGAAGAGCAGGGCACCATTTTAATCAATCAGGCCCGTCTCGATATGCCGAAACGAGAGGCGGGGGACAAAAAGCCCGATATCTATAATTTTTCTCTTCAACGTGGCACTCAACTCCTTGTGGTGAGGCCAATCCTCGAAGATCCGCTCTATGCGGTAGGTGCTCTCTTGTGTCTCAGTGTCGATTATCTTGCCCTTGCGGGTACCGGACGTCTTCCCGCCGAGGAGAATCAACTCTCAATGGTGCTCCAGCAAGGCACGTTCGGTCTGACCAGTGTTGGCGAGGCATCCTTTACCAGTGGAGTGAAGCCGGCGGCGATTCGGCTTGACCTCGATACTGGTGCCGCACTTCCGCCGTCAGGGGTGTCCCGTGATGAGGTGGTAGGGCGCGATCCGACAGCGCGCCTTGTGTACGAGGCGCAGGGGGCGAGCCCAATAATGTCGCTCACAGGAGGGGCCACTTCCCTCGAAGCGGTCAGTCGCTATACGACGACGCTGCAGACGTGGTCGGGGGATCAGATTGTTCAGAAGGTTGCCAACAGGCTTGCCATTCGGCGAGTTGCCTCTGATGAGGAGATGTATGACTTCTTAAGGGACATCGTCGGCCGGGGGCGGTTGAAAAGGCCATTTGAGTGTGTATTTGTGGCATGGGAGCGGATTGAAGAGGGGAGCCACTCGTATGAGCCAGGGAGTGACCTTCAGCAGCTTATTAAGCGTTCGGGTGGGTGACGGTTTACGGAGGTAAGGTGTGCTGTGGCGATAGTGCGAGATGAGCTTGAAGCGTGTCATCGGTTGTATCGGCGTGGGGCGTTGCTGCAGATTGAGTCGGGCGACCTTGTCGCTCGAGGTTTTGCTGATGTTGGAGTCGAGGAGTTTTATCTTCTCCCCGACGGTCGGGTTCTTTCACTCACGACCGGGGAAAAAACCGATCTCGGGTTAGATAATCGAACCGCATTTTTTCTGATTCCCTCCGTTGATGATCTTGTTCTGGAAATAGAACGATTCGGGGGCTCGGTCGAGCACATTGCGAGAGCACATGACGGATCAGGGTGGTGTGTCACGGTTGCGGGTCGGCAAGGAGAAGGAGGCACTGTGGAGGCGTCGTCTCTTTTCCGTGCTATGCTTAGGGCGCTTGGGCTATTAGTTGGTATCGATCCGTTCCGAGAGGGCGAGTATCGACTCCGACTGGAGTGAGATACTTTGAGTTACGGTCCCTGTCACCCTGGTAAAGTAACATGTCTCAACCTTTTGATCCCCTTATTCTCGCGTCATCATCTCCCCGGCGAAGGGAGCTGCTTGAGATGGCGGGTATTCCATTTGAGATAATAGTCGAGCCTATTGATGAGACGCCACGAGCAGGTGAATCACCGAGTCAGCTCGTTGCGAGGCTCTCGGTGGCGAAGGCGAGGATAGTCGCGGAGCGACTTCCTGACCGGTGGGTTCTTGGTGCAGATACGGTCGTGGTGGTGGATGGTGAGGTGTTCGGCAAGCCCCTTGATGATGAAGATGCGGTGAGGATGTTACGGCTCCTGCAGGGACGGGAGCATACGGTAACAACCGGATTTTCGTTGGTGAGGAAGGATATCGAGCACCAGATTATGAAGGTGTGCCACACAGTAGTGAGGATGGCGCCAGCAGTAGATTCACGAATCAGACGTTACGTTTCGACCGGTGAACCGCGGGACAAGGCTGGTGCCTATGCGATTCAGGGAGCAGGGCTGCAGTTCATTGCTGAAATCCACGGGTCGTATTCAAATGTCGTTGGGTTACCCCTCGATGAAGTGGTAGCCGCATGGGAGGGGGTCGGAGGTGGCTTCATTGGGTGAATCAAATCAGGTGCGAGAGCGACTTCGAGAAGTGCTCGCAAAAGTGCGCGCTGCGGCAACGCGAGCAGGGCGGTCGCCCGAGGAGGTCGCGATAACGGCGGTGACGAAAACGGTCTCACCCGCCAGGATCCGGGATTACGTGAGCTCGGCGTACGCGCTCGGGATAGCTCCGGTCATCGGAGAGAGCTACCTGAACGAGTTCTCTCGGAAGGTTGAGTTCCTCGGAAGTGGTGAAGGGGAATCTCTCGAGAAGCGTTACATCGGGACTCTTTCTGCCTCTCAGCTTCCCCGAATCTGGCGGCTGTTTGATGTGATAGAGACCATTGGGGACCTTAAAACAATCGACGCGTGCGCGGCCCAGCTCAACAAATCTCGCGGGGTCCGTTCACCCCGCCTTCTGATTCAGGTAAACATCTCGGAGGATCCCGCCAAGGCGGGCTTTTTTCCCTCAGCGCTCCCCCTGGCCCTCCGTTGTGCCAAGGAGCGGGGGGTCCCGATAGCGGGGTTTATGACGATTACGGAGCGGTACGATTCGGGTGAATACGAGGGGAGAGATGTTCAAGGAGGAGTGAGGGGGGACTATCGAGCTCTCGCTGAGCTGGTAGGACGGCTGCGAGAAGATGAAGAATTTTCCTCGGCCCCCTTTCAAACGAGTGCCACCGAACTTAGTATGGGAATGTCGAACGATTTTGAGGTGGCGATTGAGGAGGGGGCGACCCATGTGCGGTTGGGGTCGGTATTGTTCGGGGAGCGACCGGCGCGGTGATGGAGATGAGTGTTCCCGGGAGGGGGGCATGTTAGAAATTGGATTGAGTACATGATTTTATTGGCAAATTTTCTCTCGGCGATTGCTGCGATTCTCGGCGCAATCTTCGGTTTTTACAAACTCGTCATCCTCGTGAGCGTGATAATGTCGTGGGCGAACGCCGATCCTTACAACGGGTTCGTGCGGGCGGTCCATGCTATGACCGATCCGGTGTATGCGGCGATTCGGCGGTACATCCCAACCCGATTGGGAGGACTCGACCTGAGCCCTCTCATCGTGCTGCTCGCAGTTCTTTTTCTTGATCAATTTTTGGTTCAGAGCCTCGCTCAATATGCGGCTCGGATGAACATGAAAGCGATGGTGGGCTGATTATAATAATTTCGTTTCGATGGCGGAGATGTGTGTATGCCTATTTATGAGTATGGATGTTCGGTATGTGGGGTAGTGGAAGTTATCCAACGATTCAGCGATGCTCCCCTTGAACAGTGTCCGCAATGTGCAGAAAGGGGGGTGGTCACCCCTGTGTCTCGGCTTTTGTCGGTATCTGCCTTCCATCTGAAGGGAGGGGGGTGGTACAAAACCGATTATG
>OMIW01000049.1 GCA_900299205.1 Pseudomonadota bacterium
CCCCCTGATTGACCGCCCCCCCGGAACTCGGTACGGTACCGCCCTGAGAACACTAAAATCACCGCTGTTTGCAACCAGCTGGAGTCCGCCATGACAACATCTCCATCGTTACCTCGAATCATTGCCCTATTCCCCGGTCAAGGATCACAACGGGTTGGCATGGGGAAAGAGCTTGCTGATGCCTCGCCGATCGCCCGTGACCTTTTCCGTCGAGCCGATGATGCGCTTGAGTTTTCGCTCTCGACCCTCTGTTTTGAGGGACCATCTGAAGAGCTAACCCGGACGGAGTATGCGCAGCCCGCGATCCTCACCGTCAGCACCATCTGCTTCGAGATGCTTCGCGGTCAGGTAGCATTCGACCTCGTTGCTGCCGCGGGGCACAGCCTCGGTGAATATTCCGCTCTCGTGGCGACGGGTGCCCTCGATTTTGAAGATGCCGTCCGTATTGTTCACCGTCGCGGCACTTACATGCAGAGCGCCGTTCCCGCCGGCATCGGCAAGATGGCCGCCATCCTCGGCAAAGAGCTCTCCGCCATAGAGGAGGCAAGGGCGCGGGTCACCTGCGGGGTCATTGAGGTCGCCAACGACAACTCTCCGGGCCAGATCGTCGTATCAGGAGATGCCGCTGCGGTCGATGAACTGCTTCAGCTTATGGCGCCGGTAAAATCAGTTGAGCTACCTGTCAGCGCCCCGTTCCATTGCTCCCTGATGCAACCAGCAGCAGAACAACTTCGAGCCGATATTGAGAAACTTTCGCTCCGCGACCCAGCATCCCCGATTATCGCAAATGTCACCGCCGAACCCACCCAATCGGCGGTCCAAATAAAAGAGCTCCTCTACCGCCAGGTATGCGGGACCGTCCGATGGGTTGAGTCGATGCAGCGAGCACGCGCTCTCATTGATAACGAGATGGGGCCCGACACCAGCTGGATTGAATTTGGCTTCGGAACCACCCTCGCCGGACTTATGAAGCGGATCGACTCGACGATTAAGCCGTTAGGTACCCAGACAATCGCCGATATCACTGCGGTCACTACTCGCCTCTCTGCGGAGGGGGTGAGCGCGACGGCTCCCGCCGCATAACCGGGGGAAGACGACAATCGCGACTTTATATGATATCATTCTGAGGTTTATAACCCGAGGAGATGGGCACTCGAAAAGATTAAGCCCGTCGCTTATGCGTTGTGCTCTTGGGCTGACTTTCAGCCTCTCGGAACGGTGACGTTCCGACTTAGTCCACTTGGAAGAACAGGACCGTGGTCGCTTATACAGACTTCTCCCCTCACCCCGATTTTTCGATCGAGACCCTCGGTCCCTCATATATCGAATCCCCTCTCGTTGCGTACCGGGATCAACAGGGGCGTGCGGTCCCCTTCGTGCAGGATACGGATAGAATCCTCGTGAGTCATCACCTGGCCGAGGTTCGGAGAACGATTGAGCACCACGGTACCCTTCCCTCGATGGAGCTTGCAGGCCCCCGTCGTCATATCTTCTTTGAACCGTCGATAACCACCATCGGGGTCCTTACTTGTGGCGGGCTGTGCCCGGGCCTCAATAACGTCATCCGCAGCATTGTGATGGCAGCCACGCATCACTATAAAATAAGTCGCATATACGGGTTTCAGTATGGCTTCTCAGGGCTCGTCGATGATGACCTCAGAATGCGCCTAACCCCCGATATCGTATCCGAAATACACCTCCGTGGAGGGTCCATCCTTGCCTCTTCGCGTGGCCAACAAGATCCCGGTCGCATGGTCGATCAACTCGAAAACCTCGGAATCAACATCCTCTTCGTTATCGGTGGGGATGGCTCGATGCGAGGAGCTCTCTCGCTCATCGCTGAGATTAAGCGACGGGGCCTCAAGATTTCGATTGTCGGTATACCCAAAACGATAGACAACGATCTTCGGTACATCGATCTGAGCTTCGGTTATACCTCAGCGTATAGCAAAGCGGTTGAAGCGATAGAGTGCGCGCACAGAGAGGCGCAAGGAGCTGCAAACGGCATCGGGCTCGTCAAGCTTATGGGTCGCCACTCAGGTTTTATCACCTGCGCTGCCACCCTCGCCGCGGGGTGCGTTAACTACTCCCTTATCCCCGAGGTTCCCTTCAAACTCGAAGGGGAGCGAGGGCTCCTGCAGACATTAAAAAAACGGCTCCTCACCAGGAACCACGCCGTCATCGTCGTTGCCGAAGGAGCAGGTCAGGAACTCGTCGAGGGAGCCGATGGTGTGCATACCGGGGATACCGATGCCTCGGGTAATCGCAAACTTCTCGACATCGGCACCCACCTTGCCAATCAGATCAAAGATTATTTCAAGTCTGAAAAGACCGAGATAAATCTCAAATATATAGACCCGTCCTATATTATCCGGAGCATCCCGGCCTGCCCGGCAGATGCAATCTTTTGCTCGAATCTCGGTCTCAATGCGGTGCACGCTGCCATGAGTGGAAAAACGAGTCTTCTTATCGGCCAGTGGCAAAACCGGCTCGTCCACATTCCGATATATCAAGCGATTGCTGAGCGCAACTGTGTTGATACCACTGGTGCGCTCTGGTTGAGCGTCCTTGAGTCAACCGGCCAACCCCTCGCATTTCAATAACCGTTAGGGCCGACCCGCCCTGTTGTTCTCATAATTTTTCTTCCCACCGAAATCGGGCTACCCCTACCACGTTGCGCTTGGAATCGAGAAGCGACGAACAAAAGCCGCGCGCCATACCACCCCTTTGTGTCGGTCGAATTCGGTCCATGGAGCGCTGTGCCCGCGTCGCTCCTCGACCCATCGACTAAAGGAATGTCTCGGCCGCAACAATCCATCTTCGGGACCGATTCCTCCCCAAGCATCGGGTTTTCCTGCCCACGCGATCTGTCCGGTAACCTCTGGGCGAAACCAGGCACAAACGCCCCCGCCCACCACCACCGCAAGCATCCCAGCGGCAGATGATGGGACCTCCATCCCCAAAAACCGACTGAGGTCATCGACCGCGATCACTCCATCCGCCGACCGATCCGCCAACGCAATATCACGGACCGCCATTAACGCCATCTCATCAGGAACTGCACCGATTGACCGCCAATCGGTCCCATCAAAAAAAGCAAAACCTTCGCCATCGCACCACGACATGAGCCGCGACTTGAGATCATCATCAGAGCGCAGCGCATCAAAATCCAAGATCTTTCCCAACGCGCGATCGAGGAGATGAGCCGAATTATGGATAACTTCCATCCGAATGGCAGCATCAAAACCCAGAAGCTGCGACGATATTAATCCCGCGAGCTCAATCCCAATCTGCCGAACATGGTGCGGTAAAACCCGTGGACTACGGTGATGACAAGCGATCAATCCCCAAAGATCACTCCCCCGCTGGATAGGAAATGATACCGAAGCACTAACCCCCATATTACGCAGATAGACGCGGTGAGTCTCCGCAACACTTCGGGCAGGACTTGCTGAGAGATCGAACTGCACGCCGCCCCCGCCCTCCTGAGCAATCACCGGAACCGGATCTGCAAAACTATCGCCAATTGAGCGGACGCGGGAACTTCGATACATTGCCCGAGCTGACGATGGGAGATCAGATGCTGGAAACCTGAGGTGGAGATACCGTTCCGGGAACCCTAAACACTCCTCCGCGACCACCTCACCCGACCAATCGGGGAGAAAGCGATAGAGGAGGACTCGATCAAACTGCGTAATATCAGCAAAGGCACGCACTGCTTCTCGCCACAGATTGGTGGCATCGCTTGATTCAACTATCGCCGCCTGGTGCCGTGCCACCACTCCCGGGGCAACCCTCGCGTCCTCACTCAGCTCAATCGTGAGGAGCAGCCAGCCCGCGGGTGTATCCTCATCAAGCGAAACTGATAGCCAGCGCCCCCGGAAAAAGGTGTCCACCCGCCGAGAACTCCCAGTGCTATCTTGGTATCCCCCATCGCCGAGCGCGCCAAAAAGTTCGTTCAACCCCAAAACCTCACTCGCCGCGCACCCACACCGACTTGGTGAAAGCTCCTCGATGAACCGGTCAACCTGAGCTGACACCGCCATCACCCGGCGGTCATCGGCGGAAATAACAATCACCGCCCCATGAGGCTGAACGGAGCCAATACGACGAAGGTCAATCTGGTTGCACCGATCGACAAGTTCGGACGAGAACTGATCGTGGGCAGAATTAACCGTTTGGGAAGTAACGCTCACTGCTCCTGTCGCTCTTTGAAGAGCCCCTCAACAATTAAGTATCTAATCAGCCCAGCCCTTTATAAGAGGGTTCTTCGAAAGACAGCAGGAGCATAAAAAGCTGTGGATATCGGAACTTGGGGGTTAATAGTAACCCATTATTACCCCAAGCCACGGATACCCTAAACAGAGGTTATAGAGCTCCTCGCTCCAAAGCCGCTATCCGATCAGCCAGCGGAGGGTGCGTTCTAAACAGCGAGATGAAGCCAGACCAGCTGGAGCCGGAACCGGAAGCAATCTTCATCGCCGCGAGCGCAGGTTGAGCCCCGACCGACTCCTCTTCAGCGGAACCCTCGTAAACCCGGCCCAGCCGCCGCAAAGCCGCTACCATCTTACTCCTTGAACCACAGAGTTTCGCGCAACTTGCATCGGCCCGAAACTCCCTCTGGCGCGAGAACCAGCAGACGACGATGCTGCCAAGTAGCGTCAGGAAGATATCCGCGATGAAGGAGACCAACGAGTAAACGAAAGGACTAAAGCTCCCCTCTTCATCTCGGGAGCTAACCGCTTGAGCGACGACGTAAGCGATGATGCGCGCCAGAAATATCGAAAAGGCGTTTACTACCCCTTGAATAAGGGTGAGGGTAACCATGTCACCATTTTGGATGTGCGCTATTTCGTGCCCAATGACCCCCTCAATCTCATCTCGACTCATTTGTCGCAACATTCCCGCAGAAACCGCAACGAGCGACCGAGACTTCGTCGGACCGGTCGCAAAGGCATTGACCTCACTTCCCGGATACACGCCGACCTCGGGCATCGCGGGAAGCTTTGCCCGCTGAGCGTACTCATGGACCATCTGAACAAGCCAAGACAAGTCTCCGGCCCGCTGAGGATCAATGACTACCACCCCTTGCATCCACTTCGCCATCGTGCGCGACAGCGCGAGCGAAACGAATGAGCCCACGAAGCCCCATACAAGCGCAAAAGCTGCGAGGGCCCCGAGGTCGATACCCGAACGGGTCAGGTACGGACGAATACCGAGCAGGTTGATGACCAAAGAAATGGTTACCATCACCAAGATATTGGTGAGAATGAGGAGGAAAAACCGCTTCATTTAAATCTCTCTCGGGAAAATAGGACGCAGACAGGCTCGCCAACCGTGGCGAATGTTTGTACCAGGTTTGATAATTATATCGCGAGAAGGATTCAAGGGACAACAGAGATGAATGCCCGATTTCGTAACACATCTTTAGAGGGAGAGGTCATTGGCATGGCGAGGAAAGACCTTGTCCGGGTGGGGAAACGTCCGGATCCTCCTCCCTGTTGACCGCATCCAAAATTGGCACTTCCCCTCTCCCTACCGAGGTCCCTATCAACACATCTCGACCCCACCTCATTGTCGCCATCACCCTATTCTCCGCCTCACTGGGCCTTGGCTATCAGGCGTGGGGGGTGGTTTCTGCCGATTATCGGGAACGGGTCATCGTTTCAGGAGTGCTCTCGACCGCCCCTCGCCCTTTCCGGATCATGAGTGGTGATGAGTGCGTCGGAGTGGTTACAACGTCCTCGACTGAGGACACTGAGAATACGCACACGCGCCGATTTTTAGGGGGTGGCAGTGTACGGGCACGGTTTCAGGGACGGGACATTGCCCTCGGAGGCTCGTATCAGCTCGTCACGAACTCCGTGAATCAGGTCATCGCTATCCAGGCGAACGGCGCGACCCTCGGATTTATGGTGAGCGCAACAGCGATTAGCTCCGATGAGCAGCGAGGATACCGTAGCTCTATTGCCGTCTCGAGGGATGGCAAGCCTCTCTTTGCCCACACACTCCCACTCCCGGGCCCCCTGACGGTAAGCCACCGTCGCGGGGGATACTTCGATCTCATTGCTCCTTTCCGCTCTTTTTCACGCGAGCAATTATCCCCTCTCTCACTCGTCCAAGGAGTCGCTCCCCCACGTGTGGAGGAGGGAACTTGTCATCCAACGGGTGCAATCGACCTTGACAATATCGTGCGAAAGATTGTCCCTACCTCTGATGCATCCTCCCTCGGAGCGCTCAGGCTCCCGAATCTTGCAGACGTCACGAGATTACTCAAGGTGCCGTCATGAACTCACCGCTGACATCAAGAACAACAAAATCCACTTCCCACCCCTTCATTCTTCTGTATCCCTCATGGTGTCGTTTCCGATCAATCGTTTCTGCTCGGGGCACGACCCGTAACGACCGGATGCGAGCCACGATTTTGAGTGCCAGCTTCCTCATTCTCGCTGCCTCAGTTTTTCGGGGAGCGTGGTGGATTGTTGCTGAGATGAGCAAATCTGCACTCCTCTCCTCGCTCCTCCCCGATGTGATATTCGACCTTTTTCTCCTCTCGATGGTCACCATCGGATGCATATCAAATCTGGCATCATCGCTCGGCATCCTCTTTTTCGCCGATGACCTCGAGCTGATCCTTGCGTCCCCGATAACAGCCACTCGCTTTTTTATTGGCCGACTGGGGCGGGTATGGCTCCACTGCTCATGGATGCCCCTTATCTTTTGTGTACCCGTCATCGCAGCGCTCGGTCTCTATTCTCACGCCCCTCCCCTGTTTTACCTCGCTGCGCTCGTTCTCATCCCCGCAACCCTTCTGATTCCCACCCTCATCGCATCGCTTATTGCCATTCCGATCGCTCTCATCCTCCCCCGATTTGCTCTTAAGGGAACCAAGATCCTCCTTGGCGGGTGCGGAGCAGTGCTCCTCTTTCTCGGGTTCCTCATCCTTCCCTCCCTCTTCAACGAGGCGACATCAACAGAACGGGTCATGAGGCTCTTTTATTACATCACCCTACCTGACGCCCGGTTCTTGCCGATCCGGTGGGTGAGCGCCGTGTTATCAGGTCTATCCGTGGGCTCCCACCAACCTCTCGGCGCATACCTTGTCCTTTTCGCTGCACTCCTCACCGCCGGTGGGTCCCTCTCATTTCTCGTCTATGCCATCGCATACCCTCGGGCCTATGCTCTCACAAAGACCGCATCAAACGTCTCGGAAGCAACATTCTCTCTCGTCCGAATTGTCGAACGGCTAGCACCCCGCGCATCCCCGCAGTCGCGCGCGATCATCACCGCCGAGATCGCCTCGATTATCCGCGAGTGGAGCTCACTTTTTGAAATTGCTCTTCTTGTTGTCCTCGGCTCTGCGTACCTGAGCAATATCAGGTTATTTGGCGCGGCGACCTCGCTGGCAGGACCAGAGGAGATGCGAATGACCCGCATACTTTTTGCCCTTAATTTTGGACTCGGGAGTTTCTTCGGACTTGCATGCGCATCGCGACTGATTTTTCCAAGCATCTCGCGAGACGGACGATCCGCGTGGCTCCTTTACACGAGCCCCGTCACCATCGAAGAGATAGTAAGAACAAAGGCCCGACTCTGGTCACTGGTTCTCGGCACTCTGATCAGCACCTTCCTCACTTTAAGCACATACCTGACCACCGGATCGCTTCAGGTCTCGTTCGTTACTGCGCTTTTTGGGATAGTGCTTGCCCACGGCATAGCTGGTATCGCTGTCGGATTCGGCGGAGAGTATGCCACTTTCACCTGGGAGCACCTCTCGCAGCTCGCGGGAAGTCTCGGAAGTTTTCTCTGTATGATAACGGGAGCCGCCTACACTGCGTGCTGTCTCGGTCTTGTCGTCGGAACTCTTCTTGTATCACCGAGACTTGCTGGCTTGCTGGGCTCCTGGTCGGCCATCCTTCTGCCAGCTATTGCTCTTGGCATCATGTGGCTCTTCAGTCGAAGCTTGTCTCAGTATCTTCTAAAACGCGCGTGCCGATGTCTCGCCCGCGACCTAAAATAGGATCTCAACCTCTAAAAACAACCAGAAAAGGAACATCACACCGATATTCGCTCAACTATCCCCTGCCGAATGAGTGGTGCCCAAGAGAGGACTCGAACCTCCATGGACTTGCGTCCGCCAGCCCCTCAAGCTGGTGTGTCTACCAATTCCACCACCTGGGCTCATCGACAACTGAGAAATCTTTTACCCCAGAACCGAGCCAAGAGCAAGGGCTGGGCTAAGATTTCAGAGTGGTCACTCTCCACCCTCCTGACGTAGCCGCGCAGGAACAACATCAAAAGCCATCAGCTCCTCGATAGTCTCACGACGGACAATGACATCGCTCGTGTCCCCGGATACCAGAGCCATGGCAGGCCGTGGCGTTCGATTGTAATTCGATGATTGGCTATAGTTGTACGCTCCTGTTGTCGCTACCACAACGATATCGCCCGGGTCCACCCGAGGAACGACCACATCTTTTGCGAGAATATCCCCCGTTTCACAGTGTCTTCCCGCTATCGTTATCACTTCTCTATGTGAATCGAGAACCCGCTCGGCGTGATACACCGAGTGCTTGGACTTGTACGTCACCGGGCGAGGATTATCAGACATACCGCCATCAACGGCCACATATCGGCGGACCCCGGGGATATCCTTCACGCTGCCAACCGTGTACGCAGTCACCATAGCGGGGGCTACTATCGCGCGACCCGGCTCAATAACTAGCAGAGGCAGTTCGCGCCCGGCAGCCCGACACCCTGCAACTACCTCATCCACAATCAACCGCACATAATCAGCGATCGCGGGTGGTTGCTCATCGCTCAGGTACGAAACCCCGAGACCTCCTCCGATATTGAGCTCTCGAACTGCCTGACAGGCTCCCTTCGCTCGCGCAAACAGGTCGACCATCACCCGAGCACCCTGCCGGAACGGCTCAAGGGTAAGGAGCTGCGATCCTAGATGGGCGTGAATACCGATAAAATCAAAACGCTCGTGAGACGCAAGCTCTTGAAACAAACGCTCCTCATCAGAGAGGCAGAAACCGAACTTACTATCCCGTTGGCCGGTGCGAACTTCCTCGTAGGTATGGCTTTCGACTTCAGGAGTCAATCGAGGCATCACCCGCACCCGTGCTTGAGGATCCTCCGCTAGAATATCCTTCAGAAGCTCGATCTCGTACCAGTTATCAACGATTATCGTGCAACCGTTGCGCACACCCCGTTCAAGCTCGCTCCGGCTTTTGTTATTACCGTGAAGATATACCCTGTCGCCCGACGCACCGGATGCAAGCACCGTCACCAGCTCACCCTCTGATACAACATCCAGCCCAAGCCCTTCATGTATCGCTATCGCGCACACCGCCTGCGTGCACAGCGATTTGGTCGCGAGAAGCACCAGCGCATCCCCCGGATATTCTCGCGCCAGCGATTCGACAAATTCCCGGCAGGCCCATCGGAGGTGATCCTCATCGAGGACATACAGGGGCGATCCGTGCCTCTCTACCAACTGTCGCACCGTGAAACCTCCGATGCACAGCTCACCATCCCGCACCGAGGCAGAGCATGGAAGGATCGTCTGATTTGGAGAAACGATCTCTGCAGGAAATAAATTCGGGTCGAGTGCGGGCCGTTCGTTGGTAACCATGTAATCTCAGCGAGGTAAACCGGTATCAATAAAAAGGGAAAAACTCCCTGCTTTCGGAAACTTCTCTCTATTGGAGGAGCCCCACGAGGAAGACGAGGAATTGAATCGCGGCAATCTTCAGCACCAATGCCACCGGATAAGCCGTCGCGTAACTTACCATCGGAACCGTCGAATCAACCGTGTTCGCCATTACGCCGAGCGCCGGGGTTGACGTCATCGCCCCACACAATCCCCCTAAGGTCTCAAGGGGACGCATCCGCATCACCAGTCGCGCGACGAGATATCCGAGACAGAGAGGGGTCACTGATGTTACGATCGCAACTACGAACAGGATAAATCCGTATTGCTGGACAATACTCACGAATGAGCCCCCTGCCTGGACCCCCGCCTCAGCGAGAAAGAGCACCAGACCGATTTCTCGCAGAACCTGCTGGGCAGCTAACGGAACCCTCGCCGCAATCCGCCCGATACGGCCGAAATGACCAAGTATCAGAGCAACAAGCAAGGTTCCGCCGGCAAGTCCAAGGTGGATCGGCTGGGTCCCCGGCAAACTAAACGGAATCAACCCGACGAATATACCCAAAAGAACTCCTCCCGCCAAAGAATAGAGATCGGTCTCCTGCAAAGCTTTCTCTCTATGCCCAACGAATCGTGAGAACTCCGACAGTGCCTCCTGACTCGCCACCACCGTGATCTGATCGGCATACTCCAAGGAAGTCGAACTGACTGGGACAAACTCTCCTCCCATGCGCCGTATTCGGGTGATCAATACCGAGTGAGCTCGAAAGAGATCAAGCTCAGCAAGAGTTTTACCCACAACCTGTGGCGAGGTCACCACAAAGGTATCACGGGTGCTCACTAGTTCATCGTCGTGCCATCCGTGCGCATCAAACTCTTCGCCGAAGAAGTTAATGACGGAGGTCGAATTCCTCTCATCACCGACCACAAGCAACACTTGCCCTTCCTCAAACACACAGTCGCGGGTGATCGGGATGAGTTTTCCTTCAACCATCCGCCTCGTTATCCGAAATCCGAGGCTCGACATTATCTCCGAATGGGGGCTAATGATTGCTTTTCCGAACAACGCTGGATTCTTTACCCTTACCCCAAGACGAACGATTCGACGCTCAGATCGCCCTGTACCATCTCCTTCCTCCGTGAGATTCAACCTCAGCAGTCGGGGCAAAAGCTGAACAAACAGCACTATTCCTAAAACTCCTGCTGGATAGGCTACCCCGTAACCGACTGAAATTAGCGATTTCGTTCCCGCAACGGAATCAAGGGCCGCTGCCAGCGCCGGAGTGCTCGTGAGAGAGCCAGCAAAAATACCGGCTGCCAGCTCAATTGGGATACCAACGATCAAAGAGGCTATTCCAACGGTCAACACTGCCCCCAAAACAACAACGACCGTCATCTGAGCGAGCTGCTTCCCCGACCGAGCGAACGATGAAAAGAACGAGGGTCCTGCACCGATGCCTACGCTATAAATAAAGAGGACTAAACCTAGTGAACCCACACCCGCAGGAACCGCGTATCCCAGATGGCCCAAAAGAAGGGCCGAGAAGATTACTCCCGACGAACCAAGCGAGAGCTTACCAACCTCAACCCGCCCAATCAGCAACCCGGTGCCAATCACCGCGAATAGCGCAAATAGATTATTTTGGAGAAGAATCTGTATTGTAGATGGAGCGTGTGCGGATACAGCCACCGCTGCATCTCCTCCACCCGATACTAGTCCAGGTAACTGCTCAGTCGCTACCGCGAAATTAGGTATCCCGAGGATGGCACCTATGATGCCGAGACACATGAGGGCAAAAAACACCAATTCACTTCGCTTAGCCACAACTTTATTCATTGCAAAACGCCACGAGTGAGCATGTAATAAATCCATAGAGACAGTGCCCCCCTTACACCAACAAACGTCGAAACCGCAGAAAGGTCACAACTTTCGGAAGTATACGCCAGATCGGTTTATCTGGCCAAAACTTCTGCCATTTTTAATCCATAGCGACCCATTTATTAGCACCTCTGCTGACTCTTTGCCGCCTCTGTGGTAGGGTAAGGGAGGTCTTTACGGCGGATCATTCCCTCGCCCCTTACCTGCCCCCTTTTTCCATCGCGCACTTCTATTGCGCACCCGTAAGCCGAGCATCTGGGCATTTGCACGCAGTTGCATCGTCCCCTTTTTATTTCAAGATGTAATCACTATGGTCGCATCCTCCCCTTTTCAACTCCTGATCCACGGCGGTGCTGGGCAAATCCTTCAGAAGGAGGATTACTCAGATAGCTTAGCCACTATCCTCTCGGCGGGTCGTTCGCTTCTCGCTCATGGCGCGCCAGCCCTTTCTGTTGTTGAACGGTGCGTACAGCTTCTTGAGGACGACCCGCTATTCAACGCGGGTCGAGGTTCCGTGCTGAATAGCAAGGGACGTGTCGAGATGGATGCTGCAATCATGGAGGGGACTCACCTTAGATCGGGTTCAGTAGCAGGAATTTGGGGGGTAAAAAATCCAGTATCGCTTGCAAGGCGGGTGATGGAAGACACTGAGCACGTCATGCTCATCAGCGACGGTGCTGTCGAGTTCGCCAGACTGATCGGGGCTCCGTTCGAGGAGGATGATTACTTCCTGACCGAACGCCGGATTGCTCAGTGGCATCGAGCAAGAGAAGCGAACCGTACCACCCTCGATCACGACGATCCGACACCCTTCCGACCAACTTTATACGGCGATCACAAATTCGGGACCGTAGGAGCCGTTGCACGCGACAGTTCGGGAAACCTCGCAGCAGCGACCTCAACAGGAGGTATCACGAACAAGCAGTTCGGTCGGGTGGGTGATTCGCCCATTATTGGTGCAGGAGTGTACGCCGAAAACGAAACATGTGCTGTATCCGCTACCGGACACGGAGAGGGATTTCTCCGAACCACCCTCGCCAAGCGAATTGCCGAATATATTGCTTACGAGGGACGAGATGCTCAGGCAGCTGCGGATACTGCAATAGCTTTCTTAAATGCACGAGTAGGAGGAGTCGGGGGGGTTATAGTTATCGACAAAGGTGGCCAGTGGGGGAGTAGCTTTTCCTCGGCAGCGATGATTCACGGGCGCGCTGATGCGGATGGAATAGTGGTCATGACGTAGCCTCTTTATTTTCCGTTTTAACTTGTTTTTGATCCAGTTTTGTTTTACCGTTTCGCCCGTTTAACGGGTTACCGACAACGAGGGCACCTTTCATCACACCTCCTTTGCGTGTCCACGAGACCAGAGAGTCCGACCAATTAACCTGCGGACGAACGGTGCCCTTACGAGCAACGGAGTTACTGTGGTGCCAACGCCCGAATCTGCACGACCTGACGAATCCCCTCGCCTTCCGTCCCTGATCCATTCTGAAATAGATGTTTTTGAAACGGCACATACGACGCTTGCAATACGCTCAGCTCCATCACAAGGGACAATTGCGGATATTCTGCCGGTGCGCCAGTTTGAGCCACAGATAAGGGAGCTTCTGGAGTCGAATGATATCGTCATTCTTACCTCCGAGACCGGTTCGGGGAAAACAACCCAAATACCTCAAATACTCGGAGAACTGGGTCTGTCTGTTCTCGTTACTCAGCCCAGAAGGGTGACAACCACCAGTGCAGCTGAACGAGTTGCTGAGGAGATGGGAGAACTCGTCGGTGGCACCGTTGGCTTCGCTCATGGTCTTGAAAAAAATTACTCGGCTGCCGACACACGGATCCTCTTCTGCACCGATGGATACGAGCTTGTCCGAGAGCTCTCGGCAGGTCGCGACAAGCGACAATTTGACGTCCTCGTCCTCGACGAAATTCACGAGATGAACTCGAATATGGTGCTGCTCCTCGCGCTCGCGCGCGAGTATGTACAGGAGCACCCGGGTACTAAGTTAATGGTGATGTCCGCGACGATGAATGCTGGCACAATCGCAGCTTACATGGGATACGACGGGGCACCAGCTCCCGTTTTGGAGATTCCGGGCAGAACCTTTCCGGTTACAGTCGCCGAACCGATTGCATCCGAAAAGCTCGACCTCTACGCACGAATTGAGGCGGAGATTACGGACCGAGTTTCCCGACAGGAAGAGCTACTGGTGTTTCTACCAGGGAAGCGGGAGATTGAGAGAATGAGTGCCAATCTCCGAAAAATGGGGCTGGAAGCCGCCGTTATTCCGTTTCACAGCGAACTATCGCGCGAGGCACTCGATGAAGCTTTCATAAATAGAGGCCAGCCTCGGGTAATTCTTGCGACCAACATAGCCCAAACAGGCCTCACTCTCTCGGTAGATACTGTCATCGATAGTGGCCTCGAGCGAAGCATATCTCAGATATACAACGATAATGCTCTCGACGTCTCCGAGGTATCCCAGTTCGACGTCGCTCAACGCATGGGGCGCGTTGGTCGAGATAAACCGGGTGCTTATGTATATCTGGGAACCACGCCAATTGACCAGCTTCCGGCTGAGCCCACCCCGGATCTGCTACGCAGCTCGATCGACTCTCTCGTTCTTAGATTGCTTCACGCTGGTCGCCCAATTGAGACGATGAATCTCCTCCATCAACCGAGCGAAGAGCAGGTTCGGGTAAGTTATCAGCGGCTTGCTGAACTGGGCATCATTCATGACCACCGAGGTGAACACTCGATTACCAAGCTCGGGAAGCAGGTCGTCAAGCTTCCCGTCGATGTGCGTGCAGGAATTATGATCTCCGAGGCACTTCGGCGAGAAGAGGAGTTCCCTGGGATTACGCGAGAAGTTATCGACATCGTCGCGGTTCTCGAAACAGGGAGTATGACCGATCCACGAATGGAGAGAGAGTGGAAGAAGTTGTTTCGAGGGGAGGACCGTTCTGACCTGTTGGGGCAACTTGCCATCTTTCATGAGGCCGAAGGAAGGGCTCACTATTGGTATATTAATCACGGAGTCAAAGAACGGCAGATCGAAAGAGCTGTCTCCGTTCGCCAGCTCCTCCTGGACAGAATTGAACTTCCAGAGGAGACCTCCGGACCGCGCGATGGAGCTCCGATGAGCTGGGAGCCCAGCTACCGTCGGCAGGTGCTCGAATGCGTGTGGAGTGGGATGATTGATTCGGCGTTCCGGCGAGTTCGTGATGGTTGGACCAACGGATCGGGAGTTCGACAACTGCCTAGAGATTCAGTACTCAAAGAGGCCAAACTAGTCGTCGGTGCCCCCTTCGGAATCGGAAATGGGAGTACCCCCGATGAATCTGAGATGCAGCACTTTGTCTTTTCAGCGACGGAGATAGACCCGAGCTGGTATAAAAACCACTTCGGACACCTTCCAGAGAGGAAGCAGAGACTCGCTCAGGGGCTCTCAAGCCAGGCACACGAGGACCGAAAGCATCGGCACCACGACGGGCACCGCTCATCAAAGTTGGGTAAGCAGGGAAGGCGTCGCGACCATCACGATGGCAGGTCTCGACATTAGAGACGACTGAAGCATCCCCCTACGAGAGGAAATCCTCCAAAGCATGGTTGGGATTTTGTTCCCCGACAAACCTCCGCTCCCACTCACTGGTACACAGCAGAACCACCCGTCCCGCCTTATCAAGAGCGAGGTACGACCCTTGCGTTTTGCGCAACGTCGCGGGGTCGCCCTTGAGGTACGAGCTAAATTTATACGGCAGAAAATCAATGCCCACCGTGACCCCATACTCCTCGCGGAGCCGATATTCGAGCACCTCGAACTGCAACTTTCCAACCGCGGCAACAAATGGTGGATCGCTTGGATGTTGCCATGATCGCATAATTTGAATGGCACCTTCGTTGCTCAACTGATCGAGCCCCTTCTCGAATGCCTTGAGCCTGAGAACATCTTTTGGACGCACCTGCGCCATAACTTCCGGCGGAAACTGTGGCATCGGAAGAAAATTAAATCCTCCCGATGCCGATATCGTGTCCCCGATCGCATACAGCCCCGGATTAATGACGCCGACGATATCTCCCGGAAACGCATCTTCCACCGTGTCCCGATCTTGGGCGACCATTGAATAAGAGCGCGATAGCCGCACCTCTTTGCCACTCCGATGATGCTTCACCACCATATCCCGCTCGAAGCGGCCGGAGCACACCCGAAGAAACGCCATGCTGTCACGGTGCTTCGGATTCATGTTTGCTTGAATCTTAAAGACATACCCAGAAAAGGGAGTCTTCACGGGATCCACAAGAATTCCTTCACCGTCATGATCCTTAGCCTGATACGAGCGAGGAAAAGGGGCTAAATCGAGAAACGCATCGAAAAAAGGCTCAACCCCAAAGTTCGTCAAAGCCGATCCGAAAAAAACGGGAGTTAATTCACCGGCGAGAAATTTCTCTCGGTCAAAGCTATTTCCGGCGATATCGAGAAGTTCAAGCTCTTCATGGAGCTGATCGAGTATTGGTTTGTCGACATACGCGCCGAGCTCACTCAAAGGAACCTCGCGAACCCCTGCTTTTAGCGTCCCTCCCTTTTCCGAACGCTCAAACAGAAGTGCAACCGCCCGCTGCCGATCGACCACTCCCGAAAACTCCCGCCCGTACCCTATCGGCCAATTAAGTGGCGATGACTGAATACCCAGAACCGACTCGACCTCGTGCAAAAGATCGAGCATCTCGCGGGCAGGAAGGTCGAGTTTATTGATAAACGTGAGAATCGGAATTGATCGCATCCGGCACACGGTGAAGAGCTTCTTTGTCTGCTCCTCAACCCCTTTGGCTGCGTCAATCACCATAATGGCGCTGTCGGCAGCGGTTAAGGTGCGATAGGTGTCTTCACTGAAATCTTGGTGACCAGGGGTATCGAGGACATTAATCACGCATCCCTTGTAAGGGAACTGCATCGCTGACGCCGTGATCGAGATACCTCGCTCTTGCTCCATACCCATCCAGTCTGAGCTGGTCGCTTTACTTCCCTTTCGGCCTCGAACCATACCGGCGGTTCTCACCATGCCCGAATAGAGGAGAAGCTTCTCAGTAAGGGTCGTTTTTCCCGCATCGGGATGACTAATTATCGCAAATGTGCGGCGATTACCTACTTCGGCAGCTAGCCGTTGCGGATCGCTACCAGAATAACCTTCACTTCTCTGATTCATGGCACTACAAAAAAAGAATAACGAATCTCTGCCCCCCTTACGGTGGCGCATCGCCCTGTATTACCTCTCCATTGGCTATCTTTTGTCCATCGGCCCGTCATGGAGAGACAATCGCTGAGATGACCATCCACTGACTCCCCGAACTGCATCCACCTCAATCTCGACAAGCAATCGGGGATCAACAAGCCGAACCACCTGCACAATGGAGCTAGCCGGGCGAACGGCCTCAAATACTTCGTGGTGAGCTCGGGCATATTCCCCGAAATCAGCGAGATTGGTGACCATTAATCGGGTGCGAACAACATCAGTAAGGGCAAAACCCGCCCCCGCGAGTATCTTTTTGACCTGCTCCAAAGCAAATCTGGTTTGTGCGTAAGAGCTGCTTCCTCCAACCACATCACCCGAGGCGACTTGGGCGGTTGTTCCTGATATCGCAAGGGTATTCCCAAACTGGACGGCCCGAGAGAACCCACGGAGAGGCTCCCAAGGTGAGCCTGAAGCATAGTTAATTCTTTCCGTCATTGTTCGTCTCCAAAGGGATCCAGATTAACCACACTATCCGTGCCAATCAACTCTCACACCGCTTAAGTTTTATCCCTCGGCAAGTTCTCGTGCCACACGCTCCTGATCCTCAGAGAGTTGGAACCTGTAGCGCAACTGCGTGGCAAACTTCCGTTCGGATCGGGCAATCTCGCCATCTGCCATGACGATACGCCAGCAAACGCTGAGAAGTAGCACCCGTTGATCGGGAGAATACGTCTGATTAAGGAGGGCGAATACCTCATTGAGATTTTCCCCCTGTTTTGTCTGATCGGCTACCCGCCTTAATAGGGCGGGAATATGCTCCTCACTCTCCGCGAAATAGGTCATTACAACGTCCATGATAGCGGTCGCTTCTTCATCAGCAATATCACTATCCGACCGAGTTATCTCAATGAGGAGCCTCACCACAGCCTCAAGCACCTCCTGACCAACCGGCCTTCCCGCATAATCAACTGCTATCGAATCAGTTACAGATTTGCGACCAAAAAGTGATTTAATCAATTTGAGCATGACTCCTCAGCGAAGATATCAAGGGAGCGGAAGGCCACTGTTTTAGAGGCACTCAAAATAGGAGAACACCTTCTTACAAGCGTCCCTTATCTCTCGAGGCTGTGCAAGATAATTATCCCAAAAATGAGGCAGAGCATTAAAGAAACAGCTGTCGAAAAGCCTGTCTTTAACTTCTGATTGTCCTCTTTCTCCTAATCGCGGAACATATCGATGTTCCTCCTCTCTGCCGGAGATTTTCCTGATGAGCCTGCCCTCACTTTATCCTGCCCCCTCAGGCCCCACTATTCTGCTGGTCGAAGATGAAATGCTCATCGCAGCCGAACTGCGCTGCGCTCTGGAATCTGAGGGTTTCATGGTATCGGGTACCCCATCATCTGCTGCCGAGGCGATCGAGAGCTGTATCGCGCGACGACCAGATATTGCGGTCGTCGACATCCGACTCAAGGGGAACATTGATGGCATCGACACCGCGAGCGCTCTTCGTAATCAATTCAGCATCCCGATAATTTTTCTGACTGCCCACGCCGATCACGAAGACCTGGCCCGCGCTGAAAAGGTTGAGCCCGTCGGTTTTGTAATGAAACCAGTCGTATTTCCCGAGCTCGTCGCAAGTCTTAAGCTCGGAATAGTTAAACATGAGGCTGAGCGTAAACTCCGGGCCAGTGAACGGCGACTTTCCACTATCCTCAGGTGTCTATCGGATGCCGTGATCGTCGTTAACAATAGAGCCACCGTAAATTTTATCAATCAAGCGGGACTGCGACTGCTCAACGCCGAATCGGAACAAATTCTCGGCAAACTGCTTTCAGAAGTCATATCGGTAGTCCATCCTCACGAGCGGTACTCTGTAATTCCGGATCTGCATTACTTACCTAGTCAAGACCCCGATAATCTCACCAGCGGCCCCCTACCCCAGACCGGACTTCTTCTTCATCAAGGGGAGGAAATACCCGTTGAAATCCAGTCTGCTCCGATGCTTGATGAAGAGGGGGGGACGGTGGGTGGCATTCTTGTCGTCAGAGATATTTCTGAACAGATTCGGGTCGATGCCATTAGGCTTCAATTAGAGGAACGACTGTTCCAGGCTCAGAAAATGGAATCCCTCGGGCAACTTGCCGGGGGTATTGCCCATGATTTCAACAACCTCCTCACCGCGATCCTCGGAAACATCAATCTATTGAAACATCAGACACTCCCGTCTCACGAGAAGCTCCTCAGCGCCACCGAGCAAGCCTGTTCTCGCGCCGCAGAATTGGTTAGACAACTGCTATCGTTCGGTCGTGGAGAACCAGAAGGACAATCGGATTCTGCTGGCAACAGACCAATCGACATTACTTCCATCCTTAGCGAGGTTGTCGAGGTTGTTCGAGCCGCATCACCAACTCCGGTGTCAATCGATACGAAAATCAGGAATCCTATCCCGATGCTCATCGGAAATGCATCGCAGGTTTATCAGCTCATCATAAATCTCTGCATGAATGCGCGCGATGCCGTACTGGAGGCACGCGAATTAGATGGAAATAATCTCAACGCGCATCGACCCGATATCATTATCTCACTCGCTCGAAAAAAATACCGAACCACCTTCGAGCTACCATCGCTGGAGAGACTACCGAAGTGGTGGAGCTTCGTGTAACCGATTCCGGTATCGGCATGACTGAGGAGACGAAGCGGCGAATATTCGAGCCGTTCTTCACCACAAAACCGATCGGAAAGGGCACCGGACTTGGACTAGCTACCGTCTACGGTATCGTTCGAAAACTGGGAGGAGCCATAGAGGTGGATTCTCAGCTTGGTTCCGGTTCAACTTTTCGGGTGCTCCTTCCTGCTGTGGCAGAGACGAGGCAAAAGACAATCCCATTCTCGTCAATCGCAGCCTCGTTCCGAGGTTCAGGAACCCTTCTGGTCGTCGATGGCGATCCCCTTGTTCGCGATATCATCGGAGCAATGTTCAGTGAACTTGGGTATGGAACTCTTACCGCCGCGTCAGCGAGCGAACTCTTCGCCATTTTGGCAAATGGTCAGCAAGTCTCTGCGATAGTTTGCTCAGCAGACCTGCCCGACAGCACCAATAATCAACTCCTTGAAGCTCTTCATCTCCAAAGCCCTCACATCCCGATAATCATGATTATTGATCGAGGTGCACCCTCACGAAACCTCCTCAACTTATCTCACGTTTCCATCCTGCAAAAACCTTATAAGCTACACGATCTCGCTCGAGAGGTTTTGGCCGTGGTATCAGCTCGCACACTTGGGGAGAACGAGCCCCTTCAAACGACATCATAAACGAATACAACTTCCTTGCTTAGCTCTGCCGCAAGGGAATGATAAACCGGACAATTGAGGGCCGCACGCTCGAGCAAGTGCCTCTGTTCGGGGAGAAGGAATCCCGGGAGATGAATCTCTGCGGAGATAGCTGCAATTCGACGAGGAAGGTCGCTTGCCATCGTTTTTTCAAATGAGTACCAACTTCCTGATAGCTCCAAACCGTTACGATCGGCGACAATCCCCATCACGGTCATCATGCAGGTGACGAGAGAGACCGTGCACAGATCAGTTGGAGAGAAGGTCGAGCCGTCGCCATTATTATCCTTCGGTGCTACCGTCATGAGTCGACTCCCCGAGTCGCTATGCTCAACCTCACACCGTTTTTCTCCCCGATACCATCCCCGAAACTTCACCATTTTCTTTCTCCCTCGGTTCTACATTCAGGAAAAGGGTCTCGTACCACTTTTGGAGATATCTGCACGAGAGGCCTTTTGTATAGTTCTAATCATCAATCCGGGTATCGAAAAGCGCCCTATCGGCACTCTTCTCTCCAGCAACCAATCCACGACGGTATTGGGTGTAAGCAGACTGAACGAAGAGATAGTAATCAAGTGATGCCTCTTTGGCTGACCGGACGTTCGGTATCATTTGAGACCGACGATTGATAACACGTCCTGTACCTGCGCCTGATGAGATGACCGTTTTCGTTCTCCAGGTCATCTCCGAGAACTGCACGGCCGCCAAAGGATCAAGAAAGAAATTGAACACCTCCCCGGCAGTATCACGAAGATTTGATGGACCAAGGATCGGAAGGACGACATAAGGCCCCTCTGGGATTCCCCACCTCCCGAATGCTACCCCAGCATCAGTAGCTCTTCGCTCCAATCCAAAATCATGCGCAACATCGAAAAAACCGAAAAAACCGATGGTACTATTGACCGTAAATCGAGCCGTATCTATCCACGCCCGTTCGCCATCAAGCGCAATCAAATCGCTAAAGAGGTAGATTGGAAATCGCAGAGTATCAAAGAAATGGGCTAAATCCTCCTGAATGATATCCGGTACCAACGCATCGTAGCCCTTCGCAACCGGCTCGAGCAGATAAACGTCCAAGGTATCGTTGAGCCAAAAGACTCCTCGATTGACCCGCTCAATCGGATCCGAAACCTCAAGCGGCGCTGACTCAACTTCGCCGAACTCATCGCTCATCACCTCGACCTCTTCGACTCCCCCGCTATCCCCACCGGGAGACCGAGAATCCAGGGCACCTGCATCGGCTATCGCTCCTTGAGCAACGCACTGAAGCGTGAGTGCCGTAACAATACCGATAGTAAATATCCTCATCCCCTGAGTTCGCATCGCCCTCTCCTTCAATACTCTCAGCTGTTCCCCCAACCGGTCAGAAAATCTCATCCACTTTAGGTACAGGGTATATTGAACGCCAGTCAAGACCAACCCTCCAAGATTGCAGCCATTTGTATCAGACTTGTCTCCACCCCCGTGAAATAAGCCAATGTTATGAAAAAAATCTGCTCTCTTCGTATTATCCCTCGCTCTTTTGAAATTCCGCATATTTTTCCACAAATCTGCAGCTAGTCCTCCTAACATGCTGATTATACGACCATTAATCGAGCTGCTACTTTTTGCGATAATGGACTTTTTTGGCGTTCAAAATGAAACTAGTTCTCAAAACTTTAGTTAGATTAAAGTTATCTTGCCTCTTATCACATCTCCTCTGGTTGCTAAGGCATAAGAGCACCTAAAATAAGGCCAATCAGAATCGTTCCGGTCCGATGAGGCCGGATAAATATCCTGATTGGAGGGATAAAGGACCTAGTAAAAGGCCCCTGCTGTTGGATGTGTAACAAATTTTTGATGAGACATGCCCTTACGAGAAGTAGGGAGTGACTCTGCAACCTCGACAGACTTCGATATGGCTCAATTAGGTTCACTCCCAAGACCCGATTACTCCCTGAATCCAACTGCATCACTGGCTTGGCATCAGAGACTAGAGAAAATCTCGTTTTCATGGCGGGAATCCGGGCCACTCTCAGAGAGTAAGCCGGTCGATAGAGAGGCGAGCGATTTCCTCCAAAGATCCCTTCAGGCCACCATACAATCCTTCACTGAACTTTTGGGTAATGGCGAGTCTCCGGAGAATGGTTACGCAGCTATTTTTGCTAAAATTAGCGCCTCATTGCCAGAAAAATCGTTCGTTCGAGAGACCCTTAACGATGCACTTACCGTTTCAGTTGCCCTTAACTTCCTCCGGCAGGAGGCTCAAAAAATAATTGAAGGTTTCAACAGGGATGCTCGGGAGAAGCTCGTGGATCCCCTCCTCTTCGCCGGGGAAAAATTAATCTCCACGATGGAATTCGCAGACAAATTCTCCCTCGATGAGTTTGATGAGTATGTGATGAAACCGTTGACCGCCTTCTTCTCACTTGCAGAGAATCACGGCGAGCAAGTTCTTCAGTGCGCTCGGAATGAGGCTCGCTCGTTTGTCGAAAATTCAACCGAAATAATCGAGCGTACATCATCATTTGTCGTCTTACCTGTATCAAATCAGGCTCTCACGATGATTGTCGAAGCGGTCGAAAGTTCGAGGAGAAACGTCTCTGTTAAGCTCTCAGAGGCAGCGCTGCACCATCAGAAGTTCATTGAGGATACCTCGAAAACACTCGAGGGCATGATATTCGTTGATGAAATGTCAGTTCACGAAGGGGGTATAGGCTCCCGATATTCAAGCAGTTTTTAAAACGCACTCAAGTTTTTTCATATTTTCGCCGTTTCAAGGGGGCCACCGAAAAGGAGCGCCCCTTCGATGCATCGATTTTTTTTACCTTTCTTTTCACTACTCCTTGCACTCCCCTTTAATGTGGCTCAAGCAGAACCGCTCTGCGAGGCCGAGCGCAAGATTCGATTCGATGATGATCATCCAAACCCTCTTCCGAAAAGGGCATTCTCGTTGGTAGGCGCCGGTGCGGCGTTTGATCCAATAATCAACTCCCTTTACTCCGGTTATCGATGGCCGGTCGGCACCACCACACTCACCTTCAGCTTTCATGCGGAGTCTAGTCTCTCCCCCCTCTCGGATGCGACCAAAGACAATTATCGTCGGGTCTTTCTTGATGTCAGCCGTTTCATTCAAATAGATTTTGGCGAGACAAACTCGGGTGATCTTCGGATTGTTCGGTCGACGCTACCCAACTATGCGTACGCCTATTACCCAAGCGGGGGACCGGACGACGGCGATATTTATCTCCTTCACACCTACGATTCACCCACTCAGGGGACGAACAGCTTCCAAAAGAGTTATGGCAGCCATGGATTCACTGCCCTTGTTCATGAGCTCGGCCATGCGCTCGGCCTCAAACACTCATTTGAGACTCCCGCATTAGCGACAGGAGACGATCACCAGACCAATACAGCGATGACTTATACTTTTGATTTTGATGAGCCGGCAACATTTATGCGGTACGACATAAAGACACTCCAATATCTTTACGGAGCACGTCCTTATAACGAAGGGAATGATACTTATACGTTCGGGAGCAGACTCGACACCTATATCGAGAACGGAGGAGAGACATTTTATACCGACCCGTACAGCGCATTTAAAAATATTTTATGGGACTCTGGAGGAAGGGACTCTATCGATATCTCGGCGATATCTGCAGGTACGGCAACAAGAGTGGATATCCGCGATGGAGGGGCAGTGTCCCTTGCAGCAGATTACAAATCTTCGGGGAATCAGATCGACTCAGGAACCACTCTTGCGTACGGCGTCGTAATTGAAGATGTCGTACTCTCGCCTGGCAATGATACGGTATACCTAAACGATAGTTCAAATACCATCCGAGGCTATAAGGTGGGTCTGCCGAACGGAAACGATTCGATCTGGGGAGCCTCCGCAGCTGACAGTGTAGACATCAGAGAATTCTCCAGTCAGGACATCTCGATTCAAACAGGAACGACTGACCAGGTGATTCAACTGAACGGGAATGGGTCAATAACTCTCAAAAACGTCGTCGGAGGAAACGAACCGACCATCTTTACCGCTGAGTCTGCGACGGCGACTCCAAGCCCCGAACCTACCGCCACCCGAACTCCGACCGCCACCCAAACTCCGACCGCCACCGCCACTCATACGGCGAGTCCTACGAGCACGAGAACTCCGACACCAACCCTCACTGCAACGCCAACCGCTTCGCCAACCGTAACTCCCACCCCCAGCCCGACAGCCACGACGACTCCTACC
>OMIW01000050.1 GCA_900299205.1 Pseudomonadota bacterium
TAATGAGGTGTGAGGCGAGAGCAGATTGAGGTTCGAGCACGATAACGCGCGCGCCGAGGTAATCGAAAAGGTGAGTCCGATCACCTTGGTGACCGCCAATATCAAAGACAAGATCGCCGGGTGAGATAAACGAACGGTAAAAACGGGCCTCTAGCTCAGTGTGCATTGTCGTTTCCACAGTTATAAGTAAGGAGGGGAAAGGATGTCACGGTCCCATCATAGCTCTAATAGAAACCTTCGACAGTAGGAAAGGTTGCTGAAGGTTGAAGGGCTCTCCCAATATTCTTGGGAGACTCTCCCATAACTCCATTCTAGAGGCGTTGCCAGGATGAAGGTTTTTCGGGACGGCATTTTTTGGGGGGTGATTTTACTGTCAACAGGCAGGTAAACCATTCAAACTTACCCTAGGTCGCCGTCGGATCTCGAACCTAGGCTGTTTTCGGCTCAATTGAGCCAAATTCGATAGCTCCTACTCAATGAGCTTATGATTTATAAATGCTACAGAATGTGATAGTGTTTTCAAGTAATTATCGGATTCAGTTTGTGAAAGACCTTGATGGAACAGAACACTTCTCCCATATCGCCAATTGTAGATCGCTCGGTGAGGTTATTTCTTTTCCTACGAGAACTTGTTTCAGCTCGACTTGATATGACCCCCAAAATTTAGACACTTCCTGTTCAAACTGATAGGAAGTAACGATGGCAAAGCGATACGACAAGGCATTTAAGGAAGAAGTACTCGGCAAGGTTCGCTCTGGGGGCAAGGTCCGAGAGGTGGCTGCGAGCTACGGGCTCAGCGAGATGACGGTTCGGACGTGGTTGAAGCGGGAGGTGACTGCAAGTAGTGACGTTCTCACGCTGAGCCGATTGCATCGTGAGAACGAGGCACTGTACCGTCTTGTAGGGCAGCTCGTGTACGAGAGCTCACGGGAAAAAAAAGGTGGCCGTGGCCAGCGCAAGCAGTAATAAGGCCCAAGCCGCCAAGGAGTTAGGGGTCTCGCGGAGCAGCCTGTACTATCTGAGGAAACTTCCGTGCATATACCACTCCTGGGAGGTGCCGAGGGAGGGGTGCCGGTGACTTGACTAACAGAAAAATCCCATCCTTCTGACAATCGTGGGGATTGCGTAATCAACTTGACAGGAAAGATCTCGGAATTGATTGGTTCGAGGTCCGAACTAGGGCCCATACAGCTTACCGGACTCCAGGCAGGAGAGGATTGCTCGACCGTCCGGGAGAAATTCTCGACGAATTGCGCTTTGACGCGATTGCTTTGCTTTTCTGGCTCGATGCCTCATAATGGAGGAAATTCTGATGAAGAATGACTCACTTCCGTCGTGGGCGGGTTTTTCGCCTCTCGTCCGACAAGCTCCGGTCCGCCATGCGGCCCGAAGCCCTGATGATGGAGACAACACGGGTTGCCGTCGTAATCGTCGGGTGCCTCCTGTGGACATCTGTCCTCTGGCACCTCTGGCCACCTCTGTTCAGTCCTTTCTCCCTGAATTCTCTTTGGGAAGCGAAGGGAGCGGTAATGGACTGGTTGAAAGCAGGGCTCCCTGTACTTATGTGGGGTGCAGGTTTCACCGCCCTCGTGGCCGCTTTCACCCGAAACTCTGCTGAGGACAACCGGGATGCCGGGGGGGTTCTGATTTCGGGTTGGTACGTCTCACTTCTTGCAGGTGTGACGGAGGAGATCCGATTTCGGTGGTTATTTTTCATGCTCTCGATAGCGAGTGTGAAGATAACAAATTTTATCCTCGGGGGTTTTGTGGGTTACCTCATGGGGCCGGAGAGGGTCACATGGCTACGGGGGATAATGTGGGCGCCCGTGTGCGATCTTCTGACCGGGGGCATTCTTAAATGGTTTTACCTTTACCTGATTGGCCCAGTATTCAACGTCATCACAATGGGGACGTTGAGCCAGTGGCTTGTTAATCCCGAAATTTGGGCAGTAGGGCTAGCTTTGCTGACCATCAACGGAAAATTTCGTAACGGCCACGCATATCAGGGGTTCTTGGGGCTCTTGAACAGCTGGGTATTGGGATTTCACTTCTATTAGTTAACCCTTACGTGGGGTCTTCCTGCCGCGATAGTCGTGCATGTCCTGTACGATGGGATTATCTTTTCCATCCAATCGTTCGATCGATTGGTCGAGCGGCTAACCGGGGGAGGTCGTTGAAGGTTGATTGAATGTGTGAGGGAGCTCTTCGGGGTCCCTCACACCCAGTTTCTCTATCAACCTGTCCTCTATTAACCCGTCTGCTATCAACCTGCGACTGTTCTCTCGGTTGTGCAGTCCCTCGGTCGCTTTAATCTTCCCCTTCCCCTGAACCCTAACTCAAAGGGTCTTAAGATTGCAGGGGTTGATTTGACGGTCGAATCATCTTACCCCTAGCTATCCTATTTGATCCGTTTTGCGTTGAATTTACCGGCATTTACGCAGAGGGGGCCCTCCGAAAAGATTCCCTTCGCTTTCCCCTTGTTGATAGTGCCTGACACTCGGACAATATCATCAATACCAGGAATTGGCCGATAAGATGCTGAAAATCGCGTTTTGCGTATCCTTACCGAGGGCACAATCACGTTTTTAAAACCTCCGCACCCAGAGGTGGTGACGGCTTCTATCTCAAGATTTTTGATTCTCGACCCGGAGACGGTGAAAGTAACCTTTCCCTAATTAAAGTCCCCCTTCAGATTTGTGGCCTTACCTTCCCACTTTTCAGCAGCAAAGCAATCTGCGCCGTGTGCGACGGTGAGGATAATCGCCGATGCAATCAAGCTGAATGGAGCCTTCAATACATCTCGCAGAATGGAGGTGATTCGAATAGGAGATGGGCTGCGTTCATGAGCGTTCATTCGTGGTTCTCTGGGGAAAATATTCTCTGTTTCGGCGAACATCTTCTTAGTGAGAGAGGCAGTCCAAGAGTGCCTACCCCCTCTGAGTCTGCCGTCCCTCCCACCGAACAATCTCTTGGTAAAATAGCTCGGGCGATGCTCGGGTATGGGGTAGGGCCCCCTCACTTCGGCGAAATTCCCGCGAGCTTAACTGGTATTACCATCCCAGTTCTTTTGACACCGTCCCAAGATGCTCAGAGCGTCGGATCGGGTATCTCTGTAGCATACGGAACCCACTCCCACCGTCAAGCTGACTTTTGCGGCCTTGAAAGGCGTATCCTATCACGACTTTGACCAGGAGCTCCAATGGCCCTATGCTCTCTCTACGAGACGTTTTCACTCTGTATTACCTATGACTCACCCCGTCATTTCTCTCGCGCTCGAACTGATCCGGATTCCCTCACCCTCGGGGGAGGAGCATGCGGTGCTTTCCTTTCTTGAACGGCTCGCGGAAGAGCGTGGATTTGTGGTAACGAGAATTCCGGTGGACAACCCGCGGTATCGTTCGGGGCGGTACGACCTTCTCATAGCCCCAGAGCATCGCGATACACCAATCGTGCTAACCACCCATGTTGATGTTGTGCCTGGAGGCCCAGAACCGCGGGTTGCGGAGGGTCGGCTCTACGGGCGAGGAGCGTGTGATACCAAGGGTATCGCGGCGGCGATGTTCAGGGCACTAGGCGAATTATGTGATGCGGGTCACCGTAATACCTCGCTCCTCTTGGTTGTGGGAGAAGAGACTGACAGTGATGGAGCAAAAGCGGCTGCTGCGACGCTGTCCCCCCGCGCGTTCTTTATTAACGGTGAACCCACCGAGAATCGGTTCGTTCGGGTTCAGCGTGGATTGTGCATGGTTGAGGTGTCGTGCTCGGGAATATCGTGTCACTCGGGCTATCCCGAGGAGGGCCATTCAGCAGTGCACGACCTCATCGCAGTGCTGGCCGATATTTTGAAAGAACCGTGGCCCCGTGATCCGATTGTGGGTGAAACGCTGGTGAATGTCGGTAAGATCGAGGGTGGCAAGGCCGCTAATGTGCTCGCCGATAAAGCATCAGCGGTCATCATGGTTCGGGTAGCAACTGATGCAGCCTCGATTCTTGACCGCCTCGTTCAGATAATCGCGGGACGAGGTACGATGCATGTATTAACCGCTTCTGATCCCCAGCACCTCCATGTCCCAGACGGGGCTCCTGAGTGTAACGTCGGATACGGTTCCGACGTTGCTCATTTGAGGCCGCTCGGCGTGCCGTTAATGTACGGGCCTGGCTCTATACTTCAGGCGCACACCGATAATGAATGGGTGGCGGTGGATGAGGTGATTGAGGCGGTGGCGGTGTATCGGGAGATTTGTGAGGGGTTGGCGAGGGAATGCTGAAGTAGCTTTTTCTCGTCGGATAGGGCCCTGTGTCCTCCACAACGGGGCACAATTTCTTTATTTTTAACCATTAAGAAAGTGGTGTTACCTATGAAATCAAACGAACACGAAGCAAAATGCCACGACCTCTTGAGCCGTCTTACCAAACCCTCCTCTGACGTAGCGGTTATTAAATTGTTCTTTGAGGGGAAGCTGGTTCGGGTTATTGCAAACGTGCCCGGGCAGGCGATGTCGCTGCGAGCGATATCCCATTTCGCTGACGGTGACGCCCTTACCAACCGAGGACTCGCAGGATGTCTTGAGATTTTTGCTCCTCTGCTCCCGGAAGCGAAGGCAAGGCCGGGGATGCACCCGACGCTCGATCTTCTCCTAGCCCTTAAAGACCATCAAATGCTCACCGTCGAGCGGGTAACGGCATCAGATGATCTTCTCTCTGCCATCGTCTCGGGCGTTGCGTCGCAATCGCAAAAAAAGGAGGGGGTGGATCTTCTCGACCGAGGTCTTATTCGGTGTGCTGAACGGATGTGGCACTACGCCACGGGGCCTGAGGGGATCTCGCTCACAGGTGCTTCATCCTGGGTGACTCAGGAATACGGTGTTGCGGCTATGAATGGGGGATTCTCCGCATTTCCGATGATGAAGATCGGTGATTATTTTTTTGATAAAGTGCCCCTGAAGACCGAGGGATGGACTCAGGATGATTTTGACCGTGCGGGAGTGAGATTCATTCCTGGTTGTTTCGTTCGAAAGGGAGCATATATTGGGAGTGGCACGACGATAATGCCGGGAGGTATTGTGAATATCGGTGCCTATGTTGACGGAGCCGGGGTGATGATCGACGGAGGGGCTCGTGTGGCCACGGGGGCCCAGGTTGGAAAGGGAGTGAAGCTTGGCGCGGGCTCCGGTATTGAAGGAATCCTTGAGCCGACGGGACGGCTTCCATCGATAATTGAAGATAATGTCCGGGTTGGTGCCAATTGCGAAATCTGCGGCATCATAGAAGAAGGGTCCGTCATCGCAAGCGGGGTCATTATGGCCTCGGGGAAGAAGATATTTGACCTCCGAACGGGTGTTGAGGTGGAGCCACGGTATATGGCGATAGGCGATACCTTTTATGCAATCCCCGTTATTCCACGGGGGAGGGTCGCCGTGGGTGGGGTGTATCAGAAGACGGCAGAGTTCGGCATCGACTGTATACTCCTTCTTGAAAAAGATGCTTCCGACACGCGGCTCGCGGAGGTACCCAAAAACGCAGCTCTTTATCTCAAGGTATGATGAATACGCAGCCCCTCAATCTGGACTTTGAATCGAGTGCAATTGCAGGCCCGGAACAACTCGCTCGGGTACTCTCCTCTTATCATACGGTCACCGATGAGGTAGATCCATCGTTCATGCCGAAGTTCTCTGCATGGCTCCGCACGATGGGATTTGAGACGAGGATAATTCTTACCGGTCACAATCAACACCTCGCTTGCTCGATTGGTCCATCATCATCGCCGAAGCTTCGAGTCGCATTTGTCGGTCATTACGATACGGTCCCCCTTGGGGCCGGCTGGAGTTATGCACCCCTCGGAGGAGAGGAGGTCAGTGGGCGACTGTATGGCAGGGGAGTCGCCGACATGAAGAGTGGCGTTGCCGCGATGGTTTTTGCAGCCCATGAGCTGGCAAGCGAAGGGGTGTATTCCACTATTTTTATTCCAGGTGATGAAGAGACCACATCGGAGGGCATGCCGGCATTACTGGAGTCAGAATCGTATGTGTTCGATCTCTGCATTGGGGGTGAGCCAACCTCAAAAGAGGTACTCGGTGACTGCTTGAAGATAGGTCGTCGGGGCCGTATCGTTGGGTCGGTAACGCTGCATGGGAAAGCGGGTCATGCTGCGTATGCGGAGATGACACCCAACATCGTGCATCGTCTTCCGTCTGTGATTGAAGCCCTGGGTGCACCGTGGAACGATACCAGTGGAGGAACTGCAACGACACTTTCGATCACCAACATCGCGTCTGATAATTCAGCGAGCAACGTCATTCCCGGGAATGTTACCATCAGCTTTGACACGAGATCCTCGCCTCGGCGATGCCTTGATGATGTTGAATCAGAGATAAAAGCAAGACTCGCGCAGACGGGGGTTCCCCATACCCTTTGCATCATCAGGCGAACATCTCCGTATCTGACAGATACTAAAGAGGCCGATGGTGGGCCGAACTCCACTGGTCGAAATGCGAAATTAGTGGCGTGTGCGGTCCAGACCATCAAGGACCTGAGTGGCGTGACGCCTCAAGTTACCTGTGATGGGGGGACGAGCGATGCGCGCTTTATTGCGGTAGCGGGGGTGCCGACGATAGAATTCGGAGTTCCTCATGGAAATATGCATGGCCCTGATGAGTTTGTGGAGGTGGCATCCATATCCCTTCTCCGAGATATCTATGTCGGCATTCTTCGTGGTATGATCTGAAGGTGGCCTCTTATGATCCACACTGAGTGCGTCGGATCTCAACTCCCTCTGCCTCAATATCGAACCGGCCCTGCCCCCCTCTCTCTCCTATCGTAGCCCTACGCTCCCGATCCGTATTCACCACCACCATCAAACACTCCCCTCCGAGTCGCCACTGGGCTCCGTGCAGCCGTGGCTGCTTCATCTCAATAGTTTGTCGCTCCCCGAACAGCCACCACCGCTTCCAGCGCAGAACCTCATCGCGGATATGTCGCATCCCGGCGAGAAGCTCGGGATTTGTCTGTGGCAGTAATACCTCTCCTGATTCCTCCTGCGCGTAATACGGATAACCAAGGACACCATCGAATCCGTTCAATAGGGCGGCGAATACCTGATTCCGCAATTCATGGATGGTGGGCTGCGAGTGGCTTGGGAACGCAAAGAGCTGGGGAATAGCGATGAGGGGTTGATCGGTATCGGTGAATGCGGCGGCAACCGAGGCATAATTCTTGAACGTCTGTTCGAGGGCATCTTTTTCGGGCACGCCCGAGCCTGCCCCGATAGTATAGCTCGTAAAGCCGAGGATGTCGGCGGTATCGCGATAATCGCTGAGGGGACGGGCTTTCCCCTGCGAATTGGCATCAAGTGCCACTCCTGATGCATAGGTCAGAGCTTCTGAAGACCATCTCCGCATCTGGGCCCTTCGGTTCCGAAGTGCCTCGGGGGACAGGGGCAGTCCCCGCCTCTCATCATGCCAATTGATGTCGTCGCCAATGTTCCATGCGACAACCGCGCGATAAGGGTGCGTCTGTGCGATCGCATCACGCGCCACACGCGCCGCTTCACCACCGTTCCACCACCCTGTCTGCAGCTCGCCAATTACCATCATCTGTGCCATTGTCGCCCGCGCAAAGGCAAGAGGTGCAAAGGGCGAGGAGTCGACGGTAACGTGCACGAGAGAAAAATGATCGTTTCCGATTGCAGCGATGTCCGAGAGAAGGCCATCAGTAAGTCGTGGAGTACCATCGGGCGGAGCACTCCACGAGACGTGATAAAAGCCGAACGGAAAGAGGGGCTCTCCATCGTGCCGGATCTGCCCGAGGGGACCGATGGTGAGGGAAGGGAGCGCTGCTGCTGGCGGGGGAGGGATCAGGAAGATAATGAAAGCGATATTTAAGAGAAGA
>OMIW01000051.1 GCA_900299205.1 Pseudomonadota bacterium
GTGCTCGCTACTACTGCGAGAATGAGCGAGGTTACCCCTAATCCGACCATCATCAGAGCACCGAACGCGCCGTTGATGTAGACGAGCACGACATCCGCCGATTCGGCGACGCGATCATCGTTATAGCGGGCCATTCGTGAATATCCGGTGCTTTCCGGTGTGCTCGGGCCCCTGAGGTATAGCCTCGGAAGGTATACCAGCAGAACGAGGCAAGCAAAGGCGGTAATAGACGAACCGATTCTAAGAGGGGTGAGGATGGGGTGCTCCCAAAAATGTGACCTACGTTTCTCAGCAGATAATTGGCGCAGAACTGCTGAGGCATCATTTGGCGTCTCGTGAGGGCATGGTTTGAGGGTCTGTAACTGGGTGATGAGCGAGGCGATCTCATCGCGTTCGTGCGCAAGGGAAGGGTCCTCGAGCAGCCGGTTTTCGTGCGATTCGCGCCGAGCCTCCGGGAGTTCTCCTAATAGGTGGTCGATGAGGTCGCCCGTCTGACATTTTTGTCTTCTATCGCTCACGGAGTTGACTCCTCAAGATTTGAAGGGCGACATGTAATCGAGAAGCGACCGTACCGGACGGAATCGAAAGGATGTCAGCAGCCTCCGCATAACTATATGACTCGAGAATACAGAGGACCACGACGTCGCGGTATTTCTTCTCCAGTTTTCCTAATTCGGACGAAATACGACGTAGTTCTAGCCCTGAATCTGGGGAACTTGGGTCGGAGAGTGGAATCTGGTCGATATCCTCATGAAGAGTTTCTCTGTGACTCCGCGAGGCAAGCCAAGAGTGGGTAACATTCAGGGCAATACGGACGAGCCACCCTTTGAACTGCTCCGGTTGCCGGAGGGTGTCAATGCTCCGAAAGGCGCGGAGAAAAGAGCTCTGGGTGAGATCCTCCGCAACCGCATCGTTTCGAACCTGTCGCCAAATCAGGCGATAGAGATACCCTTGATGATTACCGACGAGCGTAGCGAAAGCATCCCGCCCTCCCCGCTGAGCAGCCCGCACCAGCTCGCCATCAGACGGGATTTCCTCGCCAGTGGGTGGGGCTTGTGCGGGCGTAAGTCGGCGGCTGTTGAACACGATGGTTTGCCAAAAGGTAAAAAAAACGGTGGAGAGGACGAGGACCTCAGAGTCAATACCTGTCTCCCGGTGGGGCCGCAAGGGGAGATTTTTCGTCCCGAGGGGGTAGAATATGGGAGGAGTAAGGGTGGCTCTATCCCAAAGGTGAGGAGGTAACCTCGGTGTGACCGTTTCTGAGCTTTGGTGACTATCGGTGTGAAGGAGCAGGGTGAGAGGCGATTTCTAGCGATTGGGGATGGAATCAGGGAATCGAAAGAGAGCTTGCGGAACGTATCGATAAGGTTGAAGGCTCGCGAGGGGAAAAACCGGGGCTAGTCTTGAAAATAAGCCCTCACATCCTATCCTTGGAGGACTCGCACAGGCCTGACAGTTTTTTTCGATTGGCCTTAATCAACGCATCTCGATAATGGATTGCAAGTCAAAGCCCAGAGGAGTACCTCAAATAGGCTCAATCGCACCTCTCGTAACGATGCTTGCTCTCATTTCAGTACTCGCCTCGCTCAACCATCGCTCGTAAACCAGCCTCATTAAGGACCGAAACCCCGAGGGCTTCAGCTTTTTTAAGCTTCGAGCCCGCCTCATCTCCCGCGACGAGGTATGATGTCCGTTTGCTCACCGATGACGATACTGTTCCGCCATGATGCTGAATAAATCGCTCAACTTCTGTGCGCGTGAACGAGGGGAGAGATCCGGTTACGACAAAGGTAAGTCCCTTGAGAGCCCCACCACCAGCCGTCTCACCTTCACTTGTCCTCGATACTCGCTCTGACTCCTGAACCTGAACGCCTCTCGAGAGAAGTCTATCTATTAATTCCCTCTCACTCGGATCCGAGAGAAACTCAGAGATGGCAAATGCAGTCTCTTCACCGATATCAGGTATCGATATCAGTTCATCAACGGTAGCATCCCGCACTTTTTGCAGAGAGCCATAATGCGTTGCAAGCGCTTGGGCCGTGCGCTCACCTACATGCCGAATACCGAGAGCGAAGATAAATCGCTCGAGCGATATTGTCTTGCTTTTCTCGATCGCAGTAACCAGATTACCGCTTGACTGCTGCCCCATCCGCGGAAGTGCCTCAAGCTGCGCGATGGTCAAGTCATAGAGCGAGCTCACATCGGAAACAAGGCCGTGCTCCATGAGAAGTGCGACCATCTTTTCTCCTAGTCCGGAGATATCAGCGGCTTCACGCTTCGCATAATGGATAATTCGAGCAGACGACTGCGCTGAGCACAACCGATTTGGGCATCGCATCGCCGCTGCCTCTCGGTCCCGAATAATACCAGAACCACAGACTGGGCAATTACTCGGCGGAATGAAATGGCGCTCATCACCGTTACGAGCAGCCACCACCGGCGCGATCACTGCTGGGATGACATCTCCCTGCCGTCGCACCACAACGGTATCCCCGATTAACAATCCCTTCCGTTCGATCTCATCAAAATTGTGCAATGTTGCTCGTGATACGGTGACTCCACCGACCCGAATCGGATCGAGAACTGCCACTGGAGTTAAGACTCCCGTGCGTCCGACCTGGAGGGAGATATCACGAAGCACGGTGTGTTCCTCAACAGGAGGGAATTTCCCCGCCACAGCCCATCGAGGGGATCGCTGTCGGGTCCCGAGGATTGCCTGAAGCGAGGTCGGATCGACCTTAATGACGATCCCATCAATATCGAATGGGAATGTTGCACGAAGCGCCGTTGCCTCCCCGAACGCCTTTACTACGCCTTCAATCGTCAACTGAGTTCGAATGAAGGGAGAGATGAGAAACCCCCACTCCCGCGCATGTGCGAGGATTGCATTATGTCCCTGTTCTGCCACGCCAATGACGCCGTAAGCAAAAAACGCTAGCTTACGTTGTGCGGTGATCGATGGGTCGAGCTGTCGCAAACTGCCAGCTGCTGCATTTCGCGGATTGGCAAAGGGGGGCTCTCCCGCAGCGACTCGCTGATTGTTAAGTCGCTCGAAGTGCTCACGAGGCAAAACCACTTCTCCTCGCACTTCCAGTCTTTCGGGGAACTCACCCCGAAGCCGCAACGGAATGGTACGGACGGTCTTTACCTGAGCAAGCACCTGTTCTCCGGACTCACCGTCACCGCGGGTGAGTGCCTGCACGAGCAATCCATCCTCATACGTCAAGCTAAGAGCGATTCCGTCGAACTTCAACTCCACCGTATACGAGAGCGCAGTGATGACCTCAGACGCCCCTTCTCGCTCAAGAAATCGAAGCACCTGCTCATGAAATTCTCTAATCTCTCCCTCATTCATCGCATTATTTAGGGAGAGCATCGGTTCTCGGTGCCGAACCGTCTGAAAACCCGCAACGGGACTCGCCCCTACCCGCTGCGTTGGTGAATCGGCGAAAATCGCGTCGGGATGAGCCCTCTCGAGGACCTCAAGTTCACGATATTTTCTGTCGTACTCAGCATCGCTGATAGTCGGCTGAGCTAATACGTAGTATCGGTAGCCGTGCTCATTCAGCTGCTTGACGAGAGTCGCCATATTCTCGCGATATCCACTCATACTAAACCCTCGAGAAAATTTTTTTCGACATTATCAGAGAGGGGTAGAGGATTATCTCTGAAGGTCCCTTAACGCCCCTCCCGAAGGGTCGCTTCCCTTCCAAAAAGTAGCTCGACGGTATCGTAAAATCTCCTAATAACCGCCCCCCAACTGTATTCAGAATCAACATAAGCTCGCCCTGAATCACCAAGCGCTCGACTCAAAGGTTCATCAGTAATAAGTCGATCGATTACTGCGAAAAAGTCATCAGCAGTTGAAAAATAGAGTCCTCCTCCCGACCGAAGAACATGATCACGGGTCACAGGGCACAAACCATGAACAACTGAAGGAACCCCGAGCCGCCAACCTTCCATCATGACGATAGAAAAAGATTCATTGGTCGATGGTTGCACGAGCGCACGCGCATACTTCAGAAGGCGCATCTTGTCGCATTCGGAGACGTGAGCGATGTCGACAACGTCATCCCGTTCGAGGACGTGAGGGCGGTGAAGATCGGAAAACGAACCACCACCACAGATCACGAGCTTCGTTTCTCCAGCCACAGCGCTTGAACTTTTCCACCCACAAAAAAGATCTATCAAAAGATGTACATTTTTTCCGGTCTCTTTCCTTCCAAGATAAAGAAGATACTTATCGTTTGGGCGCAGGCCCGCCATATTAGGAGGTTCAAGCTTCGTCTCTAACTCTTCCGATATAGGTTCAAATCCCATACCGACAACTCCGCTGGGAAGCGCGCCATGCAGTCGCTGAGCAAGTTCCCCCTCCGCATGAGCATTGAAGATTACCCCTCGTGCTCCCCGCAACATCGCACCGAATACCGGCAAATAACCAGCCGGCTCATCGTGCAGACAAGGAATGATGATTGAGCGATCCGGGATGACCTGCGAACCCCAAAAAGTGGTGCCAAAGAGATATGGAGCAAAGAAGATCGCGTCAAAACCTCGCCCCAATTCGTTAAGGTAAGCTATTAGCCCCCTACTGTTTACACTGTGGGCCAACCAATCGAGCTGCTCATCAATCGTCAAAGGATGCCCCTCTGACAACCGTATCTGAAGCGGAATCCATTTGTCGAGATCACGCTCATCAACAGGAAAGCGGATTCCGTTCAGTCCATCCTCAAAAAACGGGCCAGCAGGCATCTCGTTGTTCCAAGTGCGATTGTCTGCCGCGCAGGTAGTGAGGATGGTAACCTGACACCCATCAGCGACGAGCGCTCGTCCAAGTGCCGCGCAAAGCGCCTCTGCTCCCCCCATCGAACGGACATAGCGGGGAATGACAAATGCGAATGACAATCTCACGGTAAAACTCCCTCTGAGTGTTGAGATTCGAGCGAACGACTTCGGAGAGAGCCCAGAGCCGCGAGTCCACCCAGCCGAGTGAAACCGGGAGATGCAAGTTGTCTCTCTATGTCTCGCCATGCAGCTGAGCGAAGCGCCGACCAACGAGGAGCGAGCAATGCCATCGCCCGAGCAACTATCTCAAAGGCAAGCGCGAGCTCCGCTGCAACGGAGGATGCTGAGAAATGGTAGCCATCAACCTGAAGGGCCATCTGCAGAGGAAACTCTCTGTCTGAAGCAACGGCGTGAATATCGTGACCATTCGCTCGATGTTCGGCGAACCCCGCTAATATAAGAGAAATCTCATTTGCTTCATGCTCGCCAGGCCGAACCGCGAAGGTCAATGACTCGGGGAGCCTCGGTGCTTCACCGGGATCGCTCGCCATCACCGGAATCCCATGTGCAATCGAGATCGCCAAGTAAGGATGTGGACTCAAGAATGCGCTATAGTGGAGATGTGCTGCGATATCTATCTCAGGCAGAAGCTGCTGCCAGCGCTCTGGGCACCTTCCCTCACGCAACTCAACCAAGCTCTCGACACCATACTCTCGTATCAGTTCTTCGGCTCTCCCGCGCTCGTCTGAACCGATAAGCCACACGAGCCTCACATGCTTAGATGCGCCTACTCGTTGGCGGTGCGCCAAAGCCCCCAGAACCTTATGAGCCCGCCCCTCCATCCCGGGGCTGGCAGTCATTCCTACTCTCAGATGTGTCGAGCTAAATTCCGTTGATGACGACTGAATGGGGGAAGATACCGTTACCGGGACAGGGAGATACGAGACGAACGGTTCCGTGATGAGGCGAGGGTCCGAAAAGTGCTGGTAATCCTCAAACGCTCGATACTGAGAAAAGAGCAACCCTCCTGCAAGCGCGAGTTCCCGACGCGCTTCAGGCCCCCGATGCTCGGGCCAAACCATGAAGGGAGGAAGCTCATTTCTGCGCTCATGCACAATTTCGATGACTGGCTCAAATGAGCTATGGTGCATCGCAACCGACGGGGGGGTCAGAAGTCGATAGTGATGAAAGAGGACAAGCCCCGGCGCGACACCCAGATGATAACGGGAGAAATATGAGCTAGGCGCATCCTCAACCTGATAGAAAAAGAGATCAAACGGACACTCCCGGTGCTCGCGCATCGCACAAAGAAAGTGATGCTGCTCAAGACCGTATAAGTCCACGGGGTGCACATCACCATGGAAAAGAACTATCTCAAATTCATCACGCAGGAATGGAAGCACCTGTCGCGATACATAAGAGGCAATATCAGGAGATGTGGTGTCACTACCAAGAGGAGAAAACCACGCTATCCGCTTACGTTTCATGGGTCATGTCTCCCTCTGACCAGTTGCTCTTCCGGACTTTTGAGGCACATCTGCAAGCAAAACTTACGAGATAGTAATCTCTGAAAAATAGCGTAACTTTAAATAAAGACCGATCACCCTTCCAAGGGCGATAGAAGCCTTTCAATGAGATTGTTCCAACCACTGAAGAGGAACCCCATCGAGGCGGCAGCGACCTTCACCCGTTCGCCGACAGCCAATCTTAGCGCCGAATTATCAATCAGATGCTGCACCTGTATTGCAATACTCTCCGGGGTTGGCTCGGCGACGATCCCAGTTTCGTGATGGGTGACGAACTCAAGCGTCCCGCCACTATCATGAGCGGTGATGACTGGCTTCCCTGATGCGAGCGCCTCAAGGGTGACGTAGCCGTAATCTTCGTCATAAGGGGCATAATACACCATCATCGCCCGCGCGTAGAGGGTAATGAGGTCATCGTCAGAGACCCTTCCGAGGAACTCGACCCGTCTATTCAGGTCTCGCGCAGCTACCTCATTGGTCAGGTACTCCATCACCCCCGGCTCATCGGGCAATCCCGCTATCTTAAGCCGAATATCGTGGTGAATACTCGACAGAGCTTTTATCATCAAATCGACCCGCTTGATGGTGCAGATCCGACCCACTGAGAGAATGTACGGCTCCTCGGGCTCACAGCGATATCGTTGGCCGAGAGGAAGGGGGGGATAAAGTACTTCAGCATCAATTCCGTTGAATGCCTTCAATCTGTCCGCAACATTACGAGATATCGCAGAACGATACGCACATTCCCCAATCGCGACGGTGTCGAGCGAAAGAAGCTCCTCCCTGATCAGAGCATCGCGCGGGTCATCGGAAAAGTCAGAAAAGCGACCACCCAGAAGCTCGTAGGCGGAGCGCTCCTGATGAACCAGCCACAGGCTTTTACGGGGATGTTCGACGCAGTAGCTCGGAAACTTGGTAGCAATAACCAGGTCAACCTTCTTACCTGAGAAGCAGTCCAAGTCGAGTGAGCGCCAGAGGGCAGCCTGTTTCAACAAACTCGTCTTATCAACAATCCGATACGGCAGCTCTACCGTATCAACCTGATGCCCACGCCCCTTTAATTCTCGGGTTAGCGTGTTAACTAGAACCTCCTGTCCACCTCGGGTGAAAGGAACCTTAACTCCTAGGATAAGAATAGAAGCCATAAAAAATCCCCTCGTGCCCCAATCCCGTCAAAATTCTCAGGGAAGAGGCACTAGGGAGTAAAGCGGAGGCCTCCCCCCGATTACCACTTTCAAGAGAACTTCCTTCTACAGAAAACTTCCTAGTCTATCTGCTTCCGCAGGAAGGTCGGAATTTCATACTTATCCTCATCTTCTCCCGACGACATGACGGAGAGCTTCTTGAGCTTAATCACGTCGCCCGTGGCGGTTTCTCGGGACCGACGAGCATAAGCTGGGATATCGAGGCGATCATGCATCGCGGATTCACGATTCGCAGAAGTTCCCGTGGTCGAAGCCGCGGTCTCCTCTTTTCGCTCCCCAAACCCAGTGGCTATGACCGTGACCCGGACGCGATCCTCCACCGTCGGATCAATCACCATACCCCAGATGATATTCGCCTCTTCGTGAGCCTCGGAGTGAATCAACTCTGCGGCCTCATTTACCTCTTGTAACGTCACATCAGGAGAAGCTGTCACGTTTATCAAAACGCCTCGGGCTCCCTTGATAGAGAGGTCCTCGAGGAGCGGACTTGATATCGCCCGTTCGGCGGCCTCAAGGGCCCGATTATCACCGCGCGACTCACCAGTGCCCATCATCGCCATTCCCATCTCGGACATGACTGCCCGAACATCAGCGAAATCGACGTTGACTAATCCCTCGTAAATAATGAGGTCACTGATCCCTTTCACCGCTTGAAAGAGTATGTCATCAGCGCGTCGGAAGGTATCAATTAAAGAGGTATTGCGTCCAGCAATACTCAAAAGACGCTGATTTGGAATGGTAATAAGAGTGTCAACCTGCTTACGAAGCTCAGCGATGCCCCGCTCTGCATTCTTCATCCGGCGGCGTCCCTCAAACATAAATGGCTTAGTGACCACCCCTACCGTAAGGCATCCAAGCTCGCGAGCCACCTCTGCGACAACGGTCGATCCCAGGGTCCCCGTTCCACCACCCATCCCGGCAGTGATAAACACCATATCAGCGCCCTCGAGCGACGCACGTATGTGGTCACGACTCTCTTTGGCCGCAGCATAGCCAACATCAGGGTCAGCCCCCGCCCCCAGACCCTTTGTAATTTCCTCACCAAGGCGAATCCGATTCACCGACTCAGACGAACCGAGTGCCTGAGCATCAGTATTGGCGGCAAAGAATTGAACTCCTTCGAGCCCACTTCGAATCATGTTATTTACCGCATTAACACCCGCGCCACCGATACCAAATACCTTGATAACTGCGCCACTTTCAAATGATCTATAATTCTCCATCGACCCCTCTCATCTTCTCGAAACGTGCCCGAATCGCCCCCCTTATCAGATCTGCAATCTGCTTTTCTGATAACTCATGCCGTGATTAGCATTCCTTGCCGACCATTTCCTGCTAAGTATTCACTAAAAGTTCATCCCTGCAATGCACGCACATCGCTCTGCAGTTCACACCCAGAAACCCTCTTCTCCGAAGCCACAACCTTTCTAACCACCTTACCGCCTCTTCGCGAGCTCCACCACCCCCGGGCCGACAATCTACAACGCGAACCCGTGTCCCGTCCAGCTCTTTAGAGCGCCCCCGTTGCGCTTACTGACACTGGCACCAGAATTCTAATCCGTGTACCGCTCCAACACGACATAACTAAGGAGGATCCACCTCCATTTCATGGCTAAAAAAGCTCTGACAGCCAGCTACCCACTCGTCGCAACATCGGGCGAGGACCAACAGCCCCCCCGTACCACCGCCCCCCTTCCGCAGCTTCGAGCGCATGCACTCCGAGACCCACTGCTGTCGCAGCCTGAGGCGACTGTACCAAAGGGTGAGTGCTCGTTACATTGAGAGGCGAGCCGATCCGCACAGGGAGGCCTACTAACTGCTCAACTACCTCAGCAATCCCCGGGAGAAGAGAACCCCCTCCAACCAATACAATCCCACCCGAGAAAATCTCACCCGATACCCCCTTGGCTATCTCCCGCCGAACAAGAGAACATATCTCCTGAACACGCGCCTCAATAATATCGGCCAGGGTCGCCCGGGACACCAATGACGGAGGCTGGGCGGGAACGGGGTGCGAGGTCAGCGATCGGCCTTGGGTTGAGACAACTTCGACCATATCATCGCGAGAGACAAACTTCACGCTCGCTGAACCCACCGTCACCTTGAGCGTTTCAGCCACCTGCGGCGTCGTGCGGAGACCCGTCGCTATGTCATTCGTAATGTGGTGTCCACCAACCGGCAGCACGGCGGTATGACAAACTGCCCCGGAGCGAAATACCGAGACGCTGGTCGTACCCGCCCCTAGGTCGAGGAGCACCACGCCAAGATCACGCTCTTCGTCATTGAGCACAACCCGGCCAGCGGCCAACGGTGCCACAACGATGTCCGATACCGTGAGACCACTCTGATTTACACAATTTACGATATTCTGGGCACTCGCCGAGGAGCCTGTTACGATGTGGACTCGCGCCTCGAGCCTTACACCCGATATCCCCAAAGGCTGGCGAATACCATCTTGATCATCGACAACGAACTGCTGAGCAAAAAGGTGAAATATCTCACGCTCAGAGGGGATCGCGACTGTTCTCGCCGCTTCAAGCACTCGATCAATATCGATTTGGCGAACTTCCCTTCCACTAATCGCAACTATTCCGTTGCTGTTGACCCCGCTGATATGGCTTCCATTTATCGAGGCACAGACAGCTCGTATCTTTGCACCCGAGCTCGACTCCAGGTCCCGAACAACCCGGGTGATGTCCGCGATGACACTGTCAACCTGAATGACGGCTCCCTTCCGCAAGCCCCGGGAGGGAATGCGAGCCATACCGAGTATTGAGGGCTTCCCATCCCTCCCCATCTCCGCCAAAGTGGCTGTGATATGCGCTGTTCCGATATCAAGGCCGACAGCTGTGAAAGTTCCACCGGTGTGACGTTTCGTACTCATGAGTATTTCGTGGCGTTGCTCAACCTTGGCTCATTCCCCCACATTCAGAGAGGGAGTGGCGTATCGACGTTAAGCCTTCCCTTCTCCTTAAAGTAGTGATGTTCGAAATTCGTGCCGAACCTTCTACCCTATTCCAACCGCCTTGGCTACGGTGGAGGACAAAAAGAAGTTGCAAAAGAGAATTATTCCACCGCACCGATCATACGCTGTTAGCGCAAACAGTCGCGATCAGGAAAGTCCCCTGACGACCCAACCGCACATTACTCAAACCGAACGACTGCAACCTTCTGAAAAGCGAGGTCTATCTCCTTTACAATACCCTCCCTTTGGTCAATCCGTGGCAATAACTGATTCAATCGACGGGCTTCCTGACCTACGGTTGAAAGATCTGACCCCATGAACCCAAAGATAGCGACGTATGATCGACCCTTGAAAGAGACCCTCGCCTCCCCATTCTGCTCAAGCGATACACGAGTGACCCGTAAAGGAACCTCCGATTCGATGGTACGGATAATGTCAGCGGTATATTGCAATCGGCCCCGGACCAGATCGATCGTCCCTCCCGCTCCCTGCACACCGTCTAGAGCCACGAGGGAGTGCTCAGATGCCTCAATAAACGCCTGAACATCATCAAATGAGCGAACATTCGGCAGAGGCTGAATAAACCCTCCATCTCTGCCGACTATCCAAGCATGGTCAGCGAGGAGGGTTACGGCGTAGGGTGTTCGCTCCTGAATATGCAATTCAAAGCACCGAAAGCTCCAGGATCCTGAGCATGACATTAGCGATGCTGATTGCACGCGGGGCAACATCGCCAGTCGGGCGGTAATCGAAGATCGGTTCAGGACCCACCACAATAAGGATCTCTCGAGGGGCAGCGCCTGAAATACAATATCTTGATAGTCTTTTGAGATGCCGGTTAATTCCACATTTTTGTCAAACCAAAAATGATAACTGGCATTACGGCCCGAACTAATCAAGCCACTGAGTTCCTCACGAATCGCGTTAATTCGTGGAGTATCCACCACCCCCACTACCAATAACGCGCAGGCACTCAAAATCACTGTGACGCGCCAACCCCACGAGCGCCCCGATCGCGCTCGTGGGAGAGGCTGAGCAGATTGCCTCAGGGGGGGACACTCTTCGGTCAAAGATGCATCCGCTCGCTCATCGGAATCATCACCCCACGCAATGTGTCGCGCTCTTCCGCTCATCGCCTCTCCCTTCCCATCCCCGTGATACACACCTCACCAAGAGGCAAACTGGAGCCTACCCCCCCCCAAGAGCTACCCGTACTATCAACAATTAGAGGGGAGAGAGCAATCCACCTTCTGAATTCATCAACTTGGATTTCAATCATGAGGACTGGAAATATTCCTATGCCCCGGACTGCCACAACCGAACCTCTGGCTCTAGCTCGACGCCATGCAGTTCTCGCACCCTATCCACCGTTAAATCAATGACCGCTCGCACATCGGCAGCAGTCGCTGACCTATCTGGATTGACAATCCAGTTTCCATGGAGCAGCGACACCTGTGCACCCCCCACTGCGTACCCTTTTAATCCCGCTGCCTCAATTAATTCTCCCGCATATCGGCCAGTAGGATTTCGAAAAACGGAGCCCGCCGAGGGAAGATGCAAAGGCTGTGTTTTTTTTCTATGGCTCAGAAACGCTGCCCGCGTCTCCGCCACCCGATCTTTATCTGATTCAGTGAGACACAGCTCCCCTCCCACCACAATCGCCTCCTCAGGTATGCCTCCCCTTCGATAGGTCATCGAAAGTGCCCCTCGCTCAATAGTATCGATCGCACCATCTCGATGAACCACCGTTACCCGCTCGACCACATCGCCAAACTCCCCACCGTGAGCACCCGCATTCATGAACACCGCCCCCCCGAACGAAGCCGGAATGCCCCCTGCGAACTCGAGTCCTGCAAAACCAGCCCGCGAAAGGTCACGAGATAGTCGCATCACCGAGAAGCTCGCCCCCACCGAAAAAATTCCCTTCGTTCGGTCCTTCAGTAAACGAAACCCCTCCCCCAGACGGATCACCACTCCCGCTATTCCCTCGTCGGGAATAAGGAGATTACTGCCTGCTCCCAGCGCGCGAGAAGGAACTCCCTCTGTATGTAGTCGCGCTCGCAAGCGAGCAAGAGCATCGAGATCACACGGCTCTACCAGATACTGGAGTGGGCCACCAATCGCAAAAGTAGTGTAGCGAGCCCCAGCCACTCCCTCTCGGACCACTAACCCTGGGCAATCTGCCAGTATTTTCCCGAGCTCAAAGCCGTCTCCCTCGGTCGCTCGTTTAATCACAGCCCTCTTCCCTTCTCAGCTAACAACCAAACCTTTCGGCAATTTCCCTCTCGGCCCTATTTGGCACCCTGCAATAATCGCGCGAACTGCTCCCCGATTCCTCCGATAGAGCCAGCTCCCATGAAGAGAACGAGGTCCCCCGGCATCATCTCCTCACGCAGAGTTGGTACGGAATCGGCAATCTTCGGAAGCCACCGCTTGCCCGAGTGTCGCATGGCCTGGAATAACCGCTCCCCCGATATGTCTGCTATCGGTGATTCACCAGCTGCATAGATTTCACTCACCATGACCTCATCGGCAGCCGCAAAACAGTCAAGAAATTGGCCGAAACAGTCACTCGTTCGGGAGTATCGGTGGGGTTCAAAGACGACACGAAGCCGCCGATGTTCTTGCATCCACGATTCCCTGACCGCTTTGAGAGTTGCCTGAATCTCTGTCGGATGGTGTCCATAATCGCTCATAACGGTAATACCATGAGCGCGCGCGAGCACCTCCATTCTCCGACCAATACGAGGCATCGTGCCGAGCGCTTCACCAATCTGAGCAACAGGGATACCGAGCTCGATACCCACCGCGCACGCCGCAAGCGCGTTTAGAACCATATGACGACCGGGCATTGGTAGAGTCATCGTGGCAATCGACTCCCCATCCCGGGTAACTGTGAAGGTACTTTCACCCGGCCGAAACGTAATATCAATCGCAGAAAGCTGGGCTGTTGGCGAAAATCCATAGGTTACTATCCGACGCTGAAGGCTTGCGGCGACCCTCATCACCCTCGGGTCATCAGCACAGACGACAGCGAGCCCGTAGAAAGGGACCTCATGTAGGAATTGAGAGAACGATTGTTCGAGGTCAGCGAGGCTCCCATACGCCCCAAGATGCTCATCATCGATGTTCGTAACGACCGCTATTGCGGGAGACAATAACAGGAAGCTCCGATCACTTTCATCAGCCTCGGCGACGAGGAATTCGCCCCGTCCTAATATCCCTCCCCCTCCCGAGGAGCTCAGCGTTCCTCCGACAATAATCGTGGGATCCTTGCCTCCTACCTCGAGAATTCTCCCCACCATTGCTGTTGTGGTTGTCTTTCCGTGCGACCCCGCGACTACAACGCCGTACTTTAAACGAATCAACTCAGCGAGAACCTCAGCTCGTCGAATGATCGGCAATCCCCTTCGGCGGGCCTCCACGATCTCGGGATTGTCATCACCGACCGCCGAGGAAAAAACCACCAAAGACGCCTCCGGGGATAGGTGCTCCGCAGCATGACCGATTGCGACCGCAGCCCCTAAGTCCCGCAGACGCTTCACCGACAACGATTCTTTCAAGTCCGATCCTGAGACCTGGTACCCAAGGTTTAATAGGATCTCGGCAAGGCCGGACATCCCAACTCCCCCGACCCCAGTAAAGTGAAAATGAAGTCGCGTGTTGTACATATACCCCCCAAAACGTGGCACCCCCCGCTTTTTGTCCTCGGTGGGGCACTATAGCGATGTCGAGGGGGTAATTCCAGCAAGCCTCACAAAGTAATCTTGGCTATCCAGACGCCGATACGGCGTTCCACGATTGCACCAATACCTCATCACCTCTAATCTAATAGCTCTGGCGTAACCTCCTTTGCACCCTTGGCATCACAAATCCACTATGTCAGTGCACGAACTCTTTCAGACCACCCACGAGCTTCCACCTCACGAGCGGTACACCGAAAAGCTCTCCCCCGGCTCGAGCCATGCCTGGGCGTTGGCGACACTACGGGCGCTTCCCCGCCTCGGAAATCTGCTGGATATCGGTCCTGGGAGTGGGATCATCGCCCAACACCTTTATCCCCGTGAGCGCCCCCCTCATCCTGCTTCCGAATCAGGCAATGAGAGCCCCACCATCCCCCATATGGTCGCGGTCGAGCCCGACCGTTCTAGTTGGGATCATCTCACCCCTCTTTACCCTCGCCTCGTTGCAGACATCGATGACCTTCCCGCAGAAGAGCGATTCGATACGGTTCTCCTTCTCGATGTGCTCGAACACGTCGTTACTCCCGGGCAATTACTCGCCAGTGCTGTCGTCCGACTCAAGCCCGAGGGTCATCTTCTTGTATCAGTTCCCAATATCGCCCACATAGCAATCCGTCTCGTTCTTCTCGCAGGATTCTTTCCTCGAATGGCAAAAGGTCCACTCGACCGGACCCATCTGCACTTTTTCACCCGCACCACCATCAGGTCTTTGCTTGCTTCATGTTCTGACCTTGAGATACTTACCGAGTGGAGCTCTATTGCCCCGTTAGAACTTCTCCTTCCCCCTTCAATCAGACAGACCACAGAGTGCACATGGTTTTGGCGATTAACTCGACGGCTTCATATCGAACTCGCCCGGTTGTTACCTGGTTTTTTTGGGTACCAGATATTATTTTTACTCCGAAAGAGGAGTAAATCAGGAAATCAAAATAGTTAA
>OMIW01000052.1 GCA_900299205.1 Pseudomonadota bacterium
CTCTTCAGGAGAGATATAGCCGCGCTCGGGACCCTCAATCCCCCCCTGCTTAACCACCTCGGGGAGAATCCCTGGAAGCCCTACGTCAACGATTTTTGCGGTGCCGCCTGGGTCGATAAGGACCCGCCGCAAGGTAAAATCACGATGGTGGATGCCGACACTATGAAGATAATCCAAGCCAGAAGCGACCTGTTGCATGTAATAAACAACAAGGGGATGTACGAGTTCTTGTTGATTTTGGATTAACTCGCGCAGGGTAATCCCTTCACAAGATTCTGTTATGAGAAAGATGTTTTGCTCATCTTGCTTGACATCAATCAGCCGAGCGATGTGCGGATGAGATATCTCCCGCATTGAGTCGATCCAACTCTGTAGCTCGAGGATGAGAGCTGCATGGGAGGCACCCCCAGTAGCTAATTTGACAACCCGGATTTCCACAAGGGCTCCGCACGGGGCGGTGGCCGAAAAAAGTTGGTCGGGGAGAATTTCCTCGTTAATTTCGTATGGGGCGCAAGAGATAGTGGCCAAGGACGGCTCCTTCTCAAATCTAGGTGAGGAGTTAGCGGAAGGTCAGTAATGCCACGGTACCCGCCGATAGAGGGCCCTTGGTCAATAAATGAGAGCGAACATCTGCGAAATTAAGATGCCACGCAGACCCCATGCTCTTCAAGGAGTAGTTCTCACAGCCCGCAAAATCTGCAAGAACTGTGAGGGGGGAACAAATTCGAGCACCCGGCTTGAATGAGGCTCTGTTTTATTTGGTGCAAAAAAGAGGATTGTCGGAAGTCCCTGGATTTGGAACTTTCGCTGGACCTCGAGACTTTCTGCGGTTTCTTCGGTGAAATCAATTTTCGTTATTACCCAATGATTGGCTAGCTCACGACGGATTTCTGGATCGGAAAGGGTCGCGTCATCGATCTTTTTGCAGGCAGCGCACCAATCGGCAAAAAAATCCACAAGCAATGGTTTACCCGCGTCGCGGGCTTCTGTTATCCCCTCACTAAGAGAGTACAACCAAACAAGGGAAGGCAGAGCTTCCTGCTCGTGCTTTTGCGACTTCTCCTGGGGTGGAAGGGAAAGGAAGTTTGAAATTATTAGCGCTAACATCCCTGAAGCGATGAATCGAAGGGTTCGACGATGTTCGCGGTAACTCTTCCGGATCAGCAAAGCTGACCCGAGGATGATGCTGAGGGCGACAAGGGGAGGGGGAGCTGGATACGCTATCCATGCTCGCACAAAGAGGAAGGCCACGGTTAAGAGTCCGATTGCGAGGGCGACTTTGATGAAGGTAAGCCAAGAGCCTGAGCGGGGTAACCGTGAGACAAGGGGAGAAAAGATTGCCAGCACCAGAAAGAGGGAGCCGATGCCGAGAGAGTAGGCGAAGAGAAGGATCGCTCCCCAAAGAGTGCTCCCTGAAGATGCGGCAACTCCGAGGATCATCGCAAGAACGGGGCCGATGCACGGGGCCGCTACCAGACCGCTCGCACCTCCCATTAAGATTACTGCTGGGATACCACTTCCACCACCTAGTCGTGATGCAGCTCGTTGAACCCCGGAGAAAAAACGAATTGTAAGGATGTCGAGCTCGCTACAAGCGAGGATTACCAAAATAAAGGCAAACGGAAATACGAATACGGGGCGCTGAAACATCGCGCCGAACAGAAGACCTGCTCGGGCCGATACAACACCCAGTACAGTATAGGCGAGCGTCATACCGAAAACATATGCGGCGGCACGCCCCAAGGCGCGAAGGCGAGAGTCGGATCTTCTGACTCCGATTATCGAGAGGGTTATCGGAATGAGCGGATAAACGCAAGGAGTGAGGCTGGAGAGAACCCCTCCTACATAGGCAGAGATGAGCGTTGGAAGATTCCAGGAATCGGAGAAAAGGGCCGTATTCACAGAGGGCTAAATAGGGATAGCAGGGGTTCTTCAATCCAAACTTATTCGGCTGTGCTCAGAGAGGTTGTCTTGAGGCCAGGGAACCGTGTGCGAGCTTTTGAATGAACGGCTGCGAATACGCTAACGAGCAGCCGCTGAGAGTCTCACGAGCTCACCCAACTTATCGAGTTCGCGCTCAAGAGATGCAAGAGTAAGCCGATCTTCCGAGGAACAGCCACTTCCCTGCCATGTCCTCCAAATCATCGCCTGATATTTTTCAAGGGTTATCTCGAACGATTGTCGAATTGTCGAACTAGCCCCCTCCTGTTCCAGAAGGGCACGCCAGTCATTGAGCCGTTTTTGCTTCCGGGAGAGGGCTTGACGGCTAGTTGGTGGAAGGTAAGAAGTACTACTCATACGATGTTCTCATCAGGTATCAGAATGAAGATAGAGGTACGTCGACCGGATTTCGGCGACCGATGAATATTTGCCATAATTTTGCGACGCGCGGTAGAGTACGACAAGATATCAAGTAGCTCTCCGGTGTGCGATAGGAGGGTAGCTTTCATATACAGGGAATCTGAATCCATTCATGAAGGGGGAAGGAATGCAGGCTGCCATTGCGGTTTATCCGGGATCGTTTGACCCATTCACAAATGGACACCTTGATATTATCTCGCGAGCGCTTCCCTTTTTTCAACGAATCATCGTGGGGGTTGTTTGGAATCCCAACAAGCAACCCCTTTTCTCCTCAGCCGAGAGAGTGGATATGATTCAGCAGGTCTGTCAAAAATTCGGGGAACGGGTCGAGGTACTCAGCTTCACTGGGCTGTTGGTTGATTTTGTTGAGAGTCAGGGGGCTCGGGTGGTCCTGCGAGGACTTCGGGCGATTAGTGACTATGAATATGAAGGTCAGCTTGCGCTTACTAATCGTCATCTCCGTCCTGCCATAGAGACGTTCTTCTTGATGGCTCGAGAGGAGGTTTCGTATGTCAGCTCCTCGATGGTAAAGCAGGTCGCTATGTTCGGGGGAGATGTGTCGGGGCTTGTTCCTGCTGTTGTTGCAGAAAGGCTTCGAGCGCAAGAAAGCAAAGTTGTGGTCTCGGATAAGAATTGAGTTTGGGATACGAGCAGCCAGCGCCCGCGGAGCTTTGAGGGTTTGTAGTCTCTGAACGCTCGCTGTTCTTTAGTCTCGCAATTCTCAAAGCGTGCGATGCCTCCCGTCGACGTCGCATCTCAAGATGTTGGACCTCTTTTCGGGAAGATTTATCCTTTACTTCGTCAATCGGCTTGAACCCTCTCGTGGTGTTCTACCCAGTTTTGAGGTGCACCTTTCCGATAGGCCTTTATCGAGCGCTCCTCTTACCTTTGATAAATTACAGGCTCGTGGAAATCTGGATTAAGTGAGTCAATCTATCGAAGAGACATTGGGGTGACAAATCGAGGCACCCCAATTGAAAGGAGGCATCGGAGATATTCATCGCCATCAATAGCCGGCGATCCTATCCAGAGCCTATTTTCAGCCCGAAGCGCTAGTCCTCTTCGTCGTCGTCCTCAAAATCTTCCTCGTAGTCCTCATCTTCATCGTCGAAGTCGAGGTCCTCATCATCCTCGTCTTCATCTTCGTCCTCGTCATCCTCGTCTTCTTCCTCCTCCTCACTCCCCTCGAAGATGTCGGGATCAATCTCCTCCAGTGCTTCGGTGACAGAGGAGATCATCGCTGCAAAGTCTTCGACGGCAAAATCGTCTGACTCAATCACGGATTCAATCGCTGATCGCACCTCGGTGATAATGCCGGCCTCTATATCAGAGGCCCTCTCTTCCTCTTCATCTTCATCGGACTCTTCGCCAAGATCCTCTTCAATTTGCTCCTGGAGTTCGGCGAAGCCCTCAAGAAGTTGAGAAAGTGCTTCGGTGATCTTTTCTGTGGCTTTGGTGCTCATAGTATCTGCTTTTACAAACGTCTCTGCCTTAATAAACGAACTGCCTCTTCAGGGCCCTCTCTTCAGAGTATTCAACTCCTCTTACTATCGGTGGTGCGTCGAGCGGTTTTTCAGATCAAAACCAAGAGGTTGCCCTCCGAATCCTTTATCCTTCTCTTCCACCTTTACGCTCTTCGCGTATCCCACCGCCTCGAGGACGGCTCGGCAACCCACGGAGTATACCACAAGAGATTTTGTGATGCACCACCGAGACAGATCGCTACAATACACAAAACTGACCGAAGTAACGATGTTATCTCCTTGCACTTCGTCTCTCGTTGATTGTTCAATACCGACACAGAGAGAGTGGTAAAACGGGGATGACGTCGGTTCGCAACAGGAGAGGGGAGAAGGATGAGTTATCAAACAATGGAAGGGTCTGCTGGGGAGATGCCGTATCAAAGCTCAAAGGAACCCAACTTTTTGAAAAGGCTCCGCAGATGGGGAATTGAAGGCGATTTGCCTTCGTTACTCATCGTGGGGGTTGTAGCAGTGGCATCCGTACTGCTCAGTGGTTGTACATCGACGGGAGTGAACACAACGCACCTGGGGGGGCTTCGTTCAGTTGTCCTTGATGAGACGGGTCTTCTTTCAATTAACACGGTTGCCGTGGCACCTGTTGTAAGTGCTGGCGATGATGGCGCCTTGAGCGAGGCTGAGCTCACTCAGGAGGTGGTAGATGCCATGCGGGGGGAGTGGGGAAGTGAGGTCATACCCGCTTCATCGGGGTCAGGAGATGGTGTTTTTGCGGTCAGGGTCCGACATTTAACCTCCCTGAGGGGGTCTGCATTCGGGGCCATGCAGCCTGCCGAGGTTGAGTGCGAAATGACTCTTCGAAATATGCAGACTCACCGGGTTGTTTGGCAGGGGAGTTACGTCTTTAACGACAGACCACTCAGCGATAACTTGTTGCAGCTGAAGAAGCGACAAGAAGGGGGAGGCTCTGGGTGGAAAAGTGCACATGCCCTTCTGCGGTCGGCGTTTCGCGCTGCCGCACGAGAGGTCGCTGCTCAACGAGAGCGATTGTTCCTCCGCCGTGAGGAGTAGAATAAGGCAGCAGCCCAGACGCACGTCGAGATATAAAGTTTCTGAGCTCCTGTTTTGTAACTTTCCTCATCAAAAGAAGGGGAGAGTATATCAGGGGAAGTAAAACGCTGAGAGAGGGAGTGCATTGCTCGCCAAACGATGCGATTGACGAGCAATGCACTCCCCAATCTGAGGGTTATTTCGCCTCCCAAGAAAGGAACAAATTTTGACCATGCAGCGAAAGAATGGTGCAGCAAGGATCGCCCCAGCGCGGCGCACGACTCAACGTCCGCGTTCGGCACGGGTGGAGGGAATAAAGCGAATCTCAGCTAAAAAGCGGGAGGTGACGGTGTCTCAGCGTCGGGTGTGGCGCGGGACTGCTACTCTTCTGCTTGGAGGATCCTGTCTCCTCGCGGCCATTATCAGCAGTGAGTTGATATACAGCGATCTACCGTGGCTTAGAATGGGACATCTGTTCGGGCCCAGTGGCGTTGCAATCGGGGGATCGATGCTTCGCTGGTTTGGGTTTGGTGCATTCATTTTACCGGTATGTTTTTGGTCGTTCGGAACCCGAACCCATCGAAAAAGTTGCTCAGAACTTACGTCTGCTCCTCCACCAATAACATGGCGTTCTGTCGCGGTATCCGTGTCGGGGTGCATGTTCTCGGGATCGCTTCTCCTCGGACTCTTTGCGGGAGCAAGAGGAGGAGGTGTGGTTGGTATCACCCTGGCTGAACATATCGCGGGTCTCATCGGTCCCGGAGGTGCGTTTCTCGCGGCAAGCTCCCTCCTCTTTGTTTTTGTTCCACTGATCACGGGACGCACGATGATTGCCTCTTCAAAGATGGCAGTCACTCGGGTGGGGACAGGAGCTCGGCATATTTTTGTTACCATGCCCCAGGCGCTCGTGTTTTCACCTGTCCGCCAGATATCTCGATTCGGAGTTGCAGCTTCGAGGTATATCGTTCAGTTGGGACACCGCCTTTTTTTTCGTTCTCCCGAACCTATTATCCTCAAGACCGTCATTGAGCAGGGTCGGCCAATCGCAAGCTCGCCAAAGCGACGATTGCTGAGAGAGGTAGTTGCTCCTTGCGACGAAACGTCTCGAACGACACCGGATGATCGTATTATTCCGATCGCGGTATTGCCCCCAGAGTCCGCACGGCGGATACCCCTCAAGGACAGGGTTCTCGATAATTATGTATTTCCGCAAGCGAAACTTCTTGCAGAGAGTGATCGGCAGCACGAAGGTGAAGATGGTCAGGAACTACAGCTCCGAGCGAAGCGAATCGAGGAAAAATTAGCTGATTTTAATATCAAGGGTCGTATTGTTCAATACCAGCGAGGCCCGGTGGTTTCGCTCTTTGAATTTGAGCCGGCACCGGGTGTCAAGCTCGGTCGGATTGTTTCTCTGCAGGACGATCTGGCGATGAGTCTCCGAGCCTCAGTGGTGAGGATAGTTGCTCCGATTCCCGGTAAAGGCACTGTGGGTATTGAGGTACCGAATCCGCGCCGGGATGTCGTCAGATTGCGGGAGTTGCTCGAATCCGAGGAGTCTCAGGGCCATCAGTCGCGACTAGCGATACCTCTCGGAAAGGATATCTCTGGTTTGCCCGTTGTCGTGGATATCGCGACGATGCCCCATCTTCTGATTGCTGGCGCGACGGGTACCGGAAAGAGTGTGTGCCTTAACGCGATTCTGGTTAGTTTGCTCTATCGGGCTACGCCTCAGGAGCTTGGTCTGATTATGATCGACCCAAAGGTGCTCGAACTCTCTGTATACGACGGAATACCTCATCTGAGGGTGCCCGTGGTCACGGTGCCAAAGCAGGCGAAAGCGGTGCTCGAGTGGGCAGCCAAGGAGATGGACCGGCGATATCGATTAATGCAGCGGTTTGGTGTCCGAAATATAGATAGTTTTAATCGGATCGCGAGAGGGGAGATTGACCCGGAGGAGCTCGGGGAAAATGTGTCGGAGGCTCACCATTCAATCCTGGATCCCTCGGATGTCGATGCTAGTCGCGATGGGTTGAACGGGAGTGAAGATGCGCCGACCATTCCGGGCGAAGTTGTGCAACCCCTTCCGAAGATCGTTATTGTCGTGGATGAGCTTGCCGACCTTATGTTGCAGGTGGGACGAGATATTGAGGAGCTCATAACGAGGCTCGCTCAGAAGGCGAGGGCTGCGGGCATTCATCTCATTTTGGCGACCCAACGGCCATCCGTCGATGTGATTACCGGACTGATTAAGGCAAATTTCCCGGCAAGATTATCGTTTCGGGTAACGAGTCGGATTGATTCCCGCACGATTCTCGATTCGATGGGAGCCGAGCGTCTCCTTGGTAAGGGAGATATGCTCTTCATGGCACCGGGAGCCAATCCGCTTCGTCGTATTCACGGAGCATTTGTAACCGATGCGGAAGTAAATCGAGTCGTGAACGCGATAAAGTCAAAAGAGGGTCCACGGTACGACGAATCGATCGTCGCATTCTGTGATGCGGCGCTCCGAGAGGATGGTAGTGAAGGTGAAGAGGGAGGTGAAGGGGAAGGGGAGTACGACCCATTGTATGATAAAGCGGTGGAGCTCGTAATCGACAAACAACACGCCTCAACATCTCTCGTGCAGAGGGTTTTTCGGATCGGGTACAACCGGGCTGCACGGATAATCGAGCGCATGGAGCGGGATGGTATTGTGAGCCAGATGGATGGGGCGCGGCCTCGTGAGGTGCTTGTGCATCATAGGCCCGGAGAGGGTGTTAATTGAAGTGAGGCAGTCTCGTTAAGGGGGTGCGTAATCGAGCGGTATCTTTGAAGTGCACGGGGAATGTCGGTGAAAAGGACTGAAGCATGGCACACGTTCCGCTCGAGAGTATCTTTCTTGTGTTTGCCGCAGGAGTTGTCGGAGGTGAGCTGAGTCAGCGATTACGATTGCCTGAGGTCGTCGGTCAGGTGCTCGCGGGGGTTTTTCTCGGGCCAGCGTGTTTGGGTTGGATCTCGGTTGGGGAAACCCTCGGCGTGCTCTCAGAGGTCGGGGCGATGCTTCTCCTTTTTTTGGTGGGGCTTGAGACGAGCGTAGATTCACTCCGCAAACTCGGCCGGATGCCACTTGTAGTGGGAAGTGTCGGAGTAGCAATACCATTTTGTGGGGGGGTCTGGTGGGCATGGTCGCTCCTCCAACTCGCCCCTCCCGCGGCCCTTTTTGTGGGAGCTGCGTTTGTCGCAACATCTGCAGGTATCAC
>OMIW01000053.1 GCA_900299205.1 Pseudomonadota bacterium
AGCTGGGTTATAAGGGGTGTAACGAGCGCGGTAGCGAGTGTTTTCGATTGAGGCTGATTCTCTGCGACCGCCCTCGTTAGAGCAAATTAACGCTCACCATTCAATTCTTTTCTGAGGAGTTGGCTGGGTTTAAATTTTACGACTCGCCGCTCGCGAAGAACCATAGTTTCTCCTGTCTGCGGATTTCGACCTCGCCGAGGTTCCTTATAATTCACCTCGTAAGACCCAAAACCTGAAAGCATCACTTTTCCCTCGGTGGCGAGCCCCTCCTTTATCAATTCGACATATCCCTCAACGATATCAGCTGCCTGATGTTTCTCAATATCAAGGGAGTCGTACAGCGCACTGGTTAAGTCAGCTTTGGTGAGGCATCTTCTCGCATCCGTCATAATCGTTATCTCGGAAAAAAAAGGTTCTCTTGCTCGTATTCGAGAGGCGGAGGGCAAACGCTCAACCTCGATTTCTCCCGCCTTCTTACTGAATGAGACACAGCAGACGACTCGATAGATTCAGGATCCGCCCTTTTCGAAATCCCGAATGGAATACCTTTCGGGACCGGACCAGGGACGGCAACAGAGCCTCAAAACCCACCCAACGATCAGTTTCTGTAGAACTAACCCCTTGAGTTATGAGGCATCCCTTTGCTCCTTGAGTGTAAATGACGGTTCGATGCTGAGAAAGGGGCTTGTTTTGAGTCAAGGTTATATAGTTTTGGCCGATACCATCAGAGAGGCATTTTGAGTCAGGGAGGAGAAAAATGGCCTTCTGGGTCTCGAAGAGGGTTGGAGGGGAGATCGTAGATTAGGTTTTGGTTGTGTACCAAGCTGGGAAAAGGGTTATGTCAAATAAGCGAGCCAATTCGTTAGAGGGGAACGCTGCTGCGGTATCCGATGTGTCGTGGGCCCGTGCGAGGAACATAGTCGCCTCAATGGAGCCCGTTATTTATCCTATTCGGCAAATATGCCAGACAGCAATCGGGCATCCCTCCCGAATAAACCAGCTCCTTGATGGCTCAGTATTCCCCCTCCAAAGGTTGGTGAAAGCCTGTGGTCAGGACAGTCTGATTGCCGGGGGCAAAGGGCTCCGTTCCTCGAGCTCCACAAGGGAGGTGCTCGATAGGTTGCCTAGTGATGCAGTCGCCGCGGCGCTCGTGCTTCACAGTGTGGGTAAAAGGGTGCAAAGTCAGCCTCTTCAGACGATCTGGAGGGCATTCCTCGAAGAGGCGCTTAACCGAGCCGCCCTCGGGTTCGTTGTGGGTCAAAGGGCCACGGGCTTCGGTGCTGGTCGAGCAATGCTGGCAGGCTTCTCGAGCAGAGCTGGTCTTGCGCTACTTGTAGCCAATGGAACGCAGGAGGATGCGATAGATCTTCTTGAGTCATTGAAGGAGGGGGTTGAGCTGCGAGAATCGTGTCTGCGAGTATATGAGGTCGACCCCGTTCATGTGGGAGCGTGGATAGTTCTCGATGCTGGATGCGGAATCAGCGCGTGTATGGGGCTTCGGAGCTGTGCAGTTGAGGAACCGAAACCGCCCCAGGATGGGGTCGAGCTTGTGTGGTGGGCGGCCCACAATCTCATCGATCACCTTGCGACTCGAGGGGTTGAGAGCGTTTCGGATACGGATTGGCAGATTTTGGGCTTTTCTGAACAATCCGAAAGGGATGAAGTCGGTCAATTTGTTAGCGCATTGTCTCGGGGGGGGCATTCTTGGCATTGGATGCTATAACGCCGCTTCCGAAACCCATTATTTCGCAGCCTCTTAGACCTTGAAGACTATCCCCTTTCCGCCCGACTATCCTCAGACTTATTTTCAACGACTTCAGAGAGGGGGCTTTCAAAGAGAAGTTCGAGCTCTCGACTGCTCAAGGTCAGAGGCGACATCGCGTTTTCATTCACCAAAGCCTCTACGAGGTGAGCCTTCTTTCTCTTAAGCTCCATGATTCGCTGCTCAACTGAATGTTCAGTAACTAGTCGATAGACGTTAACTGTCTTTACCTGACCAATTCGGTGAGCGCGATCGACGGCCTGACTTTCGACAGCAGGATTCCACCACGGATCATAAATAATCACCGTGTCAGCAGCGGTTAGGTTAAGCCCGGTGCCCCCAGCTTTCAGGCTTATGAGGAAGAGCCGCACGGAAGGATCAGAGTTAAACCTATCAACTAAGGCTTGTCTCTCTTTTGTCGCGCCATCGAGATAGAGATACGGTATCGCAAGTTCATCGATCCAACTCTGCATAAGTGAGAGCATCTCCTTAAACTGGCTGAATACGAGAATTTTTCGATTTGATTCGAGCGCTTCGAGGACAAGCTCCTTAAATAGGTTAAATTTTCCGGAGTCGAAGCCCTCGATTGAGCGAAGAGCACCGATTGAGTTGGGGTGGTTACATACCTGTCTCAGTCGCAGGAGAGCAGTCAAGATAGACACCGTGGCTCCGGGCACTCCTCGCTTTTCAATCGCATCGAAGACCTTGGGTTTTACCTCCTCAAGGATCTGGGTGTAGAGGTCTCGTTGTGCATGGGTCATCTCAACATGGAGGACCGATTCAATTTTCGGAGGGAGATCCCGCTCAACTTCGCTTTTCGTTCGTCGCAGGATAAATGGCCGAACTTTCGCTCGAAGAATCTCGGCGACTTTGCAACCGGGACCCTCTTCAAGGATCGGCTTTTCGATATGATTGCGGAAAAAGTCGACCGTCCCGAGGTACCCGGGCATGAGGAAATCCATTATCGACCAAAGCTCAAGAGGTCGATTCTCTGTTGGTGTCCCTGAGAGTGCAAGACGAGCATCTGCCCGCAACATCTTAGCTGCTTTGGTCGTAGCCGCTGCATGATTTTTAATATTCTGGGCCTCGTCGAGCACAAGCACAGAGAAGCGATACTGCGAAAGCTCAGCGCGATCAAGCCTCAGAAGGGCGTATGAGGTAATTACCACGTCATAGGAAGGGATCGAAGAGAAGAGCCGTTTTCGGTGGGGGCCTTGCAGCACCATCACCCGCAGATCGGGGGTAAAGCGACGTGCCTCATAAAGCCAGTTGGTGGTAACTGATGTGGGAGCGATGATGATTGAAGGAGGGAGGCCCGGTCCCGAATTGGGTAAGGACGGATTTTCCCGGGAATGGTGAACATTCTGCAGGAATGCCAAGGTCTGCACCGTCTTGCCGAGTCCCATTTCATCGGCGAGAATTCCGGCTAAAGAGCTTTCATGCAGGAATGATATCCACCCGAGTCCCTCCGACTGATACGATCGGAGTTTGCCTTTGAAGTTTCGGTGAGGGGTGCCGGCGGGAAGCTCTGCGGAGCTTTCAAGTCGATTCCGAACTGCCACGATCCGCTCGTCAAGGAGAAGTGAACAGAAAGGACCGGGCGAGGAGCTCAAGCTTAACGCCTGAGCAGCGTTAAGCTTTGCTTTGAGAGCGCCACTCAACTTGAAATTCGGGTCGACAATCCCGAGGATTGATTTAAGTTGCGAGAGGCTGCCCGTGGGGATGGGAGCAAAGGCTCCTGAGTCGAGTCGTACCCAGCGAGCATTCTCTGGAAGAGGTCGCTTAAAAAGGGAACTCAATGGAACATCAGCATTGTTCTGAAGGAGCGTGACCTGACAGTCAAACCAGCTCCCAGTCGACGGAGAGGACTGAATAGAAGGGGTCGATCCAGAGGCTGATAAGGCTATCGACACTGAAAGATCGGCAAACCGAATCTGAGAGGATGCCTCTTGAACGCCGGTAATGCTCCAATCTGCGGGGAGCTTCTCAGCTGAAAATTTCAAGAAATCGAGGACGTCATCCCCTTGAAGAAAAAATCGACGTCCCTCTGCCCGTTGTTGAAAACCGAGCTGCGTGAGCGTTCGTATGGACTCTTCCTCGAAGGTACGGTCCGGAATGAGGACTATGTTCCGTTCAGAGGGGGTTGAAGGGTAGTCAAACTCAAGCGACGCGGTGAGCTCGAGCTGGTCATTTGAGAAGAAATGTTCGGAACCTGCCGAGCGGAGATTCACCGAGAGGACGGGCTGAGGCTGGCAAATTTCAGTGAGTGGTTGGTGTTCTTTCCCGAGGATCCGAATGAAGGGGGATTGGGTTGGTAGGCTCTCAAGAATCGGACCCACCTGATATCTCGGGAGCCAGATCGAGGGGCCGTGGGTAAAGAGCTGCGCGACCTTTCGTCCCCGCTCGGAGATTGGATATACCGTTGTTTCCAGAAAGACCCAGCTGGGGTCGGAGCCGATGATTTGGGAAGTTCCCGGTCGTCGGGTGCCATCGGGAAGTATCCAATCGATTGATAGATCAAGTCCGAGTTCTGACCAGGTGCAGGTGATACATGCGTCGATAGGCTCCCGAGCGATTGTTACGCGCTCCCTAGTTCTCCCGTAATTAATCGATGAATATTCACTCGCGAGTCCCAAAACCATCCGTATGTCGCTCGAGCCGACGAGCACCCACCCCTGAGCATGATCGAGCCATCTGCCTCGGTCAACAAGCAATTGAAGAAGGATGGCGTCGAGGGTTCGGGATGCCAAGTGAGTGGCAGCTATGAGACTCTCGGGATTAATTGGGGCGCCGTTGAGAGTCACAGCCACCAGTAGCCCCCCATCCGTTGGTTGGAGGGAGAGCGAGAGATGAGATGAACTCAGTTGAGCAGCGGGCAGAGGGTAATCGACGGTCAGGGTTGCAAGCACCGAGGCTATTTCGCTCGGTGGGGTGGTATAAGCAGGGCTAATAGCCGGCCGAGAAACACTCGGGAAGCCGCCGCTATCCACGGCCTTAAAGCCGTTTGAGAGGTCGGTGGGTGACCGTTCGGGGGATAGAGGGGGTGCTGGAATCGGCGCTTCCGTTGCTTTGATTTCGACTTCTGTCGTCGGCTCGGAGCTCTGAGTACTGGCATTATCTGACGAATCAATCACGGATGCCACACGTCCCCGAAAATATATCACGACCGAATGTACCCCGAGGGGCGGAAAAATGCTCGCAAACAACCGACGTTCGCCTTTCAGATCCGGTGGGAGCTGAGCCAAAAACGCCGGGGGCCTCCGAGCAGACGGGCCCAACCCGATACCCCCCACCGTCCCCTCATGGTGCGGCCAAAAAACCGAGACGCGACCCAGTGCGGTGGAAAATTCCTTATCCCCGGTAAGATGCGGAGGGGGGGGGGCAGGGTGCGGTCAGAGCACAGATAAGAACCTCAAACTGAGCTGGTTCTCAGCAATTGGCCTGCGGAGAGTGCTCCTTCCGAAAGAGCAGGAGTTGACGCGACCCTCTCAAAGGGACGTACGTTGTTCGAGGCCGTTGGATTAGGGGCTGAATCCAGTCGGTCAAAGGGCACGATGTTGTTCCGCGTGTAAAAATGCGACGGATCCGCTTCTACAACATCGAGAGCTCGGCGAATCGAAGGAGGAGTCAGGGTCTCGATAGCGCGCTCGAGGGTTATCGGAGTGTCGTACCACTCCGGGAGATCGGCCCACACACCGATTTTCTCCAAAGGAGTGAGGGCTAATTCTGTCCCGTGTGATTGTCGGATTGATGGGGCTGAAATCTCGCGGGGGGGCAGCCTGAGATCCGCCAGGCTCACGTCGGGCGTCACATTATATAATGGATTATTGTTGACGGTGTTATTGACCAACATTCCTCGAGCTCACCCTTACAGAAGGTTACCCCTACTCTACCCAACCCCCCTTCGGTACGCAACATCCCCCCACCTTTTTTTACCTCCGAGACCCCCT
>OMIW01000054.1 GCA_900299205.1 Pseudomonadota bacterium
CACCAGAGGCGTCCTTCCACGGATTCTCACCCTGAACTAAGACATTTCTGCACGTCTTTTTTGATGGAGGGTAGAATGGGTTGAGGGTCGCTGCCTTGAAGACGGTCGAGCAGCGGTGGTTCGCAATGGCTATCAGCCTGAGCGAGCGATTCAGACCGGTATTGGCCCCCACGCAGGGAGGTGTCAGAGACCCCTTTCTCTATTCCCTTTGAGCTGAAGCCCCCAAATTGGGAGCTTTAAATTCGATGCAATGTGCATCGAGCTTGCGGTCTGCGCCCAATCTTAATCCCGACCTCCGCGAAGCAATCCGAAAACGGCCGGGGCTTTAGGGTGAGGGGGGGAGAGGGTGTGCCTATGGCTGCCTCGGACGGTTTGAATCAACTCATGCGGCCCTCCGATATCCTGAGCGATTGAGATAAGGGTGTCATCCGCGATAGTTGCCGCGAGAATCGACACCATCCGGCGAGTCCGGTACGGAGTCTCGATCCAGAGCTGGGTCGCGTCTTGCGTGCGTGATGTTTCCTCGATTGATCTAATCCACCTCTGGCACGCCCCCTCTTCAACCGGTGGGTATCCGTGGAAGCTAAACCGCTGTCCATTGAGGCCCGAGGCCATCAGAGCAAGCATTATCGAGCTTGGTCCGATGAGGGGGCGAACCTTCATTCCCCGCTCGTGAGCGGCGCGGACGAGGAGTGCACCGGGATCGGCGATACAGGGGGCCCCTGCCTCCGAAAGAACTCCCGCCGAAACCCCGGCCGGTAGCGAGGCGAGGATCTGTCGGGCATCGGAGAGGGTCGCGTCTTTGTCGAACCGAATAAAGGTTAACGCCGAGACGGAATGGGGAAAGCCGAGCGAACCGATAAACCGGCGCGCGGTCCGTTCGTTTTCGACGAGATAGGTCGTCACCGCCGCAAGCGACGCTCGCTCGACAGCACCGAGCCACGACGCCTCTCCGGGAGCAAGCGGGGTAGGAATGAGAAAAAGGGTGGGCTCGGTATCCATAAAAGAGCGCGTCCACCTAGATGGATCGGAGCAGCTCCGCACGCAGGCTAGCTATCATCCTCACCGAATCAGCGAGCCGCTCTCGCTCTTTTGCGACAAGAGCCGGATCGGCGTGTGTTGCAAACCCTCCTGAGAGCTTCTTCTCAAGCTGAGAAACGAGGAGCTCCGCAGCTGCGAGATCCTTTTCGAGCTGCGCCCGATAGAGATCTTTGTTCTCGACGTTACAAATAATCTCGCCCTTTGAGTAGGGTTTACAGAGCGCCCGCTCCACGGGAATAGCACCACGCGCAACAAGCTGCACCCGGGCAAGCCCACTGATGAGGATACGTTGCTCGTCGGTTAACGCCCGCTCTAACGCAACCTCGATCACCTGATGGGGGATGCGAAGGGCCGCTTTGATGGCTCTGATAGTCTCAACTATCTCGACGCACTCCGCTATTTCCGAATCGCCCGATTTGCTGGAAGGCTCGGGGAGATAATCCCATGCGGCTAGCGCAAGAAGGTCGGCACGATTGGCTCCTGATTCGGAAGCGGCTCCGTCGTTTTCTGCCCCTTGCGGAGCGACGAACAGTTTCTGGTAGATCTCCTCGGTAACAAACGGAGCGACCGGATGAAACATGGTGAGCACCGCGCGGAGGGTGGTACGCGCGACGTACGCGACCTCTTCTCGATGTATGGCCGTTCCCTGCTCGATCAAGAGCTTCATCCCCTCGAGGTACCAATCGCAGAAAGTAAACCAGGTGAAGCTGTAAAGCTCGTCACAAGCCAGGGGGATTTCGTAATCGAGGAATCGCTTCGTCACCTCCGCATGGGTGCGATGGACCCGTTCAACTATCCAGCGCGACAGCGCAAGATCGTAAGGGCAGCGATATTCCGCCGCGGACTCGGGGATATCGGAAAGCTTGGCACTGATAAGTTTCGCTGCGTTCCACAGTTTGTTGGTAAACTTGGCATACCCTTCGACTTTTCTCAGAGAGAAGGGGATGTCTTGTCCCTGCGCGGTTCCAATAAGCAGCGCGAGGCGAAGGGCATCAGCTCCGTGCTGTTCGAGCGCGTCTATCGGGTTAATGCCGTTACCTTTCGATTTGGACATCTTCTGACCTTTCTCATCGAGGATGAGTCCGTGAAAGTAGATGTTTTGCCATGGAATATCATCCAATCGATAGGCTGTCAGTAATAACATGCGACAAGCCCAGAAGAAGAGGATGTCGCGCCCCATGACCATCGTGTGAGATGGAAATACCGATGATTGGCGCGGAAAGTCGAGATCGAGCATCCCGTGGGCGGCAAGAGTTGAAAACGCCCACTGCCCCGAGGAGAACCAAGTGTCAAAGGTATCTGTCTCTTGCTCCCATCCGGTTGGTTCAGGGGGTGTTTTCCCCACGTGAATCTCGGATCGGTTTGATCCGGTTCGATACCAGACGGGAAGCCGGTGGCCCCACCAGAGCTGGCGAGAGATATTCCAGTCGCGAAGTTTTTCAAGCCACTGCTCAAACAGGGTGCTCATCCGGGAGGGATAAACCCGAACTTTACCCTCGCGGAGGAACGTCAGAGCCCGCTCCTTGATGCTGTGCCCCGGCTTATCAACCGCAAGGAACCACTGCTCAGAGAGCAGCGGCTCGATGACATCCTTGCTCCGTTCGCCGATTGGTACCTTGTGGGTGATGGGGGTCGTTTTGCGAAGAAGGTTCAGCGATTCGAGCTGTTCAAGGACCCGTTGACGACACTCCTGTGTTGAGAGGCCAATAAACGGGGCGCCCGCCTCGTCGGTCATACGGCCGTCTTTTCCGATAACCTGAATCGCGGGAAGGTGGTGAGTTGCGCCGATCTCGTAGTCTAGGAAATCGTGCGCGGGGGTGATCTTGACAACACCGGTCCCAAAATCCTTATCGATACGGCTATCAGCGATGATCGGGATGGTACGGGAGGTGAGAGGAAGCTGAATCTCTCTCCCGATGAGCGACTGATAGCGCGAATCTTCAGGATGGACCGCTAGCGCCACATCGCCGAGCATCGTCTCAGGACGGGTGGTGGCTATCGCGAGGCCATGTTCTCCAACGACTGGTTCAGCTCCTTCGGGAAGGGTAGCGATGTCAACCCCGGGAAAGGGATAGAATATTGTCCAGAGGGTGCCTTTTCTCTCAACATACTCGACCTCAACATCGGAGATGCCGGTCTGCGCGAGTACTGACCAGTTGATTATCCTTGTGCCGCGATAGATAAGCCCATCGTTATACATCTTGATGAAGGTATCGTAGATGATATCGGTGAGACGGTGATCGAGGGTGAAAAGCTCCTTTGACCAATCTGCGGAGAGCCCCAGCGCTTTCTCCTGATTTTGCATGTAATGGGCTCGATCAGTGCAGAATCGATAACAATCCTCAAAGAGCTTTTCACGGGGGGCCGAGGATGGCTCGACCCCCTCATTTCGGAGCCGCGCTTCGAAAACCCATTGGGTCTGGATTCCAGCGTGGTCTTTTCCCGGTACGAGGAGCACAGGGTGGCCTCGCAATCGATAGAATCGCGCAAGCGCGTCCATCACGGTATACCCAAACGAATGTCCTAAATGGAGCTCGCCGTTGGCGTTCGGCGGAGGGAGGCAATCGGAGAAGAGGGGAAGTGATTGATCGCGACCAGTCTCGGGGGAAAAAACGTTTGCCGCTTCCCACCTCGCATAAATGGCTGGCTCTCGGTCGCGATGTTCAAAGAATTTTTCAAAGGAGGAATCCATAGGACAGCGGCTCTTAGAAGATGTTTTTTAAGAATGAGGTAAGCGAAATCAATTCAAATCAGCGCCGAGGAGGCTCTTCTGGAAAGCATCCCAGATAGATATTTCGGTGATGCTCGACGCAAAAAATGCCCCATCAACAGCGAGGTAGAGGGTTTGATCATCGGGCATCGTAAAGCTCCAGTGCTGGCTTGTTGTTCCTGCGACGGTCGCTTCGTGCTCAATGAGGTGATCGAGAAGGTCTGGATCGAGTTTTATGAAGTGAATCTTATCAACCCAGTTTTCAGTACTTCCTCGCAGCGCGGTAAGAAGAGGATCTAGGTGATCATCGTCATAAAAAAATTGGAATATCTCTGGGGTCGGTCTCAGTCGTGTCGCGGCCCGGAGGCGGCGGGGGGATGCTTCTCCGATATCGGCCCACAGTTCGAAATGCCCCTCGGGAGCTGTTGTCGAGAGCCGCGGAGTCCCCTCGTCAATTGGCTCTGCTGCTATCACCAAGAGGGGGCGGTGGAGGTACCACGCTGCAACGACCTTCGCGTAAAACTGACGGGCATCCTCCCGCTCGTGCCGGGGAAGTTTTCGGCGGGCTCGTTCGTGTACATCGCGATCAGTGAGCGATACGTCGCAGGTAAAGGAGATGAAGCGATCGATGAAGCTCACGGTTTGCCATA
>OMIW01000055.1 GCA_900299205.1 Pseudomonadota bacterium
CGGTCCGTCATTGAAGGATTTTACTTCCGCGATCTCACGATTACCGAGGTGGCCGAAGAGGTGGTGGGAGCTTCTAAGTCTTGGATTTCCCGCGTACACCACCGGGCGATTCAGCGACTTAAGGCGCGATACATCGCGGACCAGCGACGGGCTCAGGTACCTGTGCTTGAGACAGTTGACTCCAGCGGCTCGAAGAAGGTTCGCCCACCCCGCCGAAAATCTCCTCTCAAACGAGGGGCGAAAAGATGAAAACCGATGCCACTATCCCCCTCCCTCTTGCGCGACCAATCTTCATCATCCCCCCCCTTCTCCTGACTGCCACGGCCCTCAGTGGATGCCGGACCGAAATTCTGTCTGATCTTAGCGAACGAGAGGCGGCAAAGATCGTCCACGAACTTAGTGTTCGTGGAATTGAGGCCTCTGTAACTCAGGAGGGAAAGCAGCGTCATGCTATCTCGGTCACAAAGGCTGACTCGAGCAAGGCCGCAGGGATTGCCGCACTGATTCGCCCCCTTCTGCCGAGCCGGAGTGGATTAGAGAAACCTCCCAGCATCCTTTCCAGTCCCGACCAGGAACGGCTTTACATCGCGCGGCAGCTTGCCAATCAAATCGAGGAATCGATCCAGCTCCTCCCCGAGGTAGTCTCCACCCGTGTGACGATCGCATATCCCCCGCGCCCCTCAATCGAGGGCAACCGTCTCATTCAGCCGCCACCGGGCTCTGCGAGTGTCCTCGTTATAACCTCTTCAAACTCACTCCTCGCGAGTGAATCAATCGCTTCCTTTGTCGCCAACGGCACATCCATTCCGAAGGACCGGATTCATGTGATCGTTACTGAGCTTCCCAAGGCCATCAACATGCGAAGAGGCGAACAGAAAGAAACCGAGCCATCCCCTCCCTCCTCTCCGAACATCGAAATCGCGCACAAACAATCGGCGTCGAGCACTGAGATAGCATCAGACGACGTTCCACCCGAGGAGGGAAGCATCCCGATCTCAGAAAATCCCGACCCTCCGCCCTCTCTCACTACTCACGAGAGGTGGTTGAGATCGACCTCTTTGATGACTTGTATCACATCATGCGCTGTTCTCTTCCTTTGTTTCGTCGGCAATCGAAAGTTTAGTCGGTACAGCCTTCGGCTTGCATTTCGAAATCTTGGTGCTCAGTAAATAAGATTTTCGACCCCGCTCATATCTCAGATATTTCCCCTCTCTCAAATGACGATGAAGCACTCTGCAATTCCATCATGCTGGCTTAAGCGTGCTGCCACAGTTCGGCTCTTACCGAATGCCGAGTCTCCTTCGCTTCCCCGCCCAGCCGAGATTTCAATACCACTGATTGTGTCTCTTACGGGTAATCTTAATACTCCGCAACTTGGGGTACCGCTTCCGTTGGTTCAGTCGTTACTCCCCTCTCTCCCAATAGTGGTGATGTTCACCCAAGAAGGGGGCACGCTCACATCAGACACAGCAGATTCAAGGAGCACGCAACCGCACAGTTCCCTGAGTCGTGAGTGTCTACTTGGAACAATTTATCTCGAACTGTCAGAGCTTTTGCAATTAATTCGAGGAGACTCGGTATCATTCTCGATGGTCCACCGTGAAAAATAGCACGTCTCTTTTTTCTCTTCTTTTCAGGAAACTTTGGACGTTTAGGAACGATAAGTATTTATCAAAACGGTGATGCCTCGATGATTCCGAGAATACACACGAAAACTATCCAAAGTAATCAAGGTCGGATTTATCTGAACGGATCGGGAGAGCAGCACACCAAACAACTTATTGGCAATCAAAGGAGAACTATGAACGTCGCCGCATGTCGCATCTTTCCAGAAGCCCTAAGGTCCGTGGGAACCACCCTTACCCAGATAGGTCAAGGGACAACCCCTGCTCTCTCTCAGGTATTTCAAAGTCTGCTCTCTCGGACGAATCTCCTTGGAATGGACCCAGACTATCAGTCACTGATGGTCCAGCAGATGCAATTCCAAAAACAGATGCAACAGGTATCTATGCAGTCAAACACATCTCGTAATGAACATGAGACCCGAATGGCGATCGTGCGAAATGTCCGGGTATCATAGCGACCTCTCGAGGAAGTGGGCAGAGAGTCTCTTTGCCCACTTCCCTTTAAGGGACCTGACATGAAGGGCCTTATATTTCCTCTTATCCTCGTTCTCATCGTGGGAAGTGCTATTGTACCGCTTCCCTCACCGGCACTCGACGGATTGATCGTTGCAAATTTTCTACTCGCCCTCTTTCTCCTCGTGGGGAGCTTTTCTCTTTCCGACCCGATTCAGTTCTCGACACTTCCGGCGATCCTCCTCCTCGGCGTCGTAGCCCGTCTCCTCGTCACGATCTCAACCACTCGCGCAATCTTATCTGATGGAGATGCTGGAGCAATCGTCGCAGCCTTCGGCTCAATCATGGTCAATGATGATCTGCTCGTGGGCGCCATTCTCTTTGTAATCATCTCAATCATTCAATTTGTCGTTATCAGCAAGGGGTCTGAACGGGTGGCCGAGGTCTCGGCTCGCTTCGCCCTTGATGCTCTTCCCGGTCGTCAGATGTCGCTGGATGCCGATCTGCGGGCAGGGCTAATTGATCCGATGACCGCTCAACAGAAACGGCAAGAGCTCCAGATTGAATCCCGTCTATACGGCGCTCTCGATGGAGCGATGAAGTTCATCAAGGGAGATACGATAGCAACATTCTGCGTCACCATCGTTAATTTGCTGGGTGGCATTATCTCCGGGACCTTGAGAGATGAATTGCCGATCGGCGAAGCATTATCGACCTATACAGTCCTCTCGATAGGGGATGGTCTCGTCGGACAACTACCATCGTTGCTTACCTGTGTCGCCGCCGGTATTCTCGTAACCCGGGTTCCACGGGGAGATAACGCCTCCGCTGAGGCTGATATTCTAGCTCAGCTCGGCTCTTTCTCCAAAGCTCGCTCGATAACCGTGATGGGTGCCCTTCTCCTCGCATGTGTTCCGGGGATGCCAACTCTCACGTGCCTTCTTGTTGGCCTCCCGCTCGCACTTCCAAGCCTTTTTGCAAAGTCACACGCTCCACAAAGCGAAAAGCCCCTCCCCTCCTTTGCACCCACTCCGCTATCTCCCATATCGGTCCTCATCACGGTCGGTCGAGGTTCTATCGCAGTGTCAGCGTCTCAGATAGTTGAAGTCATCGACCGGATTCGCCAGGTAATTTTCGATAAAAGGGGTATTATTCTTCCTCCATTTGCCCTCTCGCTCGTATCTGCCCACGACGATGTGCCAACTCAATTGAGAGTTGAGCTCCATGGGGGAACCGTGCTTACTATCTCTGCCTATCCCGGCGGAGAGGATCCTGTGATCACTTTCGAGGAAAAGCTTACGGAAATTCTCCTCCAAGAACTCCCCGCCCTTCTCGACGATACCATGACCCGAGCTGTCGTCGACCTGCATCAAAGCCAAGTCAGCGAGCATATTTCGCTTCTCATACCGGCTCAATTCTCAATGTCCCAACTAACCCAGCTCTTGAGAGAACTGATAGCCGAAAATGTTTCGGTGAAACCATTTGACAGACTTATTCAGACAATCAGCGAAAAACTCCCCCAGGTTGGGCCTGGCCGTCCGCTTCTTGAGGAGGCACGGATCTCACTTCGACGCACGATTGTCGAGCAATTTATACTTTCGGGCACAAAACCCATATTTCTTGGGGTTTCCCCTCATATCGAAGGCATGGTAATCCACGCAGAGAGAACGGGAGCACTTCCGCCCCTTTCCGTTGCGACTGCGTTATCCGAATTACGGTTGAGAGAGGAGGATGCACAGATTCTATCAGGTATTCTTGTGTCACGAGGAGCTAGGGCATTAGTGCGAGACATCATTCGCCACTCAGGTTGGTCCTTGCCCGTTTTTGCTCGTGAAGAACTAGTCGGGGTTCAGTATTCAGTTTCGGAGATAGTGGAACTTGCTGAGGATGACCTATTCGATACTCGGCAGGATCCGATGGAAGACGGAAGAAGGCAACAAAACCTCGGTGTTAGTTACATAACGCCAAATTAACGATTAATCGTGACCGAATATTCTTGATCAAAGGAGCAAGACATGAACGTAAAACCGAAAGAACTCTCTCAACCTGACAGAGGTCGTAGGTCGCGAAAGACCAAGAAGGAGTCTGCAGAGGGCCTTCAACCGATTGTTACGGTGAATTGGGCCGATACCGTTTCACGGTTAAAAGAAGGGTCCTTCACCTCTATCCAAGATGCTATTGATGGGGTCATAAATGAGGTGCTCGGAAAATTCGGAGCACCTCACGACCAAGACGCACGAGATACGTTAGCCCTCTTGCTTGAATCCAATCCTCACATCGTAGCCACCATCGAACGGCTCCTGGTGAGGAAGCCGGAATAAGTGAGCGCTGATCAGAATTCAAATCGCCATTCCCCCCTTAATCGGTGGATAGCGCCTCCTGAAAAAAGGGTGACTTTTTCAGGAGGCACTGCGGACAACGGATGATCCGTCCTGAAAACTCATGGATGGCTTTTTCAGGTCCCACTCGCTAATTTGCTGCGAGCAACAGATCCGTTTCCACCGGCACCACAACCGGTCGGTCCACGTACTCCTCGAATAGGCGGTGAAGTTTTCGTCGCAGCATCAGTCGTGCTCGATGAAGGCGAGATTTGACCGCGGGAATACTTAGATCAAGGATGTTACCGACTTCGGTATTTGAAAGGCCCTCGACATCACGAAGCAGAAACACTGCTCGGTACTGGTCCGGTAGCTTGTCTACCGCTGCCGCTAATATCTCCCGCAACCGGCTATTTTGCAGCTGCTCTTCGAGCGACACCTCGGAGCTTTTTTCGTTCTCAATGACGCTCCTCGAGCCGTTATCTCCCTCATCATCGATCGCAACTATCAGCGAACTTCTTCTTTTTCTTAACTTCATGAAGGAGGAATTTACAATTACTCGATAGAGCCAACTCGAAAAGGCAGATTTGCCCTCAAACCCCTTTACCTTCGTGAATATGGTGAGGAAAACATCCTGAAGAACCTCCTCTGCATCTTCTTGATTGCGGGTGAATCTCATAGCGAGATTGTAGACCGTCGATTCATATCGGGAGACAAGCTCCTCAAACGCAACTATCGAGCCTGCCCGCACTTGGTCTATCAACACAACGTCACTCAGCCGTTTATCTCGTGACATGGTACGCTCCTTGATGAAAGAAAGATGGTGTAACCAAAACCGATACCACCGTAATGCGAGAGAGCCTTATCTAACTCCCGATTATCCTGAATGTGTCGATACGGAACCAACGATAAGAACCAAACCATCGTCGAAAGGGCTCGCGGAGCTTCTCTCGATCAAAGTTCTGAAGAGTATATCATGAAACGAGAGGTCATTTGTCGCGAGGATTCGGCCCGGATGTAATTATTTTGTAAAAAGATGATTCGGTGACGATCTCGTTTTAAAAGTCCTTCGTGTCCCGCCCCTTCATGCACAGGAGTCAGGAGCAGTATGAGATGAAACGTCATGATCGACAACCAACCTTCGATGTCTGAGGATTATGAGGATGATCTGAAAGAACATTTTGAGAGGGTCAATCAGAAGATTGACCTTTGATCCCGCGATAGCGCGCCAATTTACGGGAACCTCGGCCCATCGCAAGCCAAGACGTCGGGCAAGAAACAGCAATTCCACGTCAAAAGCATAACCATCGAGGGTCTGACGGGGGAATAGATCCCTAGCCGCGTGGCGGGTGAATAACTTAAATCCGCACTGCGTATCTTTGACCCCCGGAACCGCGAGAGAATTAACGAGAAAGTTGAAGCTGCGTCCGATGATCCTACGATACCATCGGGCTGACACGATAACCTGATTGTCAACAAGCGCCCGCGAACCGATAGCAATATCAACGGTGCCTACCTCCAACGCCCGCCGGAGCCGAGCGAGTTCGGGGAAAGGTGTCGAGCCATCAGCATCAGCAATGAGCACGAATTCTCCCCGTGAGTTGAGAGCGCCTGTTCGTACGGCGTGCCCCTTGCCACGGTTGCGAGGAAGCCTGATAAGGACGATCTCTGGGCGAATCCGTTGAAATCGCCGCACCATTTCGGAGGTTCCATCGCGACTACCGTCATCAACGACAATTATTTCGTAGAGAACCCCCTCCTGCTCGAGATAATCGATCGCCTGTATGAGAGTGGGAGGGAGCCGAAGCTCCTCATTATAGGCGGGAATCACTACCGATACCTCAACGGCCTTTTCAGCAGCTTCGGATTGTCGCGCCAACCATTCAATAACAAAGGGGGGCTGAACTTCCATCTATGTTCCTATTGGAAGATACACGCTAGCCAAGAACTGCCTTCACCGAATCATCGTGTCAGTTGGGCAAAGGTTCTCCCTTTCACCTACCACACACTCACGAAGGTGAAGCAACGACTCCTCGCAATTCACGAAATCGCAATAATAAATAGAGGCCTGGCACCCCTACCATTGCATACTGAATGACATGTTGCGTCAACGCCATTGCAAATGCCGATTCTCGCGCAACTCCCATGGAAACCAGCACCGCCGTCGCCACGGCCTCGACAATCCCAATACCTCCCGGAGCAGCAGGAATCAGCGACGCAAAATTACTCGAAACAAGGAAAAAAATGGCCTGATAGAGTGTCAGATGGACTCCATAGGCTGATGCGACTACCCAAAAAACCATGAGCTCCAGACCCCACACAACCGAGGTCCACCCCAAAATAATCGGCAATCGGCGAGGGCAGAGAAGGGGTGTCAATCCTTCGATAAAATGGCGAATCTTCGAGAGTACGACGGTGAATCTCGACCCTGCGAGCATTCCCTCAAATTTCAGTAAAAGCGAGTCTACCAAGCCTCGCTGCGAAACGAGAAGAACTGTCAGAAGGCCCCCCACCCCAAACGCCACTCCAACGTACTGAAGCTGATGGGCGTACTCCGCAACATGAAGGCCAAGAATCCCCATCGTAATCGAGCCGATGGCCAACAAAACGCTAAGTGCTACTCCGTCCAACAACCGTTCAGCCGCTATCGTGGCGAGCACCAATGATCGAGACTCACCGGATAGCCTCGCCCCCACATGAGCCCGTACCAGTTCACCAGCCCGCGCCGGCAAGATATTATTCATGAAAAAGCCGAAAATCAGCGCTTTATAGGCAACTTTAATCGAGGGAACTTCTCGAGGGAAAAGGTGTCGCCATCGAAGGGTGCGCCAAAAATAGGAGAGCACCGTCAACGCTATCGGAAATCCGAGATAAGCAGGCCGAACCCCCTGAATACAGCTCCAGAACTGCCCCCATTCCATGCCACGAGATACCATCCAGACGGCACCAACGGTGAGGGACCAAGGAATGACAATTCGAATCAGAAGTCGAGAGATTCTCTGGGAAAGGGGAGACATAAAGAATTAAGACAAGAGAATAGAGTGCGGAGAGTTAGGTTTCTTGATCGTCGGTTAAAAGGGATCTAATCACCATCGGCCTTGAAAACACCGGTCATAAGACAGCTCACCGCGAGCTCCATAAGCCGTCGATATTCCGGTAGCTGTTGCCCTCGCTTTGCGAGACCAAGGCTCGCTCCCAGATCGCGCGCAAGTTGCGATCGTGAATCGACCTTCGCGCGACCGTACCACAATGTGACTTGCTTCGTCACATCGATTAGCTTTCCGGTAATAGTCACCGATTCAAGGGATGAAAGAGGCTCAAGCTGCCCGATAAACACGAGATCGTACCCCTGGGTCCTTGCCCACTCCATCGCCTCGTAGTTTCCTCCGAACATATCCGCATAAGAAGCAACCCGCGGACCCTGAGTTGCCAATGATACGACCGGTACAACCCCATGTTCGAGCATTTGACCCTGCACAAGCCGCGCTATCTCTGTGCCAAACGATTCTGAAAACTGCCCGAATCGAGTTGCTCCGATCCCTACGTTCTGAGGCGCGACGAACGGAAGTATTACAACACTGGCAGCATGGTTCGGCGGGAAAGCTGCTTTGAGATAGTCCTCCACATTGACCGTTAGATAGGCATGGCTCTTGCACCCTGTTTGGACATGGCGCTCGAAGAGGCCACATGCAGACAGGAGCAAAGAGCTAACCGTCATTATGTTGACGGCGAGACGTCGCCCGACGGGTTGGGATGATGACGGATCCCGATCCTCTCCGGGTGCGATTATCGATAGTCGCACTTTCATTCGTTTCTGTGTGATCATGCAATGACTCTCTTTCCCCTGCTACCTCACCGACAACCGGATTCGATGGAGCTGCCCCCGTTGGAACATCTGTAGGAGATCACGTGACAATAAAAAGATCCGCCTCGATCCATCTCAGCTCATCGGCCCTTAGCTCGACAAGGCGATTGACCGAGCTTTTCGTCCTAGAACAACGATCTTACCAGCCAAGGCAATCTCGCCCACGGTCACTTCTAGTCCTGCTGCTTACTTTGCTCCTCTCCGTGGGGTGTAGCAAACGGTATAGTGACCTTCCCTCATTTTTACCTTTCAGCTTTCGTGATTACGACAATCAATCGGTGGGTCGGTTCAAAACCTCGTACATTGCGGATCAGATCGATGAATACTTTCGGGGTACCGATCCCGGACCCGTCGGAATAACAACGTTCGTTAATCTCGATGACCTCGCAAGCACCTCTCCTTTCGGCAGACTGTGTGGTGAGCAGCTTATGAGCGAGCTCGCGATGCGGGGATACGATGTTATCGAGCTGCGCCATGGGGACGCGATCACCTTTCTCAATCCCGAGGGTGAATTTGGACTCTCCCGAGAGGCGACGGCGGTGAAGCAATCGCAACGTCTAGGCGCGGTATTAGTAGGGACCTATTCGGCATCGCCCGAGCGGGTATATGTTAATGTGCGGCTGGTTGACCCTTCAACATCACGAGTTTTATCAGCTTCATCGGTCGAGATGGGCAGAACCGCAGAGCTAAGCAAGCTGCTCCGCGGGGGGGCGGTGCCGCTCACGTTGGAGCGGGTGCCGGTGAGGAGTGCAAATAGTTCGGGCGGAACAGTAGCCGCAGGACCCACCGCAGTAGCTCCGTTTTCACCGGCGGTAGGAGGAGGCGCGGTAGCTGGCACGGGGGCGCGATCATCGGGGGGAGGAAGTATTGGGGCGCCGACGGTGCGGTATTGAGCCAACCTGTCCGCGAGCTTGATCCACAGGGGCTCGAACATTTCACCATCGGATACGATGCAGATGCCGCCCATTTCGGCTAAAATGGGGCTGCCTTCCGAAACGCCCCGGTCCCATGAACGAAAGTCCGATTATCCACACCCTCAAGAACAATCTCCAGGTACTCCACAGCCTCTGCGCCCTTCACACCAGAAGAATCACCGATCCCGATGCTCAGTCGATCCTCGCGCGCACGAAGACTGCACTGATGATTTACGCAGACGCCTACGACCTCGCAAAACCTCACCTCGAGTATTTTCTTCTCGGACCGCTTCTTCAGCGGGTCATCACTCGTGTCGTCGCCGCACACCCAGGGGTGCGACTTGCCTCAGAGGGTCCCGTTTTGAGGTGTGATGCTCAGGTGCCCTGGGGATTAGGAATCAGCGCAGCTTTGCTCGTTAACGAGGTGGTGGCTGAAGTGGTGCTGGTACGTCAGACGCAGTGGGAAGATGGGCCTCTCGGAGAGCTGGTCTTCACCGCCGATGTGACCTCGACAGAGGAGGGGAATGAGCTTCAGGTGCGGGTAAGATGGAGGGAAGATTCTCCTCGGGAGTTGGCGGCGAGCAGGGACAGTAGCTCGCAGGGAAGGGGAAGCGAAAATCCGGTTATTGAGGCGCTGGCAGCCCAGTGCGAGGCGACTCTGTGGTGGGAGGGGAATGAAGGAGTGAAGTTAGTAGTGGGGATGGCATAACCTTACGAAAACATTAGACCTTTACCAAAAAAGGTGGCTTGCCCAACATTCACGCCATCCTAATTCCGCGGTAGCTTTAGCATCGACAACTTCGGCTCAGCCCAGGATAAGTAAAATGCAGCAACTAGCCTATGATACCCCCCTCTTTCAGAAGCGCCCTCGACCGTAAGGCATCTGACAACAAAGGGCATCGTGAGGTTCGAGCACACAGCCTCTTTTCGATCATTTCATCGTGATATCAGGAGAATGGATTCATCTCCGCACTCATCGGCACTCACCTAATCGGCGTTTACCAGCCCTATCACCGCCGCACCTCGCACCCCTCCCGTACCCCACACCCGGCGCACTTACGCGGGTGGGGGGTTGCGACACACGGCCCACCCTCAAGAGCTCTTCTCATCTCAAGCAGCACCCCATCGAGCCATTCCCGTCTCTCGGAGGAGTTCTCTATCCTCCACCGTTTCGCCGCAGGACCAAGAATCAGGTAACCGTGTGATGGTCGTACGCCTACCTGCTCCTCTATCAGCCGGCAATACACGAGCAGCTGGGCAATGTCTTTATCGGTGGGGCGCTTGCCGAAAGCTTTTCTCTCAATCGGAATAAGAAGACCCCCCTCCTCAACGAGGGCATCAGGCCGCCCCGCTAGTCCCAACCGATGAGAGTAAAACTCTCGAGCTGGTACGAAAGACCCCCCATCAACCGCCTTTACAACCATGCGTCGCGTTATTCCGGTATCACGACGCAACCGCTTCATGCCTCCGAGAATACCGTCGACCACTATCGCAGCAATGACCAAAATGGTGACCAAGAGGGCGAAATTGCCGTCCACTTCGAGAAGCTGGCGTACCACCTCGGGAGCACCTTCCACCCCCACTCGCCTGACCGCACTCACCCAATAATCCTCCACCGATACACGAGGCACGCCGTCACACTAAGTGCGAACAGCACTCGAAGCCCGAGCCGCACCGCTTCCAAGACATCAACGGCCTCCCCCCATCGCTCGTGCTCGGCCTCTCCCCGCCCGGCTCTTTCATCACCAAGGTGCGACGTTGACGGACCAGGACGAGGCCCTCGACCGCGAGACAATCTCCAAGCCTCGGGACAGAACACAAACTTCCCTACCTCTCCTGCCGCGAGAATCTCAACCTTTTTACCCTTTTCATCGACAGAAAGGCCCTCCACTCTTCCCCCTCAAAAACATCCTTTATTTTTTAACCGGCAGATGATTGCACACATTTAAAGCACACGGAACTCTCGGCCCTCTGGTACCGATTAAAAACGGACGAGATGCGCATCGCCGGGGCAATTTGAGGAGGAACGATTAGTTTTAAGGCGTAATTACCTTCGCATACGACTCATAAAGCCCCGAACCACGGCGCTCCGGTGCGCAATCCAACGACCTACACCAGGCATGACATGTTTCGCGCGCGTCGGACCTTGGTTGTTTTCCGATCCGCCGATGAATGACGCCGGCCGAAGGTCCGGCGCGACTGCCAAATGCAAGGGACCATTTCTCGCTTCCGGAACGTGCGCAACCTCAAGCTGATACTGAGCCTCGATAGCCTGCCCGTGAGTCAATCGCCAAAATGCATACCGTCCGCACGCCGAAACGAAAGTACACCTCAATGCGTAACATTCATCCTCTTGGCAGGCTACGACTGATAGTTCGAAATCGTGCTCCTTCTCGAGGAGGAAACTAGACATGAAGATTTTTGTCCACCCTCGGCGCGCCCGGTGAGCACACAGCTCATCGGAGTACCGCCCCTCTAACATGATGAGCTCCGCATCAAAAAAAACCTCCCCTCGGAACTCCACCCCCAGCATCGGGGGGGTAATCGGCACCTGAAGCTCTGACTTCTGCATGAAACCACCGTCCTTTCACAACACCTCGGCAACCATGAGGAATCAGCCTGAAAACCCTCCCCTCAGACGACATGAGCCGGCTCCTCCGACCTCCCCCTTTCCTACCAGTGTATCGGCAACAGCGTCTCCAACCTTAAGTAAACAAACTACGTTCTTATTCAGCGAGTGCGTACTACCGAGAGGCTGGTTGACTGATGACGTTTTTTCCCGTGTAATCGGTCGAAAGCCTCAGATCCGCGTTGAGTCCCCTCTCTGAAGGGGTCAGCCAGCATTTTTAGTTAAAATGGCTCGGCGGAGTTTCCACTAACAGCACCGGCTCAACGCGGATGTGCTCGATTACAGCAGGATCGGGGGGAGGTTCAGACAGAACTGAAAATTGGAACGGTTATTACGGTAAGAGATGCCCCTTCATCTTCGTCTGGGACTCTCCTTTCATAAACCGCACATGTTCTCCAGTTCGCACAATTTACAATTTTTGGGGCAAGGTCCTTGACGCCTCATCTTCACGGAGCAGCAGTCATATTTATGGAAAAGCGATTTAATAAGAGGCGAGGCCCGACGGGCGAATCAGGACAAGGATACCGACAAGGGGGGGGGGGACACCATGGAGGGGGTCATCACCGTGGAAATAGAGGCTTCCGCCGACGGCCTGGCTTTGATAGTGGCAATCAGCGAGAGCGGATTGCCGTTGAAAGCGGGAGCCTTGTCGTCATCGATCAATTCATGCTCGCCAACCCTGAGTTCATCGAGGCCTATGCTGAAATTGTTGATGAACCGATAGCGAAGAAAGTCGCCCTCGTAGAGCGATTCGGCGGTGTCGTCGTGCAGGTTGCCCCTGGCACTTATCGGATTGACCGAGACCCGTACCGATTCTCAATCGTCGTTCACCCAGAGGATGTCTCCCCTTCTGACCTTTCGCTCGATGCGGGAGAATCTGCAGGCACACTCTTTGTCAATACGCGCTGCCTTGCGATGATTGACCGCGAGCTGCTTGACGACAGTGCCCTCCTCGATAAGTATCAGCAGCTTTGGTTCGGCGGTAAGGACAAAGCATGTCGCGATCTTCTCAGAGATAATGGAGGTGCGGTGCGGTACGGGTTCTCCCGATTCTCCGATGACCTGACCGTCAAGCTGGACCGCCAGGAAAATCTGCTCGTCCTTGCCCCGGAGAGTCTCGGCGAGCACACCCCTCACTAAGCCCGTTGATCCAAAGTGTCTCAGTGACTCTGGATCACCGAGGAGACTCTTGATTAACGAGAAACTCTGCATTCTTGAATGCATTTTCCGCGGTGGGGCGAAAATAAACGCCCCCATCGCTTCGACCCGAACCGCTTTCGGTTACTCGCTATGTTACAACGGGGCTTACCATGACCCTTAATCGTTACAGTAGTCGTATCACACAACCGAAATCACAGGGAGCCTCCCAGGCGATGCTTCACGCAACGGGGCTCCGTCTCGAGGACCTCTCAAAGGCGCAGGTCGGCGTCTGTAGTGTTTGGTTTGAGGGGAATCCCTGCAATATGCACCTCCTCGACCTCGGTGCTGCCGTTAAGGAGAGTATCCAGCAGGAGGGGCTCGTCGGTTTCCGCTTCAATACTATAGGAGTGAGCGACGGTATCTCGATGGGGACCGACGGGATGAGCTATTCGCTCCAATCTCGCGACCTCATTGCTGACTCGATAGAAACGGTCATGGGAGCCCAGTGGTACGACGGACTCGTCGCGATCCCCGGCTGCGACAAAAATATGCCCGGATGCCTCATCGCCATGGGACGACTCAATCGTCCCGCACTGATGGTATATGGGGGCACTATACGGGCGGGATGCTCCGCTCAGGGGAAAAAGCTCGATGTGGTTTCCGCGTTCCAGAGCTTTGGTGAGTACATTGAAGGTCGCATCACCGAAGAAGAGCGACAAGACGTGTTGCGAAAAGCCTGCCCCGGGCCAGGCGCGTGTGGGGGCATGTACACCGCGAACACCATGGCGAGCGCGATAGAGGCTATGGGGATGGCTCTTCCGTATTCTGCATCGATCCCCGCGACCGACCCCGCGAAACGAGAGGAGTGCCGTCGTGCCGCCACAACGATCAAGAAACTTCTCCAATTCGACATTAAACCCCGCGACATCATGACCCGGCAGGCGTTTGAGAACGCCATAACCGTCATCCTCGCGCTCGGGGGTTCAACGAATGCCGTGCTCCACCTCATTGCGATGGCCCGAGCCGTTGATGTTGATATTCGTCTCGACGATTTCCAGCGACTCAGCAATCTTGTGCCATATCTGGCCGATCTCAAGCCCAGTGGGTCCTACGTCATGGAGGATCTCCATACCATCGGTGGAGTGCCCGCTGTGATGAAGCTCCTTTTGGCAGGCGGTCTCATTCATGGTGATTGCCTTACCGTGACGGGCAACACCGTTGCCGAGAATCTTGCCGACCTTCCCGAACTGAGTGAAGGGCAACAGATCATTCGCCCCCTCTCAAACCCGATCAAAGCGACGGGACACATCCGTATCCTAACGGGGAACCTTGCGCCGGAGGGCGCCGTGGCAAAAATTACGGGTAAAGAGGGAGACCTTTTCTCGGGGCCCGCACGGGTTTTTGACTCAGAAGAAGAGATGCTCCAAAGTCTTGAGCGCCACGGTATCGGAGCAGGTGACGTCGTCGTTATCCGTTACGAAGGTCCCAAAGGGGGCCCCGGGATGCCTGAAATGCTAACCCCGACCTCCGCCATTATTGGAGCTGGACTCGGTAGCTCTGTGGCTCTCCTGACCGATGGGCGCTTCTCAGGAGGCTCACACGGATTTATCGTCGGGCATATCACGCCCGAGGCTCAAGAGGGTGGACCGCTTGCGTTGATTCGCGATGGCGACCTCATCTCGATCGATGCCGTAAAGAGCACGATATCAGTCGCCCTGTCTGACGAGGAGCTTTCCCTGCGTCGCGACCAATGGCAGGCACCTCCGCTCAAGGCATCAAGGGGAACTTTGTTCAAGTATATCCGAAACGTCAAAAGTGCAAGTGAGGGGTGCGTGACCGATGAAGGGTAGCCGCCTTCACGCGGGTCTATCGGTCCGTTAAGCCACATCGTTGGTCGATCTGAGCCATGAATCAAAATCCCCATCAAACTTCATCCCACCCCATCCCAACCCCCAAACGGTACGCTCTCATGAGTGCCTGCTTTGGTCTGGCATCTCGTCGTCGTGGTGCTGTTCGAGGCCCCTCAGCGCTTCGTGATGCAGGGATTCTCTCGCGAATCCAGGAGCTCGGTATCGATATCGTTGATGCGGGGGTCATCGCCGAGCCTGCTGAGCAGGAGATAGTCGACGCGACCAAAAAGCATCTCCCTGAGGTGCTCTCCTTCGGCAATCAACTCCTCGATACCCTCCGACCAGTGTATCGCGATGGAAGAACACCTGTGATCCTCGGAGGCGATCACTCATTGTCGATTGCATCCTTTACCGCCGCCGCCGAGCATGCGCGCAATAAACAACTCGGTGATATCGCGTTGCTCTGGATCGACGCACACCCCGACATCAATACCCCCGAGACAACCCCCTCGGGAAATATCCACGGGATGTCGGTTGCTCACCTCCTCGGCATGGGAGAGCCTACCCTCACTCACCTCGGGGGTTTTTCACCCAAATTAAATCCCAGTCAGGTCATCTACCTCGGACTCCGTTCAGTCGATGCACCCGAGGTGCAACGCATCAAAGAGCTCGGCATCACCGCGTTCACGATGCATGAAATTGATCGTTTCGGGATCGGGAGCGTTTGGGATCAGATTAGCAACCGCCTTCGATCGTTTGGCGGATTTGTCGTCTCATTCGACCTCGATGTGTGTGACCCTATCGTTGCCCCCGGAGTCGGCACCCCTGTCCGTGGTGGCCTCACCTATCGTGAATCTCACCTCATCATGGAGCTTGCTGCCGAATTACCCGGCCTCCTTGCAGTCGAGCTCGTTGAGTACAATCCGGACACTGACAATCGTGGGACGACCGCAGAGTTTGCGATAGGGCTCATTGAATCGGCGGTGGGGAAGAGAATTCTTTGACCATTTCCTTTTCAATCGCCCTCTGTTCCGACTTTTAGCATCATAAACGATGTGAAGGGTACCATGCTCTGCGCCTTAAGAGGGCTAATCAGCTTCCTACCTACCGCTAACCTTGGCCCCAACCCGAGCCACGGGTCGTGACAGCCCCCTTTTTGGCGCGGTTCCCTCTCCCTGTCCCCCGATCATCATCTCAATCAAACGATCAGAAACCGCCCCCGAAAAATCAGTCGTGACCTCTCGTACTACAACCTTATCCGGGAGTATCTCAACCACCTCCCCATTATCGAGGCCGATCTTTGTTCCCTTCTTGACCGGATATCCCATCCCCTCCTGCGTCTCCACCATCGCCGATGGATCATTCCCCCCTACCAAAATCGCTGAGACCTTGAGCTGTCCGAGGGCAAACCGTTGAAGAGGAGGAACTGTGGTATCAACAGACACCTTTACCGAGAAATCAATCGGAGTGAACGGGTCACGAAGACCGGTAGGATCATAAACGTATTGATCCTCATGATCGGGGCGGTCAAGAGAACCTATCAAGCGATCCTCCTCATCATCAGTGATACCGCCACCCCTCTCATCGGCCACATTCCTTGATTCATCCCCGATAAAAAATCGATTTCTCTCGACTCGGTATTCGAGCGGTTTATTTGTCTTCGGATCCAACGGCACGGCATCAAACCAACCAGGCACTAACTCCTGAAGTCGTGCAGGCAACCGTCCCCTCTTCGCCCGAAACTGGTTCACCGACAGTACCACCCGACGTTCTAGCCGTCGCCGCGGGTCTTTGATCGCCGCTACCGCCTGCTCAATGTCTGCCTTCGGGTCAGAACTGCTCTCATCATCAACCCCAAAAAATTGGAGAGACAGAATAAGCCCACCAATGAGGACCCCTCCTCCAATAAGTAATGGTTTGACCGCCGAACGCTTTTTTCTCTTCACTTCGGTACCGATTTTTGAAAAATAATATATCAATTATTCCGATAGCCACTTTCATTAGATGGCTGGAGTTCAACTCCTGGTTCCCTTCACAAGTATCGGCTTGAGGAAGTGCATAATCCTCACAAAAGCTCATATATTTTCCGAGATTTGCCGGCAATCGGGGTGTGCCGAAAGAAGACACCCTATCGAAAAGCGTTCTAATCCATGTCAACCCATCGGCAAAACCCCAATCTTGGCTGATTTCGGTGGCATATTCATAGTTTGAACTAAGTCACTTTCCCCTGCTCACCTCCTCGACTAACGTGTACGCCCACCAAAAACCGGGAGATTGATCGAATGTTGCATTCCAAAACCAAGCTGAGACATCGGTGTATTCTCCTCCGAACTGATCAAAGATTCGCTCACAAACCCGGAGGCGCATTTTCCTTTTAGCCGCCTCAAAGCACCCCCACCGATGCCCCTCCCTATCAACTCGGATCGGTTTAAAGGTGACCGAGAAGCCAGATCCCCGAAAACAATCGACCGCCGGATGTAACTTACGAGTCGGTCGGTTCAGAAGTCTCAGAATTAGTTGGTCGGAACCCGCTTGATATTTGCGGATCTCCCCCGGAAAATCCTGCGCAAAAACCTTGTCCTCCTCGCTGAGTGGCAGGGGCGATAGCCGTTTATCCATGAAATACTCAGGCCATTCGGCCGCGATCTGTCGTTGGCCTGATAGTCTCGTGTCATCAGGTGCCTGTAGCAACGGAACGACCGCGGTAAGAGTGGCCAGCACGATGTACACAAGGTTATGCCACATGACCGAGTCTCCTATTGCGAGACGTGATACATACCGCGGCACCAGTGAAGCAAACCACCCCTATCCCGGCATGTGTCCACGATGGTAGTGGCACCATCCCAGACTCTTTAAAAAAGAGTAGGGTAACCCTCACAACATTTCCAACGAATATCGCCCGAAGGGCAAACGCCGTAGCGATGAGGGTTTGGCGGGCGGAAAACTTCATCAGCGACGCAAGAAGAAAATTAATAAACATACCCACCCATAGCATCTTGATGCCACTGCACGGCGCGTCCACTATCACGATGGATCCATCCCAATTAAGAACAGTTCCCTCAGCGGCAACGTTAAAACCACCACCATATCGCAGAAGAATTGCGACGATATACGAGAGAACCAGTCGAAGCGGATAGCCGAGATAAAATTCCAGAGAAGAGACTAAAGGAAGAGACAACAGAAGAAGAGCGTAAATCGCTGTTCCTCCTTTAATAGTTCGAAGATGAAGTCCTGTAAGTGCGGAGATGACGAGAACCCCCTTCACGAGGAAGGGGGTCCACTGATAGGTAGTAATGTATAAGACAGAAAAAAGAAGGAAACCGAGAGATGGAAGATGACATCGGATTCTACCGATAGGAGCAAACGGAGGCACTATATCCGAGACGATATTCGCAGCTTGCCTCTTTTGACCGGTCCTACCCTCTTCTTTCAATCGCATTACGATGATCATCACGGAGCAGAGCAGGGCAAAAATACCCCACGGCTCATCAGAGCCATCAAGCATTCTGTCTCCGTACCAGCGCCATATTGGCCAAAAGCTGAGGAGTTGAATCAATACCACCATCACTCCGCCCTCTCGAGAAACCTCAAATCGTATTAGAAGAGCGGTTCAGCGATCGTTGATTACCATCGCCGAACCGTCTGCACCCCGAGAAACGCGATATGAATCCACGCTTCACCAAAGGCCGGATACTACCGCAGTTCGCCCCCGATAAATCGAGACCTCATTCCTAGAGTCACAGGTACTAAGGTCATTGCAACCAGCAACAAAGCCCACGTTTCTGGCTCGGGCGAAGTTGAAATTTCCCCACCCAAGGAAGCTTCTGAAACTCCCTCAGGCAAAGGGAGGGGTTGTGTTATTGTTTGCAGAACCTCACTCGCCTGGTTACGGGCAATGCGATCGACAGCGATGAATGAGGTGAAGTCTGACAGCAGATTGTAACTAAGCCCCAAGTCGATGATTTCCTTTTTTCTCGCATCAGTCGCATACAGTTTGTCGTAATCACCGAGATCTCTCATTCGACGGCGGGCCCAAAGGTACTTTATGGCCTCATTACTCTTTAGGGGATGAGCATCGGTGACAGGAAGCCACTTCTCGTAACGGCCCTTACCAGTCGACCCGGTTAACCGAATAGCCCCTTGCCTCTTTCCTCGCCATTTCCCAAATACAGCAATCGGTCTATTCGACAATACATCGGGTATACTCTGAGGAATTACGTCATAAGCATCAAATCCGTCAAAATGAATCTTCGCCTGAGTGAGGAGGGGAGAAGTTACATATGACTGAAAACGACTACTCACCTTGGCCGATTCCTCTTTGGTGGTAACCACGAAAGGCTCTCCCAATCCGATATGAGCGAGTCCCTCGATCAAGTACCGGTTGACAGAGCTCCCTATCCCGAATGCGAACACATTTCCCTTGTCGAGATTCTTGCTCACGATATCAAAAGCTTCGGTTTCAACATCAACAAAGCCGTCCGTGACAATTACGATACTTCTTGACCTACCCTCCGGAAGGGCCATCTCGTAAGTCTTCTTAAGCGCCGGTAAAAGATTGGTTCCTCCACCCCCATTGACAGCCTCAACAAAACGGACACCTCGGTCGATGTTTTCATCAGTGGCGGGCAGCGGCACGGCGGAGAGCAGATCGCTCCCTCCTGCGAATGTCAGAATATTGAAGGTATCAGTCGATCGAAGATTCCCAACCAGATTCTTAATCAAACTCTTGGTGACCTCGATCGGAAAGCCCATCATTGATCCCGATACGTCGACAACGAAGACAAAATCGCGACCAGGAATTTCCTCCTGCTTGGGCCGGTATGGCGGCTCCAGCAGGGCCAAAAAGAATTTTTCTCCATCTCCCTCATGAAGAAGCAGGCCCGTCTGGAGTGCCTCTCCAGCAAGTCGATATTTTAAGATAAAATCCCTATTGCTATTACTCGCACCGGCCCGACTGAGCCCAACTCGGGCGCTGGTCGCACTTTCAAAATCAACTCGCACATCGTGCGATATCGACGAAATATCTCTTATCGGCATCCCGCCTTCAATTCTGACCTTTATATCAAAATCGCTCTGCGAATCCTCTCCCTCATTTAGATAGGGGTTTTTTGTCCAACTCTCAGAGCGAGCATCCCCGACCTTGCCACGGGCATATCGAGGTCCTACAACGGTAGGAACTACGAACTCATACATTCGTTCCGTTGGCATAAGCATCTCGGTGTAGCTGAGAGTTACCTTTATCTCATCTCCCGGGAGGATATTTGCAACATTCATCTGAAAAACATTCGGTCGACGTTGCGCCAGAAGACTTGCCGACTTGCCTACCTGTTTTGCCAGAACGTATTCAGCCCGCGCATCGCTCTTTTCTTTAACCTTCGCGACGATCTCACGGTCTCCGAGGGTCATCGTTAGCCCGTGAACGGCGACCGAAGTCGAGGCGGGAAATACATAGACCGCTTCAATCGGGCCTTTTCCCTGATTGCGATAAATCTGCGTGACAGTGACTTGAGCAATCACTCCCGCAATCGTCGCATCGACCTTGGTCGACTTGAGGGGTAAGTCATCAGTTGCACCACCCTCCCCATACACTTCAAACCGCGGAGCCTCGGACCGTCCCCTCCCATCGAAATAGTCGGCAAATGCTTGTCGGTGGAAGATTGAGGCAAAAATGCCGATCATCCACGCAATGATTCGTAAGATAGGAAATACTTTCATATATCTGTCACCTCGATTTTTTTGTAGTTGGCGCTCGGCACCTCGTCTCAATCTATGCTCGAGAATTATGAAGTATGCTTGTGAGGCTGCGGTGTTCTCTCCATGAAATCGAGGTGAAATCTTCACATCTGACGAACTCAATCCGACGATATCTCTTCACCCCCGAGGACACTCACCCTCGCGGGTTCAAAGAACCGCCCCGAAGGAGACCGGA
>OMIW01000056.1 GCA_900299205.1 Pseudomonadota bacterium
ACTGGGGGACAGCCCGGCCTCAAACGAGGGGGAAGGGGCTATGATCGATAGGATCGCCTGGTTTTTTTGAATCTGCACGACTGGAAGCTTGGGGGCCTTTTCCAGATCGAGAACTACCCGGATTTTATCGAGATGGGTTGCTATCCGAATCTTCTTGATTGCACCATCTTTCGTCTGACGAGCAGCATGTATGGGGTATCGGCGTGGAATTCCCTTCGCATCGATCCCGATACGAGGAGGATTTGCCAGGGAAAAGGTGGAGAGCTTCGCCTCTTCAGGAAAGGTCACCACGATTCGTTCCCCCTCCCGAATAACGGAAACTGTCGAATCGGCTCTGAACAACTCCTGACTCAGCGCTTCCTTTGAGTACACGATGAGACAGAGAAAAAGGACGAGGATAAGTTTGAGGACTTCCAACAACCTGATTCGCAGAATGTTCCCGTCTCGAAACGATGTGCTTAGGTACTGCTCTCTCATCATCTCTCCAAAAATACTCAAATCACGAGCGACAAACCTTTTATCCATAACAAGGAGAAGTTTTTTAGTTTTGGAAACACTCCGAGAGGTTGTGCGAATATACTCCACTCGTCTCGATAGAAACAGGAGGAAATTGATCAGGTTTTGGGGGAAAATGGCGTTCTCACCTCCCTCTGTCGTTGCTGAAGAAGATGTTCGAAGACTGCCAAAGCGCCGGGGTAGGGTGTTGTAAATCGGCAAGATATGCGACCTTGACCGGATGATTGCTTCCAGAATCGAAGCTCACGAAGCGGTAATTGTTTACCCTTCGACGACTCCCCCACAACAGATTGCATCTCAAGCTCATCACGAAGGTGTGCACCGTACTCGAGCGTTGCTCCGTGAGCACCCTCGCTGAGACAGACCAAGCAATCTCCGAGCAAGATCAACCAAACTGCCCGTGAGGAGACTCCTGTTTCGAATGTGGCTATCTGCTCACTTTCATCGGGACCATCCTCTGTCCAGTTGCCACGTACGATTAAATGAACGGAGAGGTCGCGCGCTCGAGCCGCAAAAGCAAAGCGGCGAGCCGCTGATCGAACGGCGAGGTATTCGAGAATAGTGCGAGGCTTAAGCTCTCGCCACCTTTTCGCTGCAGTCTGTTGAAAAACGATTGGCAGAAGGATAAGGGCTAACCACATAATCCCCTGCTCTCCAAGGCCGACGGCAAGCACGCCGCAGACAAGGCCGAGGAGCAGAACAGCGGATGTGCCCGAAGCGTGGGACTGAGAGAGAAGATGAAACTTCTCCTCAGGGGGAATTCTACTCCACATCTGGTCGGTGCTGATCGTGTCCATTATGGGTGGGTCAGGAAATTATTGCCTATTTTTCTCTTAATTCACTCATACTGGCACATCGCGTTCCAAGCTTGAGGAGATTAACGCCAAATGTACCAAGCCAGAATTAAAAAACCTGAAGATTGCGAAACTTATCCAGGAGTAATCCGATATATGAGAGTTCCCCGTTTCATCAGGTGAGGAGGCCCCAGCTTGGACGTGGGATTTCTAAGGACTTTTCATGTTGGCAAAAGTAATCACGAGCACCATCGTTGGGCTTCGGGCTCTTCCCGTCGAAGCGCAGATAGCAATCCGGCCCGGCAAACCGCTTTTTACCCTCGTGGGGATGGCTGACTGTGCGGTAAAGGAGTCACGCGAGCGCATCCTCTCCGCGCTCCGCCACCTAGCGATCTCGGTGGATAAACAGGTACTCGTTAATCTGGCACCTGCTGAAATTCGAAAGGAGGGCTCTTCGTTTGATTTGCCAGTGGCGATAGGTCTCCTTGCAGCCTTGAAGCACGTTCCGCGAGCAAGCCTTGCCTCTCGATCATTTCACGGAGAGCTAGCACTCGATGGTGAGCTCCATCGGATTAGGGGAGCAGCAAGCATGGCGATAACAGCGATGGAACAGGGAGCATCCGAGATAATTCTTCCTCATGAGAATGTCGCTGAGGTTCGACTTCTGCGTGGAATTGAGCCGATTGGTGCTCATTCGCTTGCCGAGGTTATAGCCTATCTCCGGGATGGAGTCCGACCTCCGCAACTTTCCCTCAGCTACCCGCAAAGCGGGAATGGGGGATCCCCGTTGTCTCTCGACCAAGTAATCGGGCAGGATCGGGCGAAGCGTGCTCTCGCAATAGCAGCCGCGGGTGGTCACAATATTCTTTTCATTGGCCCGCCTGGGTGCGGAAAGTCGATGCTCGCTCAGCGATATGAGGAGCTGCTTCCTCCGATTGGAGAACGGGAGCTGCTCGATATCGTCAAGGTCCATTCGGTCTCGGGATTGCCCGTAGAGGACTTTCTTCGTGGCAAAAGACCCTTCCGCGCTCCGCATCATTCGCTCAGTGACGCTGCTCTCGTAGGGGGAGGAATGCCTGTCCGTCCAGGTGAGATCAGTCTTGCCCACGGAGGAGTTCTTTTCCTCGATGAATTCCCCGAGTTTAGGCGTACTGCTATCGAATCGCTCCGAACCCCCCTTGAGGAGGGGAAAGTCCTGGTCAGTCGCGCTCGGAGCTCGGCGGAATTTCCAGCAAGATTTCAGCTTATTGCGGCCATGAACCCGTGTCCTTGCGGACGGCTTGGGATATCAAAAGACTCATGCTCATGCAGTCACCTAGCTCTTCAAGGGTATCTTAGAAAGCTTTCTCAGCCGATCCTCGATCGTATCGATCTTCATCTCTATTTACAGGCGGTGCCGATACAATCAATCCTCCATCCTGCGGTCTCCTCCACTCCCCCGTCGATCCCCGCAAAGCAGCTAAGGGAGCGGATTGGGGGGGCAGTTGCGATTCAGCTAGAACGGTCTGGAACGCTGAATGGCTATCTTCCAAGCACCGATTTTCTCGCTGAAAATGCTCTTAACTCCAAGGGTCGGGAGCTTCTCGAACGGGCTGCCGGCAAGCTCCGTATCTCAGCACGAGGGGTGATGAGGGTCATGCGAGTTGCCAGAACCATCGCCGATCTTGAGGCAACGGGCTCGGTTGACGAACATCATATTGCGGAGGCCCTTGGATTTCGGGAGTTAGACCGAATGATGGTGTTTGGGGGGATGTGATGCAAGGGTATCTCATGGCTTTTCCGATTTGGAATCGGAATCAGGATCCCTCTGCAGCCCTCGGACATTCGGGCCTCTTCATCAAAGAGTTGCCGCTCCCCGTTCTCCTCAGAACCGCCGAGGTCAGAGGCAACTCTCCAAGAGACTTCGGGACAGAGCCCGATTGGTTGGACTTGACAAGCGGAGATTGAACTCGGTATTCTCGTGGTATGTCTCGACCAAACTCCATTTTTAAAGGGCGCCTGGCATCTCCGTTGAGGGGGTTTCGGGGAGATTGTATCCGTTCTGTCGTTCCTTTCTGCACCTCCGGTCTCCTGCTCGTCGTCGTACTCCTTACGAATCGGTGCGGGCCGCCTGTGTAGGCGACTGTGGCGAAAAGCCCCCGCACCGATTAAAAACCGGTGCGGGGGCTTTTTTGTTGTTTTTTACGTCTGTTACTTTTTGAATCGAGCAATCGAATGGCTGCTCACTTATTGAGAGGGCTCGGATGAAACCAACCTTAGATGAAATCGTCCCCCATCAGTCAGAAGAGATCACGGGGGCGGAGATCCTGATGCGATCGTTGGTTGAGCATGGAGTTGACGTGGTATTCGGGTATCCAGGAGGGGCAATCATGCCTGTGTACGATGCCCTTTACCATTACCAAGACAGGATCCGCCATGTCTTGGTCCGTCACGAACAGGGAGCAACGCATGCAGCGGAGGGGTATGCGCGGGTTACAGGCCGATGTGGTGTCGCGCTTGCTACCTCGGGGCCAGGTGCGACGAACCTTGTGACTGGGATTGCGGACGCACTTATGGATTCAACCCCACTCGTGTGTATTACCGGTCAGGTGGGCCGAGCGTTGTTGGGAACGGATGCATTTCAGGAGACCGATATTATTGGAGTGACGGTTCCGATTACTAAATGGAACTACCAGGTAACTTCAGCCGACGAAATCGCACCTGTCATGGCCAAAGCATTTGCCATCGCACTCGCAGGTCGACCGGGGCCGGTAGTCGTTGACATCACGAAGAACGCCCAACTTGAAAAGGCCGTCTATCGACGATCAAGCTATACGCCCCCTCTAAGGAGTTTTCATGCGGTCCCTGCCGTGGAGGATTACGAGCGAGCCGCACACTATATCAGTGAAGCAAAGCGGCCGATGTTGCTGGTGGGACGAGGCGTCCTCGTCGCTCGAGCGCAGCGAGAGCTTCTTAATTTCGCGGAGAAAACGGGAATACCGGTGGCGCTAACCCTTCAGGGGCTCTCAGCGTTCCCTACGCGTCACCCCCTCTATGCGGGGATGCTGGGTATGCATGGAAACTACGCACCTAACATCCTCACGAATGAGGCAGACCTCCTGATAGCAGTTGGGATGAGATTCGACGATCGCGTCACAGGGAATGTCCAGACGTATGCAAAAAGGGCGAAGATCATTCACATTGATATCGAGCGTGCTGAGATAAATAAATTAGTTTCGGTTGACGTAGGATTGCGCACTGATGCGCGCGAAGGGCTCTTGGCGTTGACTGACCGAGTATCAGATAGTGAGTATCCGGAATGGCGAGAGCGATTTGCCGCTCTCTACGAGGAGGAGCGCGCGGCGGTTATCTCGCACGAGCTGCTTCCTGAGTCGGGAGGATTGCGGATGGCGGAGGTGATTCATCGACTTTCTGAGGCGACGGCAGGAGAAGCGATTACGGTTACCGATGTGGGGCAACACCAGATGGCAACCGCCCGTTACTATCGATATGCTCGAACTGATGGATGGATATCGTCGGGGGGCTTGGGTACCATGGGCTTTGGCATACCAGCGGCGCTCGGCGCAGCGATAGCAGCACCGGAGCGTACCGTCCTCGCGATTGTGGGGGACGGTGGCTTTCAGATGACCTGTCAGGAGCTGGGCACAATAGCCCAAGAAAAAACTCCAGTAAAAATTGTTATCATGAATAACAATTTTCTGGGGATGGTACGGCAGTGGCAGGAATTGTTTTTTGATAGTCGTTACTCCTTCGTTCATCTCGATAATCCTGATTTCGTCAAACTTTCAGAGGCATTCGGCATTCCCGCGCGTCGCGTTTCGGAGCGCGATAATCTCGATGAGACGATCAGTTGGGCACTCAATATTGAGGGGCCGTGTCTGATAGAAGTACAGGTCGAAAAGGAGGAGAATGTATTTCCGATGATCCCCGCAGGGGCAGGGGTTTCAGAGATTCGACTCGGTTAAAAAAGTGAGGAGAGGATATGTCAGCGAGTGTCTGCTTAACGGTGTATTCAGACAATAATCCGGGATTGCTACACCGGGTGACTGCAGTATTCACCCGACGCAAAATGAATATCGAGTCGCTCACCGTGTCGGATACTGAGCTGGCGGGGGTTTCCCGTTACACGATCGTGATACGATCTGACAGCGACGCAGCGGGAAAAATAGCGGAGCAGATTCGGAAGATCATAGAGGTTCATGAGGTCGTCGTCGGCGAGGAGGAGGCGATGGTTAGTCGTGAGGTGGCGCTTGTGAAGCTTCCTCGGAGCTGCTCTGCGGGGATAGCTCACGTTGTTTCAACTCATGGATTAGTGCTCGTGTCGGAGGGGGATAGTGTCGTGATATTCGAAAAGACGGGCTCGGTAGAGGAGGTCAGCGATGCGCTTTTTGCCCTTCGACCCTTCGGTATCATCGAATTTGCTCGATCGGGCCGGATTAGTATGGCTGCCTTAGCGGAGCGATGGAGCGGGCCATCGAATGACACATTCTCGGGCTAAAATACCCAGAAACTTTATTTTTAGGGAGATTATCACGAGGTTCGGCTAGCCGGCGGCGTGATAGTGATTGGTAATGTCGTGTTGAAAAAGAGAGTAGAGATATGGCACGGATGATGTTTGGAGATGTTGAGGAGAGTGTGGTGACCCGTGATGAGGTATCGCTTGATACGGCGAGAGCAATCCTCGCGGAAGAGACGATTGCGGTCATAGGGTACGGGGTTCAGGGACCAGCTCAGGCGATGAACCTCCGTGATAACGGCTTTCGGGTCATCATCGGACAACGAGAGGGTGGCGCATCGTGGGAAAAGGCGATAGCCGACGGTTGGCAGCCCGGTGAGACGCTCTTCTCGATCGAAGAGGCGGCCAAGCAAGGATCCATTATTCTCAATCTTCTCTCTGATGCGGGTCAAATCGCCACGTGGCCGTCGATATCGGCGGGACTCACCGCTGGTAAGGCGCTCGCATTCTCGCATGGTTTTGGGATCGTATTCTCCGATGATACCGGAATTTTACCTCCCTCGGATGTCGATGTTTTTCTCGTTGCCCCGAAAGGGTCAGGAATGAGTGTGCGACGGCTGTTTCAGCAAGGCAAAGGAATCAATTCGAGCTTTGCCGTTCATCAAGATGCGACCGGACGGGCTCGCGATCGGGTTACCGCCCTCGGTATTGGGGTAGGATCGGGGTACCTTTTCGAGACTAACTTCCGAAACGAGGTGGTGAGCGATTTGGTCGGTGAGCGAGGAGTTCTCATGGGTGCGCTCGCAGGAATTATCGAAGCCCAGTATCGGGTGTTGCGAGCGAATGGACATTCGCCAAGCGAAGCGTTCAACGAAACCGTTGAAGAGCTCACCCAAAGCCTGGTGCCCCTCGTTGGAGAGAACGGGATGGATTGGATGTTCTCTTGCTGTTCGACAACCGCTCAGCGTGGGGCCCTCGATTGGCGGCATAAGTTCCGCGACGCAGTCGCGCCCGTGTTTGAGGAGCTTTATGACAATGTTGCATCGGGTCGTGAAGCCAAGCACGTCATTGCTAAGAACAGCGACGCAAACTACCGAATCGCCCTCGATAAGGAGCTAGCTGAGGTGGCAGAAGCTGAAGTATGGCGTGCAGGGAAACAGGTCCGTTCTCTGCGGCCGACCCGATAGATGCGATGCCTGGAAGGGGGCTCAGTCTCGGGGCCCTCACCTCCCTTCGGACCACGGATGGTCCGACGAAATATTATCGGTAAAATCGAGCAGGGGCAGGAGACACTGACGATGGATGACGCGAAAAAAGGGTCCTCGGACCGACACGTGCGGATATTCGACACAACGCTGCGTGACGGCCAACAATGCCCTGGTGCGGGGATGAGCTTTGAGAAAAATCTCGAATATGCTCATCTCGCCGCTCAGCTTCGTGTTGATGTGCTCGAAGCAGGCTTCCCCTCGGCGAGCCAGCTCGATTTTGAGATTGTGAGCCGGATTGCGTCAGAGCTTGCTTCAGGCGAAGAGGGGCCAGTCGTTGCGGGGCTCTGCCAGTTGCGCTCCGACCAGATTGATCGAACGATTGAGTCCCTTCATCGGGCGATTCCCGCAAAACGAGCTCGGGTCCACACCTACGTTCCGGTGGATCCCGGTCTTATGGTCGCCTCCCTTGGTAAACGGGCTGAGGATTTCTCTGGTATCGTCAACGATGTTGGCCGATTTATTGAGCGGGCAACAGAAGCGGGGTGTGAGGTCGAATTTAGCCCCGAGGGATATTCCCGCATGGGGGCCAACTTCGATTTCGTAACAGACCTTATTCGAGCGGCAGTCCAATCTGGAGCTACGGTGATTAACTGCCCCGATACGATTGGGGGGGCCTCGCGGATGCAGGGGGATCGCTATTTCGTCCAGAAGATGAAACAGCACGCCGCAATTATCGCTCAAGAGTTCCCTGAAAGAGAGGTGACCTGGTCAGTGCACTGTCACAACGACTTTGGGCTCGCGCTCGATAATACGCTTGAGGGAGTTTTTCGAGGACCAGCGCTCCAGGTTGAGGGGTGTATGAACGGAATTGGGGAGCGAGCGGGTAATGTCGCGCTTGAGCAGGTAATTCTCGCGATAGAGCACTTCGGTGGATTTGTCGACCAGGAGCATCCTTTCTGGACACGGATTGATGTAAGTCATCTGCAGCGGGTCTCTGATTTTGTTCGTCGTCACATGTTGCCGAGGCAACCTCATTGGCCAATAACCGGCGATAATGCGAGCAAACATTCATCGGGTGGGCATACGAACGCGATCCTGCGTGATCCCCTCGCCTATCAACCATTTGATCCCCGTTCAATCGGTCGGGAAGTTTCTATTGTATTCGGTCCTCTATCAGGGGGAAATCACGCCAAGGCTTTAATCGAGGCGCGAGGGTATCGGTGCGATGATCACGAGAAGGCAGCGATTGCTCAGCACATCAAAAGCCTTTTCAAAGATCGGCGCAAAGGGATCACTGAGGAGGAATTACTTGAGGGATATCTCGATTATCGTCGGGTGGCACGGATAGAGTCTTTCCAGTATCGCAAAGAAGGGGGGCAGGCTGGTGTAACGCTTCGCGGCAATTTCTTCGGACGAGAGGGAGAAGTGTCGTGGACCCGTCAGGGGGATGACTCGGCGCTCGTTGCGCTTAAGGAGCTTATCGATCAGGAATTACCGGGAACGGAGATACTCTCCCACCGAGCTGAGTCCGAGGAGGAGGGAGCTAGATCGAGAAGTGTATCGCGGATCGTGATTCGTAATGGAGGGGACCAGAACTGGACGGGAGTGGGAGTCGACAGCGATATAGAAATAGCGGCTATGAAGGCGTTGCTCGATGCAGTCAATCGCGCGTGGATCGATAAGCATTTCGCGCAGGAGCCAAAGCCGTTCTCACTGTCGGGCATCGCCGAGGAAGAGGGCGAGGGATCAATTTGATAGGCGGAGTGGGGAATATGTTGGCAAACGGAGCTTCCTATTCATTGGCGGTGCTACCCGGCGATGGTATCGGGCCCGAGGTCGTTGATGCGGCTCTGAAGGTGCTGAATGCCGTCGAAAAACGGGAGGGCTTTTCGACTCTCATATCAAAGGGGTTGATTGGAGGTGCGGCGTACGATGTCTTTGGGGAGCATCTTCCGCAGGCGACGATAGATATTTGTCGGGGCTCGTCTGCAATACTTTTTGGTTCAGTAGGTGGTCCCCTTACTGAAGCAGCAAAACCAAAGTGGGCGAATTGCGAGCGTAATTCAATCCTCTCTCTCAGGAAGGAGTTTGGGTTTTATGCAAACATCAGGTCGCTGAGGGTTCCCCCCGGACTGGAGCATCTCTCCCCTCTACGACAAGGATTGATTCCGGGCGGTCATTCCATCATGGTGATTCGAGAGCTTCTAGGCGATATTTATTTTGGAGAACACAACACAACAGGGGTCAGCCCGAAACGAATTGCATCAGATATTGCGGAGTATCGAGAGGAAGAGATCCTCAGGATTGCGCGGCTCGGGTTTGAGCTCGCGCGAGGAAGGCGACGCTCGGTCGTGTCAGTCGACAAGGCAAATGTCCTCGATACCTCTCGGTTGTGGCGGGATGTGGTAACCTCGGTGCAGCGAGAGTTCCCCGACGTGACCGTTGAGCATCAGCTTGTCGATAATTGCGCGATGCAGTTGGTGAGAAATCCAGCGCAGTTCGATCTGCTCCTTTGCCCGAATCTATTTGGTGATATCCTTTCCGATATTGTATCGGTGTTGGGTGGTTCGCTCGGATTGATGCCCTCGGCGAGTTTGAACGACCAGGGATTTGGATTGTATGAGCCTGCAGGGGGCTCAGCTCCTGATATCGCAGGGAAGGGAATTGCAAATCCGATAGGGCAGATACTCTCCCTCGCGATGTTGCTGAGATATTCATGGCGGATGGACGGCGCGGCGAATGCAATCGAGATGGCAGTCGAAACGGCGCTCGCATCAGGAGCGCGGACCCGCGATCTTTGCCGGTCGGGCGAGCCATCAGTTTCGACCGAGGAGTTCGCCGAGGCAGTTGTGCAGGCGTTGGAGGAATAATTGCTCTTCAGAACATTCCTGGCTCTCACTGAACTGCGGCGAGGAGACTTTTGAGTGCTGAGGAGAGGCGCGCGCGAATCGGTTGTGCGCGTTCTTGAATGGCCCGTTGTCGTTCGATATACGCCGATTTTCCCTCATCTGTCTCAATCGCGACAGTCCCATAGCCGAGCGCGCTCAGGTCGTAAGGACTGGCCTCCATGTCGAGAGTGCGCGCCTCCCAAGCGAGCAGGAAGGCGTCGCGAAGGATATCGCTTCCTACCCA
>OMIW01000057.1 GCA_900299205.1 Pseudomonadota bacterium
GGAGTGCTCCTTGCGATACGGCTAATCGCGGTGGCAAGGTCGGCGACATGAATACGATTTGTATATCGGTCAGCACCCGCGACGGTGCGGTAACTGCCACTGATCAATCTGTCTAGGATTGAGCGACCCGGACCGTAGATACCGGCAACACGAAGGACGGTTACTGATGGATGATTCGTCAGATACATCTCCTCGCAGCGAAGTCGCGCGACGGCGTGGATCTCCCGTGGCTGAGGAGGGGTCAGTTCAGTGACGATTGCCCCATCGCGCTCGCCGTACACACCGGTGGTGCTCAGGTAGACAACATGAATTGGTGCCTCGCGAGGGGCGACCGCCCCGATCACTTTAAGCACCGCCCGTGGGCCCTGGAGCGCACTAGGGAGGTTGTTGGGATCGACGTTAGGCGGAATGCTGTCGATAATTGTCCTGATTGTTGGATGGCGCTTGAGGATGGCGATCAGACGTGACACCGAATCCTCGCCGACTGCTGTTTCACCGGACGTGATGTTCAGAACTTCACACGAAAATCCGCTTTCTCGAAGGGAGGTGGCGCTGCGGTCAGAGCGGGTTGTACAGATAACGTCATCGCGCCCGAGCATGGTGGCGACGGTGCGAAGGGTATAGCCACATCCAAGAAGAAGGGTGGTCGGGGCATTAGACATGATGCAGTAGAGAAAAGGTAATTTGGACGAATTGTACCTCGAAATGTAGGGAGTGTACAAAAATTTACGAGAGCGGATGACGGGCGAGATACATAGAGTTTAGGGTAATTGAAAGGGAAGGGGAGCAGATTCTACCGCAGATATGCGGTGAATTGACTCCCCCTTTTGAGAAACCGTGAGGAAAACCGTCGGATCTGCCCCTCTAGCTCTCCATGCGCCGTTCTGACACGAGCCAGCGTCCCATGAAGTAAAGGCCACCGAGGAGAAGCGGCACCCCGAGAATTGTCCGATCATCCCAAAACGCCAGTCCTGAAAGTACCGAGAAGGTACCGAACAGAACCGCAGCATTGAGTGAGCGGATTCCAGGGCTGAGTCGCCTCGTCGCGCGTGCCGTTTCAGGATCTCTGACCGGTAATTTGAGCTGACCGGCTTCAAACTGTCGTAACCCTCGTTGAAGGGTACGCGCGATAATCCTGACAAGCCGAGCAGTGCGCATCATGTCGGCAGGAGCCCTTTGAAGGATCCCTATCGGCCCACCAAGGGCTTTCGACAGAACGTAAGCCGACGCCTGAGCGAGGGCGATCTGTCGATAGTCAGCATCTACCGATTTTGTCCCGAGGAGGGCCAGCAATCCCTCGAGCTCGATGAGACAGCGACCGAGCAGCACAAACTCTCGGGGCACCGAGAGCCGACCACGATCGGTTTGTTCAACGAGTCGCTTCACGAGAATGCCGATGTTGTCACCGGATATTCCCGAAAGGTCGATCGACGCAAGGAAAGCATCCATCGCTTCGATGACCCGCTCGTCTCCGATGGCATCGGAGGCGAGAATTCCGAGGTCTGCAAGATCGTGCACGATAGCTGCGGCATCGGCCGTGATCGCGTGGGTTGCGATGTTCGCGAGCCCTTTGCGAGTTTTTGGCGGTAGCCGACCGAGCATCCCGCAGTCATACATGATGATGCGACCACTGGCGTGCACTGCGATATTCCCGGGGTGCGGATCGGCGTGAAAGATGCCCGTCTCCACCAGTTGATAGAGAAAGGCGTCCACGACATGCCGGATAGCACGCTTGACCTCTCCCGGGGGTGCTCGCAGATCCTTCGGTGAGGTCCCTGGCACGAAATCGAGCGCAAGGACGCGAGCGCACGAGAGGGTATCAATGACCCCTGGCACGATCACTGGGATAGAGGAGCTCTTAAAACTATCGCGAAATTCGCGATAGTTAGTCGCCTCAATCTTATAATCGAGCTCCTCCTGAAAGGTAGCGGCGAGTTGATCGATCGTACCGAGCAGATCCGTGCCCGCAAATATCCAAGGGATGAGCGAGCAGTGGAACGCGATCGAACGAAGAATCGCAAGGTCGGTCCGGATGACGGACTCGATCTCTGGCCGTTGGATCTTCAGAACGACCTCACGACCATCGGAGAGTTGAGCCCGATGAACCTGTCCAATGCTGGCGGCCTTGAGCGGGATCGCCGACACACTGGAGATGAGGGAATACTTCTCCTGCAACTCCTTCTGAAGCACCTGTTCAATCTCCGCGTAGGAGACTGGGGGTACGTCGGCTTGAAGTTGAGAGAGAACGTCTATCCAGATCGGTGGAAAGATGTCCCCTCGCGTGCTCATGATCTGTCCCCCCTTAATGAAGGTGGGGCCGAGTCTCACGAACCGTGCAAGTGCATTCTCGGCTGCCGCGCGAATAAGAACCTCCGGTTCTTCATCAACTCCGAAGAGCTGACCAACCTGTTGTCCAGAGACGAACAAGAGAAACCCGAGGAGCTCCCCCAGAATGGTACAGAATCGCACCACCTTGAAGGTGACGTTTGGTGCTCGGCTAAACTGCACCGTAGCAGAACTTTTCTTTGACATGAACCTTTCGCAGAACTTCCGCACTATGGAACCTCTGCCGATACGGTGTCAACCGATCAGGTTACGGATAGGGGGTGGAGAAGGACCAACTGAAGAAGGGGCTATCCATTACGGATGAGCCACACGGCGATATCGGCGGCGACCACAACCACGACAAAAAAGGCGATTGCCAGAGAGAGTAGTACTGCCTGCGATGCGAACAAAATTGCGACAGCAAAATGACCCTGTAAGGAGCGATTGTGAGTGATCGTGGGACGATCCGCCTCATGAGGAAGGATGGGTTCAGCTCTCGGTGACATGGAAAGGGGCCCTTCAACTGAGATCCGGGGAAGCAAAATACCGCTTATCGAGAAAGTCTGTCATACTATGACCCCGACTGCCAGAGAATCCAAAAATCTGAACAAAAGGCTTTCTGGTTCTATTAGTATCTTGTTTTATTGATTTATTTGGCCGTGGCTCAAACAACCAAAGTTGGTGGAGAAACCCGGGGGCTTCCTCCCTCGGTACTCCGCCGTGTTCATCGCCTTCTCACCCGCCGTATCGATCCCGATGAGATCGCTCCCGCCGATTTCTGTCGAGAGCTGTGGGAAACCGCTCACGCTATCGGGCGTAGGATAGGAGCTCTAATCTCTCGGGATGGACGGGTTGAAGAGGTTTTTGTCGGCTCAAAGCAGATCCTATACCTTCCAGACCTCGGTCGGTATCGGCTCTCTGGGGGGCGATTGCGGCGATTGCGGTTAATTTTTTCCGATCTCTCCACGAAAAGTGACCTTCCCGATATTCCCACTGATATAACGACCGACCTCGAGAAACTACGGCTCGATGCGGTTATTTCAGTTAAGCAGAGCCGAGGTGGGATGTCGTGTCGGTATAGTTATCTGATGCCAGATGGTTCGACTCATGAGGAGCTTGTTCGCGATCTCGGCCGACTGGAGCTGTCATTTCGCGATTTTATAGCTGAGCTGGAGAGGGAGCTAACGGCGTCGCTCGAGAGTGGGGATACTCACGCACGAGACGACACTCGAGCGGTGTTAGTGAGTGTCTCTGACAGGCCGGAACACGAGGTGCGGGCATCGCTTGATGAGCTGAACGAGCTCTGTCGGACCGCTGGGGTAGAGGTAGTCCACCGTGTCTCGCAGCGCAAAAAACCGGACCCAAAATCGGTGCTTGGAAAGGGAAAGCTCGAGGAGGTTGTCTTGACCTGCTTAAAGGTCGGTGCTGGATTGTTGATATTCGACACTGAGCTCAAACCCTCGCAGTGGCGGGTCATCACGAATACGACCGATCTGAAGGTCCTCGATCGATCGATGGTGATACTCGATATTTTTGCTCAGCGGGCAACGAGTAGCGAGGGGCGACTCCAGGTTGAGCTTGCGCAGTTGACCTATAACCTGCCCCGTCTGGTCGAACAGGATGCAGGACTTTCGCGGCTTACGGGTGGAATAGGGGGGCGAGGTCCTGGTGAGACAAAGCTCGAGATTGGAAGGCGTCGGGCGCGTGAACGGATTACTCTCCTCAAGGAACGGCTTGAGGAGATTACCTCGCAGCGGGCGCTGCGACGTCAGCGGCGGACCGTTTCGGAGGTCCCCCTTGTTGCGATTATTGGATATACAAATGCGGGGAAATCCACCCTCTTCAATCGACTGACCGGGGATGCGGTTCTTGCGGAGAACAAGCTGTTCGCCACTCTCACCCCCTTCCAGCGTCGAGTGTTAGTCTCGAGTGAGGATGGTACTGCCTCGGCTATGGTGATTATCTCCGATACGGTTGGTTTTATCAGGGAGCTTCCAGAAGAGCTGATGCCATCGTTTCGGGCCACCCTCGAGGAGATTGAAGGTGCTTCGGTGGTACTTCATGTGGTTGATGCCTCCGACCCCGAGGTGTCAGTTCGGTATCGGGCAGTAAGAGACATACTCAGGTCTTGTGAGCTGGCCGAGGTTCAAGAACTCGTTCTGCTGAACAAGATTGACCTCTGCGAGGGAGGGGCCTTGTCTGAAACTTTCGGTGGTGGGCCATCGATTAGCATCTCGGCGTTGACCGGTGAGGGGCTTGGGGAGGTGCGAGAGTGGTTGGCGCGACGTCTCATGAGAGGGGAGGATATGGAAGAACAGGGAGAGGTGACATCAGAGCGGTGTTAGGGGCTGCCCCTGTTGCATCGGCTCTTGGAGAGGGGGACGGTGGGCTAGGGAGATGAGGAATTTAGTATCGCGAGTCGGTCCCTACGCGAGCAGTTTTTCAACGAGTGCGGTGTATTCAAGTTCAAGGTCGTGCTGCTGCCGAGTCAGGGTGTCTAATCGTGTCTCCATTTCGCGGTACTCATCGAGGAGCTGTCTCAATGTTTCCCCGGCGGTTCGCATCGATATCTGAAGCTCCTGAAGGAATTGGCGCTGCGCCTTCGTAAGTTCAGCCTGTTTAAGGAGTTCATCGAGCTCCTTTTGCGAGTCTGCGAGCTGCGACTCCAGTTCGGAAGCCTCCTCCCTTATTTTGTCAAAGTTTGTTCGAACCTCATCGAGCGCAGCCTCATCCTCCTCTCGGGTTGATTTTATGTTCTGTTGAGCTAGTTCGAGCTCTTCAACCGAGGCCTGCTGTTGCTTCAGCTTCTCTGAGATTGTTGCTCCTTCATGTCGAAGTCGCTCGACTTCCTGCCGAAGGGTATCCCGATTTTTCTCGAGCTGTTCAAGGCTCTTCCGCGACATTACTTTCCCCGGTTCTGGTAAGAGCGAACGAAGTTCCTGCTCCAACGCCAAGAAATGCTCCTGTGCGGGCGAAGGACTGCCACTTGCGGTCTCTTCATGACGACGGATCATATAACGATAGAACGCAGCCTGAACGGCTATCCCCGCAATTGAGCCGACAAGAATAGGGATGAGGTAGCCCATGAGATTATTGATAGAGGGAGGGAAAAACCGAGGGCATTGCCAACGGATAGTATCGAAGTTCCTCACAGAATAACGGATGGAGCGATATCGACCAAGGGGATATTCGGTAATGCAGAGCCCCTCTCAAAAAGGTACTTGTTGGAAGGTTAAGCTCGCTTTACCGTCGCCGAACATTAAGTTAGTCGTAAACCACCTCTTCTCTTGGGAGGCATTGATGCCGTCTTCTCATCCATCAGAGCAGCCAATCGAGCGGCTCGAGCTACCTCGGGGAAACGACGACTTTGAGTTAGATCGTTCCACGATACCACTCGGCTCCTCTTGTCTAGTGGGTGGACGGTTACCTTCCTGGGTGTCTGCTTTTGGGGAGGTTCTCATTGATCAGGAGCTCTGGTGCCTCGGGGGTGATACCCGGCAACGGCATGATAATCCCCTCAGCGAATTCGGATTTCAGCGGGAACGCGCTCCGGTTGGTATTGAGGGGTCCACAGCTTATCGACTTAACTCGGGGAGCTCTGAGCTGGTCGTGTGGGGTTGGGGGATCGGCTATGCTGAGCGGGAGCTGGGGGGCCTGTTTGTTCCGCGCCACCACTTTGACCCTCTTCTTTTGACGACTGATAGAATCCCTCTGATAAACCACCCACAACCTCTTGAGCCCCTCCTCGCCCTTCCGTTTACGGGTAGCGTCGAGCGGACACTTTTGTTGTTTTCAAATCTCTGTGACTGTTTGAGGGGGTATGAGAGCTGGATTGCCGAATCAAGGGGTGAGGCCTACCGGGTAGAGAGGGTTAGGCATCCGGAGAGGCTGGGATCTTTTGTTCCGCCCGCCGCGATGGCTCGGGCTTGGAGTCTCCTCGGTGATACGACTCGGGCCTGTGCCCAAATGATGCCTCAAAAAGCCGACCTTGTTTTCTCTGATCCCTGGGATGGGGTTTACTAGGGTACTGCGACGACCTGATCCCCCCCCCCCCCTCCCCC
>OMIW01000058.1 GCA_900299205.1 Pseudomonadota bacterium
GGTTAATACCTCAAGTATCAATGTGGGGGACCACTATCGGGCGCAGAGGCGACTAGGATTCGTAAACGCTCAATGCAGCCCGGATCAAACTCGTATCAAGGCGCTGCTTTCCGATCTTGATCGTGGTCTATCAATAGCGTTTCTACCGAGCGAATATGCGGGTCCACCACATCTCACCGCGTTGCTCGACTCCAGGTGGGAGACTCATTGTTTTTTTGACCGAAAATCCAACCCAGTGGGAGGAGCCATTTTTCTCGACCGAATAGCCCTGTCGAGCGAAGAGCAACCGATCTCGCTTCGGTATATCGGCTTTCTCTATGTCACTCCGGAGGTTCAGGGGCAAGGAGCTGGAAGAACTATCGTCGATGTTGTATGCCACCTCGCATCCCCTGACATTGTCCTTGCGGATGTGATTAATCCATTCTCGCTCTGTCCCAATCGCAACCACCCCGCTCACATCCATCCCGACCGCACCGAGCGCGACCTTATTTGGCGCAAAGAGTTTGGTCAAATTATGGACCCGTACGGTCGTTTGGCATTTTGGAGCAAACAGGGATTCATGATGCCACTCCTTGATAAGGGCGAAAGCTCGGAACAGTTCGCCCCCTTTCCGGCTATCCCGCTTGACTGTAACCCACAACCAGTTGTCGACGGTGACAGCGCTCACAGCTACTGCTGTCTCGTTCGTCCGACTTCTCTCCACGGACAGACCCTCTTGGCGAAAGGGGCCCGTGCTCGGGAATGGGCGAGCCTCTACCGACCGCTCTACCCGCAGGATCCCGTGATTGACCAAACGAATCTCAAGGCCTTTGAACGACTGCTCAAAGGACAGGAGCGATCACTGTCTCTTGTGGATATACCTTCAACACTCCGCGATGGCCGTCTCTTAATGAAACTGAGCCGAGAATTAGGCATCGATAACGGGTAAACGTTTCGGTCATTTTTGACCCCTCTTATCAAAGCCAACAAGTCTGCCAATGGTAAAAAAATGGTCCTCGAATCCACCTTCTCCATCCAGCATCTGAAACTTCTACACCGCATCCTCGATCTCCCGAGAGGCCCGGGCGCCCTTGTCGACCTCGCCGTTGAGGCTGAAAAATGGCTCGCCGAAGAGTGGCGTGGCCCGCTTGAGGAGAATCCACTCCTCGACCCTGCGATCTGCGAAGAGTTTGTCGCCTGGGTGCATAAAAAGCACAATGCCGCGTGGAGTTTCGGAGGGTATCTTGAAGACCGCACACAGCTTTGGCGGGGGAGCTATCTGGATCCAGCGGGCTCAGCAATCCATGCTGCCATCGATGTCAACGTGCCCGCTGGCACTCCAGTTCGGGCTGGTGTGTCCGGATCAGTGGTACTCGCAGATTCTGATGCGCCGCTCGTCGGTGGCTGGGGCTCCCACATTATTGTGGAGCCGGACGAATTCCCCTTCGTTTTTCTCTTCGGCCATCTGGGGCCTGATCTTCCTTCGGTAGGGGAAAAGGTAATACCCGAAGCGATCATCGGGTCAATAGGGGCATCGCCTCACAATGGCGTGTGGTTCGCTCATCTCCACTTTCAAGTAGTGGCCCGAGAAGAATTTTATAATCGCTATCACGCTTCGACAAAAACGATGGACGGCTACTTTCGCAAAGAAGATGAGGCCCTCTATCGAGATATCTTTCCTGAGCCGTTGCGAGTCCTTGAGGAGTGCCGACGCACGCAGGGATTGGATACTTATTAGTGCTCGGTCATTATATCGTGGCGCGAAGGCTTGACGCTGGAGAAGGGACTCGCTAGAACCAAGGCACTCTATCGGTTCTAGTATGGGTTCTATGAAATCTGTGCTCACGCAACTTCTGCGTGGTGCTCTCCTTCAAGTGCGGGATCGATATGACCCACACGCCTGGCTCGAGGACGTAGATAGTCCTCGGGCGGTAGATTGGGTCGACGCACGCTCGGCAGCTACAACCAAAAACTTCGGCCACGGGCCGTATTTCGAGAGAACGTACTCCGACCTTCTCGGAATTATCGGGGATCGGTCAAAACTTCCGCGGCTTCGACAGCGAGGTGACTTTTTGTACGAGCTACACCGGAGCGAGGAGCATCCTCGTGGGGTCTGGCGACGGACAACCCCTACCTCTTTTGTTGCAGGGGAACCTTCGTGGGAGATCCTCCTCGATCTCGATGTCCTTGCTCAGGCCGAGGGTGTTCCTTGGGTCTGGGGAGGCGCGTCTCTGTTACCACCTCTCTATGAGCGAGGGTTGATCTCTCTCTCACGGGGAGGCTCGGATGCCGTCGTCATTCGCGAGTTCGATCTGACCACGAGAAAGTTTGTCCCGAATGGGTTCTCCCTGCCGGAAGCAAAATCTCACGTCTCTTGGATCGATCTGGATACCGTATTTCTGGGCACCAACTGGGGAGAAGGCACCCTCACCAACTCAGGATATCCTCGCCTCGCAAAGAGATGGCGAAGGGGGCAACCGTTTGAGGAGGCCGAACTTGTCTTCCAGGGCTCGCCCTCGGCGGTCTCTGTGTCGGCATTCCGTGATCACACTCCCGGGTTTGAACGGGACGTAATTGTCCATGGGATTGATTTTTTCTCTCGCGAGTACTGGTTGCTCGAGCAGGGAATAACGTCCATTCCGATCCCACGAGATGCTTCGGCATCCTTTTATCGGGAATGGCTGCTCGTTGAGCTGCGTACCTCCTGGGTGTACTCCGGTAAGAGTTTTGCTGCGGGATCCCTCATCGTCACTAACTTCAATGAGTTTATGGCGGGGAGGGGGAACTTTGAGGAACTCTTCGTCCCGGGTGAAAAATCCTCTCTTGAGGGCTTTTCTACAACGGCGAACACCATCGTTGTAACAGAACTCGAGAAGGGACGATGTCGCATCCATGCGATCACTCACAGGGACGGTCGATGGGTTCGAAAACCGGTCAGCGGCTTGCCAGAAAACAGCACCATCGTAATCATGCCGGGCGATCCCGATCATTCGGATGACGTTCAGGTGATTGTGGAGGATTTTACGACACCTCCCAGGCTGTTTTTCGGGCATTTCGAGGGCACGGAACTATGCGGACTCGATGCGCCTGTGTCGACTCAGCGCCCTCTCTTCGATACCTCAGGGATCGAGGTCACGCACCACGAGGCCCGGTCTGAAGATGGCACTCTCGTGCCGTACTTTCAGGTGGGTCCACGTCATCGAGGGAAGACCGCTGTTATCGTTCGCGGATACGGCGGATTCGGCATCTCGATGCTCCCAACCTATGCCCCTAAATTCGGTAAGGCATGGCTGGAGCAGGGAGGCACCTTTGTTGTGGCCTGCATTCGTGGTGGTGGCGAATACGGCCCCCCGTGGCACGAAGCTGCTCGCAAACAGCATCGGCATCGAGCCTACGAGGACTTTGTTGCCGTTGCTCGCGACCTCTGCCGGCGAGGAGTGAGCACTCCAAGCCGAATCGGTGCATGGGGAGGATCGAATGGGGGTCTGCTGACTGGCAACATGCTTGTCACCTATCCCGAGGACTGGGGAGCTATCGTCTCCGCCGTTCCCCTACTCGACATGTACGCATTCCCCTCGCTGCTCGCGGGTGCGTCGTGGGTTGCTGAGTATGGCAATCCCCGAAATCCACTCGACTGGGTCTGGCTTCGGCGCTATTCGCCCTACCACCAGCTCCAGCGAGGTATCACCTATCCGCCTGCACTCTTCACGACCTCGCGCCGTGATGACCGGGTTCACCCGGCGCACGCGCGGAAGATGGTGGCTCGAATGGAGGCGATGCAGCTCCGCAAAACCTTCCTGCTTGAACGAGCAGATGGAGGCCACAGCGGGACTGCCACTCCCTCTGAGGAGGCGTACGCAGATGCCCTTGTGTTCAGCTTTCTGGCCCGTAGTCTATCACTGTAGTTTTTTCCCGTGAGAGATCGCAGTGAGAGAGTACCTGAGCCATTTACCTGAATGCCCCCCAGAAGAGGCGGTGGTGAAGCGAGAGGTCAAAAAAGGTTAGTGTTCCGAAGGAGCTGAGGTGTTTTATTGCCATCACTCTGCTTCTGAACAAACGAAAGGGTTTTACCCGTTCGGGGGAGGCGCATCATCCGCCTCCCCTTTTTTTCTACGAAGCCGGGATTATTCTAACTACCGTGTAGAGACCGCACAGTCCCCTACAACCCCTCCCGTTCAATGAACAGACTTTTGTCAATTTTCATAAAAAATTCCTGATAAAATCGGGGATCCTGAATGGATTGCACTGAAGACGGGGCACCGAAATTGTCTACCACGCGACGCTGGAAGACAGATCTTACCTTTGTTTCTTCACCGAATTCAGAGATGTTAATCGATGCCTCAAAGGTTGCGGCTCGATCATAACGAGGCTGTTGACCTCCGAATAGCTGGACGGAAAAAGGCCCCCCAAATCCCCCTACTTCAACATCTTTTGCCGCCGTAACAAACCCGAGCTCTTTATCAGCGTTGCGGATGATAAAACCATCGTCTTGCAGGGCATTAATGACGGCCTTCATGACCTGCTTCATGTTTCGATTCTGATACGTTCGAGTCTGGATCTGACGCACCTCAAGCTGCGTCCTCGTCGGCCCGGGTGGTTGAAGCATACATCCGGTGGGAATAATAAGAGCTATGGCGATTGCAAGGGTGCGACGCATGATCATTCCTCTCTCTTTTCCTTTTAATCTCCAAGTGTATCGGCCTGAAGCCGCGCACCACTAAGCGAATGTAGCTTGCGCTACATTCGCCTTTGACCTCAGCCTAAAAGCGTGAGGTATGATATGAGAAATCACGCACCCTGTTGCCCCTATCAAACTTGATCACAACGGTGAGAGTTCTCTGCGTTGTCGCGCTGGCTCCCGCCGCACGAGAATATGATCCAGTAAGGCCACCGAGTATCAACGCCGCACCAGGCGTTCCTCCAGCGCCAATGAGCCCCCCGTACCCGCCATTATCGGTTGAATAAGATGCCTCCGTCGCTATTTTATCGTAGACCCAGCTCTCAGTTCCCCCCTGATCTCGGGTGACGATATTCGGTGAACCGAGGGTCTCGACCACCTCGGTCGATGACATACCCTCCGTAATGCGGGCCTGAACCGTCCCGACGGTAAGCCGCCGGTCCGCCTCGGAGTGAAGCTGCGAAGCGTGTTGCGCCGCTGTTTGAACGCACCCCGAGATAGCACCAGAAAGCACCATAGCCACCGCTGGCGACAAAAAAGCTCTGCGATACAACGACCGAACGCTTCTCAACTCATCACGTCTCATTTTATCCCCACGAACACACGAGTCTTTAGACGGCACCTAGTATAATTCGCCCCGGGAAAGGAGGACCACCCCCCCTTACCCGAAGCGCTCCATCTCTTCGAGAGCGGAAAGCTGCTCTGCTTCAAGGCCTCGCCGACTCTCGGTCAACCGCATCAATTCGAGAACATTTCCCCGCTCAGACGCTGCCTGGATCGCCCCCTCCATCGCTGACAATTCGCGCCCAATCTCTTCAAATCGCTTTTCAAGCTGTCGCAGGCGGTGCTCATTCTTCTTTTTAGGCCGTTTTGTTCCCAGCCCACTGCCACTCCCATCACTGTCCTTTCCGCGGTCTCCCGACTCTCCTCGAGAACGACCCCGTACCCCTTGGATAGCTCCCCCCGAATCCCGAAATCCCCGCTGTTCGCAGTACTCCTCATAGGTTCCGGCAAACACCTCAACACCCGCATCACCAAAGGCGACGATAGTGGTGGCTACTTTTCTGAGGACATACTCGTTGTGAGTGACCACCATCACCCCCCCGGGATACGTGCCGATAGCTTCAACTAGCCCCTCAACCGACTCGAGATCGAGATGGTTCGTCGGCTCATCCAGCACAAGCAGATTTGATGGCTGCGCCAAGAGTTTTCCGAGCAACACCCTACTCCGCTCCCCCCCCGAGAGCACCCGAATGGGACGCTCCGCACGACTACCGGGAAACATCACCGCACCACAAATTGACCGGACCGCCGTCCGCGAGAGATTACCATTAGCTGACGCGACCTCCTCTTCAACGGTCGCGTTTGACCGCAGAGACTCGATCGCCGACTGCCCAAAGTAGCCGAGTCGTACCCGCTCATGGAGCACAACCTCGCCCCGCTTCGGTGCCAATTCTCCGATAAGGCAACGGAGGAGAGTCGATTTTCCCCGACCATTCCGCCCAATGACCCCTATCCGGTCGCCGGGACGGGCGAGAAGAGTGAGCTGTTCGAAGAGAATCGGCCCATTATCGTAATTGAATCCTATCTCCTGAGCCTCAAGAATTCGCTTCGGTGGAACATCGCTTGCCGAGAAGCGGAAAGAGAGATCGGCCTCAGTTCCCAACGATTCACCGATATCGAGCTTCTCAAGCTCCTTCAGCCTCGACTGGACTAGCTTTGCCTTCGATGCCTGCGCCCGATAACGGGCAGCAAATTCCTCAATCTCTTTCTTCCGTTTGATCTGAGCATCGCGTGTCCGAAGGTATATTTCGTCCTCCTGCTTCAGCATCTCGATGAGATCACCGGTCGACCCTTTCTGCTTCTTGATTCGCTGACGATAGATCCCCGCCGTATGGGTCGTCACCGCATCAAGAAAATCACGGTCGTGCGAGATCATCATCAGCTCACCCGGCCAGGACCTCAGTTCAGTTCGGAGCCACCTTACCGCATCAATATCGAGATAGTTGGTGGGCTCATCGAGCAACAAAAGATTTGGTTGAGCAATGAGCAACTTGGTCAGCTCAAGGCGAAGCCGATAGCCTCCCGAGAGCTCCTCAGGACGAAGACCCCATAGCGCCCGATCGAATCCCAATCCATCCAGCACCCGCTCAGCCTCGTACGGAGTCTCGCGCATCTCGACAGGCAACCCAAGAGCGGCTTCTGCGAGAACGGTCGCCGAGGATTGACTGATATGTTGCGCGAGATGACCTATACGATAATCGCGTGGAATTGCGATACTGCCCTCGTCGGGAACCTCAATGCCAAGAATCAGCCGAAACAGAGTCGACTTCCCGTGGCCATTTCGCCCCAACAACCCAATTCGCTCACCCATTCCTATCGAGAAAGAAACCTCATCAAAGAGCTGCTGATCCGCGAAACCCTTTGAGACATTGTGAAGAACGACCCCTACCCCGCCGGCAGCCATGAGAACCTCGCACTATAATGATACGCCGTGAAAAACGGGGTCAGGGTACCAGAGATGACGGGTATCGGAAAGGAAATCGGGTGGAGGGAGAGGAGCGGTGGCTTTTCGGGGAGCATTTTCCGAACTAACACGAACGAAAACCCTTGAAACCCCAAATCCTCAACAGGATGGCGAGAGGAGAAAAGGCTCTGGGCACAAGAGACCCCTAATTCGGGACATTTTGTTCGAACGATCTCTATTCACGACTAAATCCACGGCCTTCGCATATCTGTGCCGTCTTCTTTGGCGATGCGAACCGAAGGTAAAAACCGAGACCTGTTCCGAATACTGATGCCAGGATTACCAAGGCAAGCAGCAAATCTCTCCCCGCCCTCCCGACAAATGGCGGCAAGAAATTCCACTTATGGAGGAAAGAGAAGGAATATCTCTCAACCTTTTCGTCGAATGATACTCGGTCGATCTGCATCCCGCTTGCAGGATCGATGAAAATTGTGCCCTTTTTCTCTGCCTCACAGTCAATCGCCCACGCCGGCAGCCGTTTATTCCGAAAATCGTACTCCGGACCAAACTGCGTAATCAAACGTGCCGGGAATACTCCTTTGGCGGACTCACCGAGATGTCTGGTCGCGTGGTGTGTTGCAATCTCCTGGTCTGTCATGTTCGACACCTGCCCCGTCGAAGCTGAGACAAAGATTGCTGAGCTCTCACGGGGAATACCCTTAAAACGAGTGCTCCGGTCAACGCGCTTTGACTCATCACCGCTCGTGGTCGCAATCCGAAAGAACAGTTCTCCATCTGGGCCCTCCATCAGACTCACGGCCGGTGTTTTTTCCCCAGCCAACCAGTTCAATTCAGAAACGTCCCACGCGAATCTATCAGGACTTAGTAGCATCGCGGACGGGAGCTGCAAAGCTTGCTGACGCGATTGCGTCGTGTACACTGGAGAAGACGCGAAGAGATGCACCAAACCGCTTGCTGATAAAGCCAGGATTGGTAGCCAGATAAACAATCCGACTGAACGATGTACCGCGCGATACCACGGCATCCTCCTTCGTTTCATCAGAGAGATCATCGACAGCCCAGAGAGAGCCATCCCGATAATAGCAACGAGGAGGACAAATATCATCAGGAGCCTTCCTACCTCGACATCCTCAAGAAAGCTCCAGGTGTGTCCCCAACGAAAGAGCACTTGAAGAAAAACTTTCTTACTATCTGTTATATCGGCGAGCGCTCCGAGCTCCGTGTCGATAAAGAGGGTAAGGTGCTCCGGCGTGTCAAATTCTATCCGGTACACCGGCAACAGCCGATTCACCCACGGATAGTCATTCGAAAATTCCGCTTGGAACGTAATCGAGCGAACTGGCACTTCCTTTTTGCCACTGTAGTAACGGGCCAGCCACACCGCCTGCCGCTGATCATAATGAAGAAGCTCCTCCCCCGAAGTCAGGTTGAAATAACGTCGCGGGATCGCATGATTCTCCGTAACCTGAAGAAGCGGTCCGTTCTCCGTCGGTACGACCTTGACGACCTGAGCAATCGAGATTCGCGCTCTCTCGAGCGTCGCTGGAATACGGGCAACGAGGGAGGGATCGATGGTAGCCTGCGGTGGAAAAAAGGCTGCTGCCTGGGGACCTGTCCACGTCATTGCAATATGACAAAGCCCCGAAAGACAGAAGAGGAGTAAACCAAGGCCCCCGAGGTATGCGATACCACGATGCAATAGCACCGCCTTCGCAAGAAGTGAATGTCGCCCCTTAGCCATCCCTACCTTCCTTTCTTCGCTCTGTTGATCCGACAGAAACTACCACTTGAACCGAATCCCGCCAAAAAAACGACGACCGTCCCCCGGATAAAATACCGCCGTATTTCCCGCCGAGTTGACTATCGTACTGAACGTCGAGACAAATCCTTTATCGAGAAGATTTCGTCCCTCAAAGAAGAGGTCGATATCGTTACAGAGTCCATACCCTGCGTTTAACCCGAGCACCCCATAACCGGGAGCCTTGAGCGTATTTCCAAAATCGACATCAGCAGCACTTGCAAGCTCAAGGTCAAGAGCGGTAAACCAGCCTCTCGGGCTGTTATACCGCAGCTGCGTTTGGTAGAAGTGACGTGGCTGACCAGGGATGCTGTTATCCGAGTATTGCTGATCGCCATTGAAGAAAAAATCACTGAAGGTGTACGCATTCCGCCACATGACACTATCTCCCATCTCCAAGGTGTCGCTCATCAACCGCCGGAGGAATCCCAACTCAACCCCCTGATGAATCGTGCGGTCTGCGTTGAAAGTCGCGGCAGGAACGTTGCCACCAGGGGTGAACTGGAGCATCTCTCGTTGAAGCCGCGCACGGTACAGACTCAGATCCCATCCAAACAGATCATCCCCACCACGGGTACCGACCTCAGCCGTCCACGCCTCTTGCGCGTTCACCGGTGTAAAACCCGCAGCACCCCCTTGAGTCAATTCACTGAAGGTGGGTGGCTCGTAACTTCGACTGACATTAGCGAACACTTGTCCCGATTCGGTGATCTGTCCAAGGAGGCCAATCTTCGGATTCAGCGATCGAAAATAGTCACTATCGCTTCCCTCGGGCCTCAATTGATCTTCCAGCTCTCTTTTCGCCCACACAAACTGAGCTCCGGTAACCAATGCAACAGAGGTGAGAATTTTAACGGTATTTTCACCGTAGAGAACCACATTCCTTGATGTTTGCTCACCGTCGGCGAGCTTAACACCTCGGGCACCCCCGACATTTTTAAATAGCTTTGCATCCGTCGTTCCGAATTGGGTAGTCAATCCCCCCCGATATGAGCTATTCATCCCGGCGAGCGTGTACTCACCCGACATCTGCGAGAATACCCCATAGTCAAGATTTTCCTGATCAACAACCCCGACAAATGACGTAATAGGATGATAGAGGTCTTTGTTATTCAAAAATCCCCCAAAATCTATCTTTCCCTCACCATCAACATCTATCGTTGTCTTGTTCGAAACTCTGACCGAACGCATATCGCGGGCCCAGTCCTGCGGTATCGACGATGGATCTGCCAGCTCGGGTGATTCAACCGCTGTCTGCAGACTCACCCCTCCGGGCAATTCCTGTTTAATTGAATTAGCGCTGAGGTAAAAACGAGTCTCAACCGAATCGGACAAATCCACGCCAATATTTCCATTAGCTTTTACGTTCTCCTGATCCTCATGTTGGCGAAATCCATCACTTGTCGTTCCTGTCACACTCAAAAACAGGTCGGAATTACCGAACACGCGACCAGTCTGGATATTTGTCCGGTACGTTGCATTCGACCCAACTTCAAAGCGCACCTGGTCGCCGAGAATATTCCTCCCGGTGTGGCTTATCATATTGATCGCTCCCCCCAATGAGGTACCCCCGTATTGAAGACCATTCGCGCCCTTAAAGACCTCAATTCTTTGGTAAGCGAGAGAATCCGCCTCCTGAAAGTCTGAGGAAGCATCGGCGAGGTTAAAAGGTATTCCATCTTGCAGCAGGGTAAGTCCACGGAGATGAAATCCCCGCGACAATCCCGAGCCACGAATCGCGAGCCGAACCTCCTCGCCGAATCGCTTCTGAGCATAAACCCCTGGCGTAAGGGCAAGGGTATCTTCAAAGTTAAGGGAATATCTGTTCTCGAATTGCTCCGAAGCAACAACGGCCACACCACCCGGGGTTTTCCTTAACTCGCGCACTGCCTCCTCAGTCGTAGGAACCGTCCTCGTCTTATTAATCTCGAGATCGGTTGCATCGATAACAACCGGAGGAAGAACTGACTCTTCCTCTGCCCGAGTAGGGCTTGGACACCATAAAACCAAAAGAGCAAGACCAAGCAGCGATACGTTCCAAGAAAGGATCGCTCCAACCCATCGATTGAGAAAAATGACCCGCAAAATCACAGCGAATGCACCTAAAAAAATATAGTCGGTAGAAAGACAGCCATCTTGACCCGATATGTTCGCACGATCAATGCGACAAAATGTCGCGGCAGAGGTACAGATTCTTGAGTATGGCTGTTGAATTGTGAGATTATTCGACAAAAAGGATTAATGTCGTCAGCGTTCCTAAATCCTCATGTCTATTATTTTTTCACCTCTCTTCCCTGGGTCGGGCACCGTTACACCGAATCCCGAACCCACACCTCTTCTCCCGATATCACCCCTCGAAATCGAAGCTCCGAGTCGTGTGTGGCTCAAGTGGGCTATTATCGCCGTCATTCCTCTCACTGCCCTCGCAACCTTCGCAGCAGCCACGGTAAGAATATCCCTCCTCGAAGTGAATCTCTTCATTGGTATCACAACGATCTCAAAGATCATTCTTTGGTTTCTCACCGGACATGGTCAGCCAAGACGCGCGACTGGCTTCAAGGTGGGTATTTTCGCTGATATTATCCTCCTCTCTCTTTTCCTCTGCCTATTCGGTGGCCCAACCAATCCCTTCTCCATCCTCTTTCTCGTTCATATCGCGGTCGCAGCGATGGTCTTTTCTCCCGCATGGCTTTGGTTTGTCACCATTTTGTGTTGGTTAGGTTTTGCCATATCGTTCTTTATTCACCGCCCCCTTCCCCTCATGGGGCATCACCATCACGGAGATTCCTTCTCTCTTCATCTTTCTGGCATGTGGTTTGCCTTCGTGGTGGCATCCAGCCTCCTTGCCTTTCTCATCAGCAAACTATCAGCGACAATTGCAAGGAAGCATGAGCAGATCGTTTCCCTCACTATCGGCAATGCACATCAACATCGGCTTGCTGCCCTCACCACACTTGCGGCGGGCGCAGCCCATGAGCTCAGCACTCCTCTCGGCACCATTCTTATTGCCGCCGAGGAACTACTTGGACAGGTTGATGCGCTCGAGCAGACTATCAGTGAGCCGCAGACTCAACTCGATAGGATTCGGGATGACAGTGTCCTTATCAGAAAGGAGGTTCAACGTTGCGCTGAGATACTCCAACATATGGCAGCCCCTGTTCGGAGGGAGAACGCGTCGGTCAACGAAAGCTGCACCTGGGCGAGCATTAAACAAGCTATCATCGAACGGTTTGGGAAAGAGCATCTGTTATTCGACGCTTTCCCGCCCGATGAGACGGTGCTTCGGTGTTCAAAGGAAGATCTCGCCACTTCGCTTAACTCAATCGTTAAGAATGCGCTCGAATCACAGAACGACACCTTGCAGAGCATAGACCGCAAGGATCACTCTGAGACGCCCATCGCAATTACTGCGATGATTTGCAAGCGGGAGGGGTTCATCACCATCGAGGTCAAGGACCATGGGGTAGGAATTTCTTCGGACCATCTACCTCATATAGGAGAGCCTTTTTTCACAACCAAAGAGGTCGGGCGAGGGCTTGGCCTTGGATTGTTTTTGGTCCGACTATTCGCGGCGAGAGTTGGTGGATCATGCGCAATTCGTTCAACCATCGGAGAGGGTTCGGCGGTTTCCCTTCGATTGCCACTCCTGACGTGATGTCAGTGTAAACTGAATGAGATCGGTAAACATCGTACGAAGCCTATTTGAGATTTATGACTTTACTTGCAGAGTCGGAAGAACGCGGGTCGGAGCATCTCCTTCCTTCACCCTTGTACCTTATTGATGACGACGTCATCTATCGAGAAAGGTTAGCACAGTCACTTCGCTCACGAGGCTTCCATACTTGCATCATTTCGGATCCTTGCGTCATCGCCCACCATGGTTTGCCGACAGCATCAGGGTGCGCCATCGTCGATCTGCGCATGCCATCGGTTTCAGGACTGGATGTCGTTTCGTCAATTAAATTGCGCAATCCCGATGTGCGAATCGTCGTTGTTACCGGATTTGGCAGTATTGCGTCAGCAGTAGAAGCGATGCGGCGAGGGGCTCTCTCGTATCTCACCAAACCGGTGGGAATTAATGATATCCTCGCTGCCCTCAATGCCCCCGAAAACGGCCCGCTATCCGTCCCACCAGCCCCCACGGCCTCGCTTGCGCGGGTTGAATGGGAGCACATACAGTCAGTCCTAACTCGCTGCGATGGGAACATCAGCAAGACAGCAAAAGAGCTCGGCCTTCACCGCCGCTCGCTTCAGCGTAAACTGCGGGAACCGCCCGCTGATTGAGGTGTTGGATTGTGGGTATTATCACGAATGCAGGGAAACAGCCCCTTTGCTCCCTCTTCCAAGGAAGCTGATCGATCGACAAAGGAGAAAGTTTGCAGCAGAGGGTGGGGATTCTGGATCTATTTTCTCCTCAATGGTCTTCGCGATTGGAGGTGGGGCGTCAATCATGAAATTTGCATTGCTCATTTTTGCTCTATCTTCAGCCGCGTCGACTCTTGTTGCTGATGATGCCAAGCCGCGCTGCTCCCAGGTCAGTCTTATCCTCGATCCGCGATTAGACAAAAAAAGTTACCTTGGCGCGGGGGACTGGAGTCAGCCACGATGACGGCAGTGCCGTTCTTGCCCTAGGGGCTGTTCTGCGGAAATCATCGATAGAGCTTCTCTCTCTGGACCAATCGCCCACCTCGATGCCGATTCAGTACCTGGAGCAACTCTGAAGGTTGGCGCCTCTTCGAGCTCAAAAAAGGGGGTTTTGGGGAGTCAGGGAGGGGCTTCCCCGGGATTAAATATTTTCGCTGATTTTGAGAAACGGGACGCTCGCCTCTAATCGCACACCGCTGCCAATCTCGTCGCAAGATTAACTGACCACTGCATCGCCCAAGCAGCTTAGCTCGCCAACTTTTTAGATAAGGCCTCGCGAATATATTCCGCTTCTCGCGATGCAAGGGAGAGTGCCGAAGCTCTTTCCGCAACGTCATCAGTTGATTTCTGAAGAATCAACCATACGCCCTCAGCGTGAGGCTCTATGCCACCGAATACAAACCCGTCCCTCTGTGCTTCAAGAGCTACCGCGCATCCGGATGGTGAGGCCACCTCTATCTTGAGCTCAGTAAACTCGGGGCTCAATTGCTCCCCCTCTGCTCTTTTCGCTCGATAATCTTCGATATTTGGAGTGCCCGCAATAGCCACACGGAGGATGGACATGTGGGCATCGAACGTCGCCGTCGTCGATGAACGTCCCTCACAGTGCCAAGTACGTCCACAAGCGGATGCCTCATCTCGCACATCTGTCAATAACTGGTGCCAACCCAAAATCTCCTTCGCCACGGGAGCCATGCTACTTGGAACATAGATAGCATCGACACCGGATGACACCGCGCGGCCCATCAAAAGAACCGACTCTCGATGTCCGACACCGAAGTAATCCGCAAATTTTGAAACGAGGAGCCTCAGCGGCTTAAAGTCGTTCTCAGCAAATATCTTCTGAGTACCACAGTGAGTGGTGACCGACTCGGTGATCACTGGCGAGACTATTCCTGCGAGACCTCTTCGGTCCGCCTCTTCAAGCATTGCGCTGGTTATGATGCTCGCCAAGCCGAGACCTCTTGCAGATTCGGCGACGAGAACCCGAGCAAGCCTGAGATTGCCTCCATTATTTAGCAATGCACCGTGAGCGACCACGGTGTCGGTCGAATCAGCGACAATACACGCAATCCACCGGTCAGAATTAATTTCCTCCTGAATCCACTCGGGATTGTTGGTCACGGTGCGATGATACTTGTCCCCGTAGGCATCCCTGAAAAGGGCTGAAATTTGACGAGCAGTCTCTATTGAGCAGGGAACCGCCTCAGAAAGGACCTGTGGTGCACGCAGACGTGGAGCCGCTACGGTGGCCTCGGATGGCGGCACCAGGTAAAGATGGGGAAGTTGACGACCTACTGAATACGATTGCATACGACTATTCTGCCCCCAAATCGGGCCAAACGCGAGAAAATCCGTCCTCTCACCGTCTCTCTGAGTCGCCGCCTCGACTAGACCGGACACTTATGTCTAAAATAGGACCTAAGCCGGGCAAATCTCTCGGCATGGGCTACCCCGATAGGAATGACACTGAGAAATGACCACCGGAAAGCAAAACATTTCAGCGACAATCCGTAACTATCTCGTCAGCCGACCCCACGTTCGTGAGTGTCTCCGCCGAGGGCTAATCAATTACTCAGCACTCGCTCGCGAAATCTGTAACGACCGCGGTCTTGAGCAATTCGACGCTGTCCTCAAGGCGTGTCGTCGGGAACAGGACCGCATCCAAAACCGCGCACCCCTTGAAGCACCCATCGCGGCACTTCTTTCTCGAGCGAGACTTCGGGTGAAAACTCAGATAGTCGTCGCGATAGTCGCCAAAGAGGATTCCTTCACCCGATTCGCCCGACTTCAAGAGGAGATACGCTCGCAAGAGGGCGACTTTCACCTTATTGAGGGGGAAAAGGCCGTCACCATCATTACCAACGACGGGTTTGTCGGACTCATTCGAAGTACTCTCAAAGGAGCCATTAAAAAGATCAGCACCAGCCTGACTCTCGTCTCTCTTCTTTTTGACAAGCGTCTCGAAACAACTTCGGGAGTAGTCGCTCATGTATACGGACTGCTCGCAGAGCGAGGAGTGAATGTTCTCGAGGAGATGAGCTGCTGGACCGAACTTCTCATGGTAATCGAAGAACGCGATCTTGCTTCAACACTTGAATGCCTGAAGTTCGGCAAGGAGGAACGGTAGCGGATGCGTTCGTGCTCCTCTCGTGGTAGCCGATAAATACCTATACCCCCAGCATCCCGTCATCCTCCGGCACCAAAACCACGGAACCATCAACCGCCCCGGTTTCAATCATGCCGAGTGCTTCGTTCGCCTGTGCAAGCGGAACGGCTGTGACCTTTGGGGTGACGTGATATTTTTGGGCGAGTGGGAGGAAATGCTCGGCATCGCCACGGGTGAGGTTTGCAACCGACATAACGCTTCGCTCCCGCCACAGAAGAGCGTACGGGAACGAGGGTATGTCTGAGAGGTAAATGCCTGCGCAGATAACCCGCCCTCCGGGGCGTACCCATCCGAGCGCCCGCGGAACCAGCTCTCCCGATGAGGCGAAAATAATAGCAGCATCGAGCGGTTCGGGGGGAGCTTCATCGCTCGACCCCGCCCAGAATACACCCTGATCTCTGGCGAACTGCTGTCCGCGCGTATCACCCGGGCGGGTAAAAGCCGATACAACAATCCCCTCAGCAATCGCGACCTGCGCTGTCAGGTGGGCAGCGCTCCCATACCCAACTAACCCCAACGACTTCGTTGGTTGTGCAGTTCGGTAGGCGCGATATCCGATGAGACCCGCACACAGCAGTGGAGCAAGCATCACCGGATCTGCCTCGGCATCGAGGGAGAACGCGAAGCGCGAGTCCGCAACCACGTACTGAGAAAAGCCACCGAAACGGTGGAAGCCCGTGAACTGGGCGTCTGGACAGAGATTTTCCTCACCTGATGTGCAATACCGACAGGTGCCACACACCGAACCTACCCACGGAATCCCCACCCGCTGTCCCACCCGGTCTGGTGAAACCGCATTTCCCACCTCGACGACCTCACCGACGATCTGGTGCCCGAGGACCACCGGCCACGCTGGTGGCGAGAGCTCGCCCTTGAAGATGTGCACATCGGTGCGGCAGACGCCACACGCGAGTACCCTGACAACGATATCGAGCGGGTTAACGTCAGGGAGTTGGAGGACGCTGTCCTGAAGGGGCCTTCGCGGAGCGAAGGCCACGAGGGCTCGTGTGAAGCGTGGCATGGGGGCTTAGGGGGTGGGGTGATTTGATGGAAGGATGCGCGGGAAGCCAAGCTCCCCCAGCTTAAACCTCATGCGCTGAAGTGCTTCTTGGTCTTCTTCGGGAATCTGTGGACCCGATTTCTTCTTTTCTCTCCGAGTCAACTCTGCATCGACACTTTTAGCAACGGATTCGCCGTGTTCGTCGAGCAACCGGGAAAGTTCGCCCATGGTAAGCTGGTTCATCGTACTCTTAGTTCCGTTGGTGAGCGACCAGACCGCCGGATCGACAACACCCATTGCATAAGGCATTTCCTTCCCGAGATCTCCCCGCACACTCGGGTCATTCTCGGCGGTCATCGGAGGTTTGCTGTTATCCACCACCACTATCGAGTTTATTCGGGAGTAGAACTCCTCCCTCGATATCGTTTCATACCCCTTGCCAAGGTCAGGACGCACCCGCCTTGAGGCTGGTCCATTAGCCGTTGGTGGATTTTCAGTTCCCCACGGATTTCGGATTATCACATCCCCATTTTTATCGTACCCAATGAACTCAACCATGTGGTTGACGTGATCGCCTGTCTTGCTCCACCGGATATCCACCAGGGTACCTGAGGCATTCTTGCCCTCAAGGTGGGCCTTCACTTTCGCAGGGTCACTCTCCGTATGATGAGTACCACCAAAGAGAGCGCTCGCGACTCGGAGATACTGGTGCTGGTAAAGACCTTTATGAAGGCCTATCTCCTCACCCCCAACCCGGAATCCGGTGCTTTGGTCGGTCCGGAAGTCATACGTTGCCCCCTTGCCGTTCCCGAAATCCATCAGAGAGGCCATCATGACCCGCTCGGAGAGCGTTAGGTTTGAGTAACGACCAGTTTTATCGGTCAGAGCAGCCTCGAAGGCTGACGTATTTATCCGCAGCTCTTCGCCGTTCTTGAGTTTCACGGCCCCTTTAGAGGCGAGCTCTACTCCTATCCGGAGATACTCAGCGGGGTTCTCCCGGGCTAGCCGACTCATCATCGTCACAACCGTGCATCCGGTGTGCATTCCTTGATTGATTTCATCGGGTTTTGTAGCTTCTGTTATCAAGCTTCTCAGGAACTCTTTTGCCTGCGCCGCTGACATCCCACTGGACAGATTCGTCCCGTTCTGCTCGTTATGTTTGATTCGGCTCACCATCTGGGCTACGAGGTTGAGCTCTTTTTCCGACATTTTTCCGAGGGATGCCTCGAGCTTCTCGTCCACCACCCCCGACTGCACAATCGTAGCAACCAGTCGATCCCTCCCGACGCCCCCATGCCCAAGGGAATCGACCGGGTCTGATGGTGAAATTGCTCGGCCTGAGGACGGTGCTACACTCACTGCAGAATTCATGGTCACCCCAAAAAAATCACGCGAAACGGCCGGTGGCCTTCTTAAGGGTTATACCACTCGCATCGGGCCCAGTCGCTTAAATCTCCAAAAAATTTTTCGGGATCGGCCTCATCCTCTGGCCACTTGCTTCGAGAGAAAATTCTCGACCACCCCCTCACCCTCCCCCAAACCGCTTCCGCAACAGCAAGGTATTTGCCATCAACATCGCTACCGTCATCGGCCCAACCCCCCCGGGCACTGGTGTGATAGCAGATGCCCGCAGACTTGCTTGGTCAAACGCGACGTCCCCTACCAGGTCGCCAGTTTCAAGTCGGTTAATGCCCACATCGAGCACTATTGCGCCCTCCTTAAAAAACTCGCCCTTCACCAGAAAGGGAACCCCCACTGCGACCACCAGAATATCTGCAGTCCTGCATACGGCACTGAGGTTCGGAGTCTTCGAGTGCGCCATCGTAACGGTAGCGTTTCGCTCGAGCAGCATCGTGGCAACCGGCTTACCCACAAGAATTGAGCGGCCCACCACGACAGCAGTCTTTCCCGCAAGCGAGGCGCGAGGCAACCCCTCGAGGGAGTCGGGATATCCCGCAAGGGTCCAATCAAGGAGCTTCATCACTCCGCTGGGGGTACATGGTGACGCATACTCCGTCCCCTTCTGGAGAAGCCCTTGATTCATCGGATGAAGACCGTCGGCATCTTTCCGTGGATCTATCCGCTCAAGCAGGAGGTCAGTCGGCAGCCCCCACGGGAGGGGCAATTGGAGGAGTATGCCATCGACCGCCGGGCTTTCATTAAACTGGTCAATCGCACGCGCAACATCGTCGTGCGAGGCTCCATCGTTGAGCCGCACATCAAAAGTCGCAAAACCAATTCGATGCGCGAATCGCTCTTTATTGCGAACATACGCATGCGAGGCTGGATTCTCTCCAACAAGAATAACCCCCAGCCCGGGCGGCCTCTCGCCTCGAGATTTCATCAAAGCCACCTCAGATGCAAGGCCCTGCTCCATGATGTGGCTCAATCGTTTCCCATCTATTATCTGCGCTGTCATACCCGGCCCCCTTCTTCTCACTCTCCCCTCACAACCTCCCCATCCTACTCCGGTCTGCCTCTTAGAGACAATCAACCACCTCGTCCCCTCTCTTCCCTGACATGACATCCAACCTCCTCATTCCTTCTCCTTTTTTTGTGAAGCACCTTCCGTGGCCAAGCTGTTCAGTGGTACCATTCGGAGCCACATCCGTTCGAATCCCGACATTGTATGCACTGGTCGCTTGCGCAGCGTCCCCTAACCGTCCGGAGCTCATGGCAAAGATAATCGATGACACTTCTCGCACCTTCGACGAATTCCTCCTTCTCCCTGGGCTTTCGGAGAAAGTTCACGTCCCGAGCAATGTCTCGCTGAAGACCCCCCTTGCGCGTGGTCCGGTCGGGTCCCCGCGTCGCTCACTCAACATCCCCCTTGTTTCGGCCGCGATGCAATCGGTCTCAGGATCTGAGCTCAGCATCGCCCTCGCTCGTAAGGGAGGCGCAGGATTCATCTTCTGCTCGCAAGGTATCGAGTCGCAGGTTGCGATGGTGGAGCAGGTTAAGGAGCACAAAGCCGGATTTGTAGTCTCGGATACCAACCTCAAGCCGTCAGACCCCCTTCGTCAGGCGGTTGCGCTTCGCAAGGCGACCGGCCACTCCACAATCGCCATCACTCACGATGGCACTGGTCACGGCACCTTCGCGGGACTCCTCATGAGCGATGACTTCTGGGAGTTCAAGGATGACCTCGACACCCCAATCGAACGATACTATCGCCCCCTCTCATCTCTGACGTGGGCTCCTGCGGGAGTGAGCCTCACCGAGGCGACGGAGCTACTATGGAAAAACAAGATTAAGTGTCTCCCTGTGCTCGAAGAGGACGGTCGGCTTAGTTCTCTCGTTTTTCGAAAAGACTATTTCGATCACCACCTTTTCCCTGACGAGCTCACCGATGATAAGAAGCGGCTCGTTGTCGGCGCTGCCGTCAATACGCACGACTATCGGGAGCGGGTTTCCGCTCTCGTTGAGGCGGGGGTCGATATGCTCTGCTTCGATTCCTCAGACGGGTATTCGGCGTGGCAGCGCGAAGGGATCGAGTATACAAAAGCTCAATGTGGTGATTCGGTTATCGTCGGTGGAGGAAATGTCGTCTCCCGGGAGGGCTTCCGATATCTCGCAGACGCCGGATGTGATTTCATCAAGGTGGGGATTGGAGGTGGGTCTATCTGTATTACCCGGGGACAAAAGGGGATCGGTCGAGGTCAAGCATCCGCGGTCTTTGAGGTCGCAGCGGCCCGAGATGAATATGCGAAAGAGACGGGCATCTACGTCCCGATATGTAGTGATGGTGGACTCAGCAACGACACTCACATCATAATCGCTCTCGCGCTTGGCGCCGATTTCGTGATGATGGGTAAATATTTTGCGATGACCGCGGAGAGTCCCACACCCACAATTCGACATCGGGGCAGCCTGTATAAACCGTACTGGGGAGAGGGCTCTGCACGAGCGAGGAACTGGCAACGGTACGGTACTGGTGGCTCGATGAAGTTTGAGGAGGGAGTCGATGCCTTCGTCCCGTTTAGTGGGCCCCTTTCAGACAAGGTAGAGATTACGACTGCCAAACTCAAGAGCACGATGTGCAATATCGGCGCCCTGTCGCTCGCTGAGTTTCAAAACAAAGCGCAATTGACCCTCGTCTCTCCGATGACTTTTGTCGAGGGGGGAACGTCGGGAGTCGAACAGCTCGATCGACATTCAATAGATGAAGAGCGTGCATAAGGTATGCGCTCAAGGATGATGTGTAAGGACCGAGAAAGATGACAAGTGCAGTATCTCACACCGCCACCACTCACCGACGGGACGACGGCGACTTCGCCCATCATGATGCGACCCGACAACCAATCGTTGTCAAAAAATTCGGCGGGACCTCAGTCGGAGGCCTCGATCGGATCCGCAACGTCGCCCGGCTCGTCCGTGCCTTTAAGGATGAACACCCCGAAAAGGGTGTCGTCGTCGTCGTGTCAGCGATGGCTGGCGAAACGAATCGTCTCGTATCCCTCGCCAAGGAGTGTGTCCGCAACCCGAATCCACGAGAGCTGGATGTTCTGCTCGCGACCGGCGAGCTGGTCAGCTCCGCGCTCACCGCTATGGCGCTTCAGGAGGAAGGAATTAACGCGCGCAGCTTCGATGGATACCTTGCTCGCATAAGCACCGACGAACAACACACGAACGCGAAGATTCAAAGTATTGATGGCGCGCTCCTGCGGGACCTACTCGACAAAGGCGGGGTTCCGGTCGTTGCTGGATTTCAGGGGGTGACTCCGTCGGGCGATTTTACCACTCTTGGCCGAGGTGGGTCCGATATCACCGCCGTTGCGATAGCCTCAGCGTTGAGCGCGGAGGCATGTTACATATACACCGACGTCGAGGGTATTTATTCAGCGGATCCGAGAGTCTGCCCCCGCGTGCGTCGCCTCGAGCGAGTATCCCATGAGGAGATGTTTGAACTCGCAAGTCTTGGAGCTAAAGTCCTCCACCCGCGGTCGGTTTATTTTGCTATGCGGTACGGGGTGCCGCTTGCGGTTCTATCGACCTTTAACCCAGCCCGAAAAACGTGGATTGTCAAGGAGAGTGAGCTCATGGAGAAGCCTGTTGTGACCGGAGTTACCTATCGGCTCGACGATGCAAAGATTACCGTCATCGGGATACCCAAAGGGGGGCACCCGCTCTCGGTCCTTTTTTCAAAGCTCGCCGCTGCTGATGTGTTTATCGATGTGATCACTCAGAGCGAGCTCGGCGGTGACCACATGAACGTCTCCTTTACCGTTCCAGGAGAAACGGCTGAACAAGTCGCGCAGATGCTTGACTTACTGCTCCCCGAGCTTGGGGCCCGCGAATTTGTCATCGATCGCGATATCGCAAAGGTTTCGATCGTTGGGGTCGGCATGCGGTATCACGCAGGAGTGGCGTCAACTGCGTTCGAAGTACTCGCATCTCACGGTATCTCAACAATGATGATCTCAACCTCCGAGATAAAGCTCTCCGTTGTTATTCCGCGCAAATTCTCTGATATTGCGATACGGGCACTCCACGACGCATTCGTGACGATTGACCCAGAAAATGCTATTGAGATGGCGGCCGAAAGGTAGGAGCTCCTCCTGAGTAACCGGATGAGTAACTCCCGGGAAATGAACTCTCTCGGGTACCAGACGATGGCAACGATCACCTTTCTTGGCGCGGCTGGCACGGTTACCGGGTCGAAGTATCTCATCAAGGGAAAACGCGCGACGATTCTCGTTGATGCCGGTATTTTCCAAGGAAGCCGGGAGCTGCGCGAGCGCAACTGGACCCCACCCCCTTTCTCAGTTGATGCGGTTGACGCTGTCGTCCTTACACACGCTCATATCGATCATACCGGACTCCTCCCCCGACTCGGTGCTCAGGGGCTCACCTGTCCGATTATTGGAACGGCGCCTACCATCGAGCTCGCGCAGCTCTTGCTCCTTGACAGCGGTCGGCTTAACGAGGAAGAGGCATCATTCCGCGCTGAGAAGGTCGGCTCACGGCATCAAACGCCCCGATCTCTCAGGCGATATCGATTAGTCCGGCACATACCTTTTGATACTTGGCCCCAATCGTTGCGACCTCGCACCGCCCTCCAACATCACCCCACCAACTCCACCAGATGATATCTCTTCTTCCCCGCTCTCAAAACAAGAAATGATCGGCCGAGCGTCTCCTCCCGTACCTGATCTCCTGTGGCCTCGATTCGGTGATTGTTGATGTAGGCCCCACCTCCCTCGATTAATCGACGTGCTTCTCCCTTCGAGGGTGAAACTCCTGCTCGCACAAAGAGATCGACCACTGAGCCGCCAAGTACCTCAGCACGAGAAAGGGTACTTGAAGGTACATCGGCAAATATGTTGCGAAGCGCTCCATCACTGATTCCCTCAAACGATCCCCCGAACAGTACCGACGCCGAGCGCCGAGCCTCCTCCACTCCAGAGTCACCGTGCACGATACGAACGACTTCATCAGCGAGAGCGCGCTGCGCTACCCGCTCCTGAGGTGCAGCGCGTTGCGCATCGATGATCGCGGCGAGCTTTTCCGCCTCCCAGAGACAGAAGATGTGAAGATACCGGACAGCATCATCGTCGGAGGTATTGAGGAGATACTGATGAATCCTGAAAGGGGGCGAGAGCGTTGGATCAAGCCAGAGCGAGCCACCGCCAGTAGATTTTCCAAATTTTCGGCCCTGCGAATCGAGGAGTAACGGCACACTCATCGCATGCGCCACCACACCCGGACTCTTTTTTCGAATGAGCTCGAGTCCCGCGGTGATGTTGCCCCATTGGTCGGCACCACCGATCTGAAGCCGCACCCCCATCGTCGTGCTGAGGTGCCAAAAATCATAGGCCTGCAACAGCATATAGCTAAATTCTGTGAACGAAAGCCCATCCCCACCAAGCCGACTCTTTACTGAATCCTTCGCCAGCATGTAATTAACCGTGATGTGCTTGCCGACATCACGGAGAAATTCGAGCATCGGAACACCATCGGTCCAGTCGCCGTTATTGACAAAGGTCACCCCCGAAAGTCCGCACCGTTCTGCGATCTTCTCTACCTGAGCCGACATCTTCTCGATATTTGCGGCAATTTGTTCGCGCTCAAGGAGCGGTCGTTCGGCGCTCCGGCCCGAGGGATCCCCAATAGCAGCAGTAGCCCCTCCGAAGAGAACAACCGGCCGCAACCCTGCGCGGGCAAGCCGAACGAGAAGCATAAAAGGAACGAGATTACCGAGGTGAAGTGCGGGGGCGGTCGGATCTACACCCCAATAAAAGGGTGTCTCGGGCACAAGAGCCGCGATAGCCTCGCTATCGGTATGATCGTGAATGATATCAATAGCTCTCAGCGACTCAATCACGATAGACATGGATACGCTCCTTTCAGTTCTAAGGAAAATTTTTCTCGTCTGCACAAGAAAGAAGAGTATAAACCGCTCCGTTAATTGAGGTCTACTCATTCAACGAAAGCCACCAGATGTCGGCAAAAATGCAATTTTTGCCCCCTACCTGCCGAGAGCTTTTTTAGGTATAAATCGGCACCACTTTTTTGGAGGAGTAGATTATGATCATTGGAGTACCCCGAGAGAGAAAGACGCTGGAGAAGCGGGTTGCCCTCACCCCTGATGGTGCGGCCGAGCTTACCAAAAGAGGCCACACCGTCCTGATTGAAAAAAATGCGGGGGCTGGTTCGTTCTTTTCGGATGATGATTACAGCTCCGTTGGCTGCGAAATAGCATCAACCCTGACGAGTGTATGGTCCCGCGCTGAGCTCATCGTCAAGGTGAAGGAACCGCACGAAGAGGAATATTCTCTCTTTCGTCCGGGGCTCGCACTCTTCGATTATCTTCATCTGGCGAGCATGCCAGAGGTAGCTGAGAAGCTCCTCTCGGCAAAGGTGACTGGTATCGCTTACGAGCTGGTGCAGACAAACGACCGACGTCTCCCCCTTCTTGAACCCATGAGTGAAGTTGCCGGAAAACTCTCTGTCCTCAACGGCTCGTATTCACTGCTCTCCCAGAATGGAGGACGGGGCGTTCTTCTCGGAGGGACGGTCGGAGTCGCTCCGGGGAAGGTCGTGATTATCGGCGCTGGGATTGCAGGACGGAACGCAGCTGAGGTCGCCCTCGGTATGGGCGCGCGGGTGACCATTCTCGATGTTGACTATCGAAAATTAGAGGCCGCAAAAATCCAGTTCAATAACCGGGCGATCGTCGTTCATTCAACTCGTCCGAGCATCGAGAGAGCGATCCGTAACGCCGACCTTCTTATCGGTGCCGTGCTCATTCCAGGCGCGGCCGCCCCCCGACTCATCACCCGCGAGATGATTGCTTCGATGAAGCAAGGCTCGGTTTTTGTCGACATCAGCATTGATCAGGGTGGTTGCTCTGAGACGATACGACCAACCTCGCTCGATGAACCGGTTTACGTGCAGGATGGCGTGGTTCACTACGGAGTCTGCAATATGCCTGCACAAACTCCCCGAACTTCAACCCTTGCTCTCACGGCGGCGACCCTCCCATACATCATCGAACTCGCCGATCGAGGCATTCAGGGGGCGCTCACTAGCAATCCGTCTCTGAGGGGGGCGGTGAACACGCACGGGGGAATGATGACGAACGAACCTTGTGGGGAGAGCCTCGCCATTCCGTACATACCGATTGAAACAGCACTACGCGAGGCACCGCTGAGCGTATAATCGAGAAGTCCTCGTGAGGAGGGGGGTGAGCTTGGGGGATGGTGCCGACGCCAGAGCTAGGTAGAATGAAGGGGAGATGCCTCAGTATGGACTCCCCCCTTCCTTGTGAGTATCGCCCATGTCCAGCTCTCCTCACGAAACTTCCCTCCCGGCGTGGCTTTTAGCACCATTTGAGCGAGGGATAAGGCCTCATGGCTCTTTTTCGAGCGGGGTTGAGCTCGAATACCTGCTTGTCGATGAGGCCACTCTCTCGATGGCTCCATACGAAGGGGCCCGAGGGGTTAGTGCCCTCCTCTATCGCCTCATCTCTGAAAATGGGTGGGCTCCCGTCACTGAGGGGAGCTCCCTCATTGGCCTATCTCGCGACAGTTCGCACCTATCCATAGAACCAGGTGGTGCAGTCGAAATCGCAACCCGACCTCATACCTCGCTTGATGGTCTCCTCGCAGAAACCGCGGAGCTCACCGCTGAGCTCTCGTCGGCAGCGCACCACCTCTCTCGTCGCCTCCTCTGCATGGGATATCACCCCACCGAGACCAAAGAGGATGTTGCCCTCGTCCCCAAGCGTCGCTATCACCTGATGTATCCGATCATGGGGCGAACCGGCGCACTCGGACAGGAGATGATGAAACTCACTGCTTCGGTGCAGGTCACCCTCGATTTTTCGAGCGAAGAAGATGCGATGAGAAAGTACGCCCTCGCGTGTCGCCTCGTTCCTATCTGCATCGCCCTATCGGCAAATAGCCCGTTTCGCCAAGGCGCTCGTCTTCCATATGCGTCGTTCCGATCTCACATCTGGACCCATACCGACCCGAAGCGCACCGGTTTGCCGTCAGGAATGCCCGAGCACGCCCGATCGTTCAATGATTACGTCGCTTGGGCACTGGAAGCTCCCGTTTATTTCTTGGAACGACAGGGACAGCTCATTCCGCACCCCGGTAGCTCGTTCCGTCACCTTCTGATCGGGGAAGGTGGTCTCGAAAATACCCCCTCTCTCGGCGATTGGGAACTTCACCTATCGACCCTCTTCCCGTGGGTACGGCTTCGCAGCTATCTTGAATTGCGAGCGTTTGATATGGTGCCTCCTCCTCTGCAATACGCGCTTATCGCGCTCGTGCACGGATTATTCTATCACCCCGATGGACTTGGGCCCGCTGAGCAGATCGTCGCCCACATAAACCATAATGCCCTCGTTCGTCTGATAGAGGAGGCTATTACCAGTGGCCTTTACTCTGAAGAAGAGGCTCTCTCACCGCTCAGCTCACTCTGCGAACGCGCGCTTGCGGTCGCATCTCAGGGACTCGCGCCTCACCATAAACATCTCTTGGCTCCTCTCCGCGATCTGCTCAACGGTAATGCGGATCGCTCAGTAGCGCTCGAACCCTGGGTAAAGAGGTGTCTCTTGTAGCGTCCTGACTCCCACTCATTTTATCACTTTTTACGACCACTATGGCCCTGGGCCGCTCCTACACCCCACAAAGCGATCGCGATAAGAAGCGCACCTCCAAGAGTAAATCCCATCCCGATAGAGTAGCGCTCACTGATCCATCCCGTGATCAGCCCTCCCCCCGCAACAAGGCACGCAGTCGCAAACCCAAAAACCGAGAGCACCGTGGCTCGCACCGGGCTCGGAAGCTCGCGATTCAATTCACTCCGAAATAATGTTGGAACGATCCCGTACACGACTTGGGGCACAAAAGTGGACCCAAGGAGCAGCCAAAGCCACAGCTGGGATTGCCCAAGCACTATGAGCGACACCCCACCCACAGCAACTATTGCCAGCATCGTCGGCAGGGGATTATCTCCTACCCCCGCCCGCTGTCCGAGTCGGGATGCCATGAGCGACACAAGCGTCCACACCAGATAGAGCCAACCAAAATGACGGGCAGATACCCCCACTGTGCCGTGGAGATACTGCTGAATGAAACGGAAATAGATCTCGCACGCCCCCAAGCCACACACCGCAAGCGTCGTGCAAACAAAAAGAGCCCGGATACTCATCACCTGATAAAGCCCCGCCTTGACCTGAGTCAAAAAATCGTGACCATCTGCTGCTCGAGTGGCTGAGGGTTCAACAAGCGTCATCGTTGCAGCCACACAAACGATCATCGGGATAATCGTTGCTACTACCGGCACCTGATACCCCCACGGGATCATAAGCCCTCCTCCCACCGTTGCAATTCCCGTCGCAATGAGCCCGACTTGATGAGACCGGGCCTCGTATTCGGCATACCGATGGGTTTGCTGCCGATCTTGGAGGGTATCGAACAAAAAAGCGCTATCGGTCCCTGAGTCGAATGCAAACGCTACTCCCAACACGGCAAAACTGATAAAAAAAATGGTATTCCCCGACCCAAGTCCCGTCAAAATCCACGACACGGCTCTCGCAACCGCTGCAAAGACCAGGGTCCACTTCCGTCCGAGTCGATCCGACGCGATGCCACTGGGAACCTCAAAAAGAAACTGCCCCGCCGCTCGCGCCGCGATACAACACCCGATATCAAAAGCGGAAATCCCGCGCTGATCGAGATACAAAAAAAGACAAGGCAATCCAAAAACCGCTCGACGAGTTGCGATAAATAACCAATAGCTTGGGGGCATGGATGCCTCAGAGAGTTAATGAAGAGGGAGGGTGCAATCTTATTCAGAGGGGGACTACTCGCATCTCTGACGGCAAAAAACGAGCGATGCGCCCGTTTTGCGTGAGAGGAAAGGACCGCGAGGATCCAAATCGAGCGAGCGGTCACAGCAAACCACGACTCAGTATCGGAAACCAGTACCCGAGCCAAGTCCCCGGAAAGTAGGGAGGCTAAGTCCGGTTAACAACTAAAAAAGCTAACCCTCATGCGGATGGGCCCGACTTCATGTATCACGCTACCGACTGGATTCCCTTACCGTTTCCGCGCCTCCGCTCCTCTTCGACCCGAAACCCAAGAGCCCGAAGAACCGCTTTCGTCACGGGCCGACCAGCTCCTTGGTACGGCTGCTCATGGATATAGAGAACGGGGTTAAAGTTCATCTCAATGATCGCATGATTATCGGGGGTCGGGGGAGCTGAGGGATCCTCGATAATCATATCAACGCCGGTTATCCTCGACGCAACAGCACGCGCCGCTGCATTTGCTATTTCCTTGTACCCAGGATGCACATCGTCGGTTCGATCTATCGAATCCCCCCCCGTGCTGATATTTGAGTTCTGCCGCAAGAATATCTGAGTACCCAGCTTCAGAACGCTCGACTGACTGAGCCCCTGAGACTGCAACATCATGAGCTCGACCTCACCGAGCTGTATCTTCTCCAGAGGCTTCGTGTGGCCAACCCCCCGCCGAGGATCGTCGTTCTTTTTGGCGACCAGCTCCGCTATCGAGCTGCGACCATCCCCAATCACATTAGCTGGAATCCGCTGACAAATTCCCTCGACCGCAAAATCGACAACGATAAAGCGATACTCATCACCAGGCACCCATTCCTCGATCACCACGGTGCTATCGTGCTGGAGTCCTTTCTGAACGAGTTCTACAAGGGCTCCCTCCGAGAAAGGGTACTGCAGAAAGTGAATACCAATCCCAAAATTAGTGGTGGTGGGTTTGACCACAACCGAATGGGCCGACAGAATCTCGTAGTATTGTATCACCTCAGCCGCCGAGGACACCTGTACCCCGCCGGGGACCCGCACCCCAGCCTCGTGGAGGATGAGCTTACATACCTGTTTGTTCTCCATGACCAGAAAGGTCATATATGAATCCACCCCTGTTTTAGAGGCCTGACGCACATACTGGGTAACGGCCCCCTGAGAAAGACGGAGGAAGTTGTTGGTCCGATCAAGGAGCTCAACAGTAATCCCCGCACCAAAACATTGCTCAATCAGAAGTCGAGTCGAGAGCTCAAGATCGTTGACGCGGTCGAGAGGGTTCAGGCGCTGCACATACGGGGGCATGAGACTTCCTTGCAGTTGGAGGCAAAAACGAGAGCCGGAAAAACTCGACCCTCCAGAGTATTGTCGGATGAGAGAGCAGGCCCATGCCACCCCCGTTTATCGCGGGACTCAACAGAACCTTCTCGCTAACATCACGAAACTGACTCTTCCTCAACCCAGGTTCCTATACCTGAGAGCCCTGTTCCTCTAACATGCCGAGCAATGCATCTAAAGCCAAACGATAACCGCGGGCACCCAATCCCACTATCACCCCCCGCGCTAGGGGACTTATGTAGCTGTGGTGGCGGAATGGCTCCCTTGCATGAATATTTGAGAGATGTACCTCAATAATCGGCACCGTCAAGATTTCCAGAGCGTCCCGAAGAGCGATACTCGTATGGGTATACCCTCCAGGATTGATGATCAAACCCGCCCAGCGAGACCGCCCCTCCTGGATCGTATCAATCAGCGCACCCTCGCTATTCGATTGGTAATGCTCAAGGGTCACCCCTCTGGCGCTGGCGGTGGTGGTGAGCTGCTCCGTAATCGACGAAAGAGACGTTGCGCCGTACCTCAGGGGGTCTCGTACCCCCAGCAGGTTGAGATTTGGACCGTTTATAAGAGCTAAGATTGCCATATAGCGACAACGAAGAGGGCACTATCCGACCGTCGTGGGGGTAGGGGTATATAGGCTCCCCAACGGATTTTGTTCAAAATACCTCGCCACGGCTGCGGGATTGTACCCAGGCTGCGACTGCGCGTACGTCGGAGGCCGGAAGCCTCCCCCTGGTTGATATGGTAAGGAAGGTTGCACCGGCGCACTGGAGTATCCCCCCATCTGTCCCCACTGGCCGCTCGTCTGGCCCTGCGACCCCAACCATGGATACCGAAAAGTCCCAGGCTGAACGAATATCTCCCGAACGGTTCCCTGCAGCAA
>OMIW01000059.1 GCA_900299205.1 Pseudomonadota bacterium
CCCCCCCCCCCTGTGTCAAATGATATTTTGGCTATTTGGATACGGTGTGCGAATTTGGCCTCTGAGGAGGCGCCGGTGATTGAGGAAGACCTTCGCGAATATGCCGTGGTATCCAGATACCCCAAGCACTAGCCCCATCCGCATTTTTCCCGCACCATACGGCTGTTGATCCTATGAACCCGCCATCCCGCTTATCCCATGACTACTGACGCTATCCTCGTTCGCCGCCGCCTCTCGACCGTTGTGCTTGGGTTCTTTGCGGTGCTGCCCCTTTTGGCCTCATTCGTTGAGGTGCAATGGGGTAGCCATTCTTTGATGGCGGTCGTGGAGGGGGGGTGCCCCCTTCTTATCTTCGGGGTTCTGGTGGCGGGGTTGCACTTGGTGACAGGGACCACGGGGGCGCTGCATCTTGGGGTGGCGGGGTTCATGGCGTTGGGTGCATACACGTTCGCTATTCTGGCGAGCCCCGTGTACCCCTTTCAGATTCCGTGGGGGTTGGCGCTCCTCGGTAGTGGAGCGATGGGGGCGTTGTGCGGAGTGTTGCTCGGAATTCCGGTGTTGCGGCTGAGGGGGGATTACTTCGCGATTGTTTCGCTTGGATTTGGTGAGATTGTCCAGGATGCGCTCCGAAATATGGAGCCGGTCACCAAGGGGACGGTTGGGATCAATCCGATCCCGGGGCCGGTTCTTCTTGAGGAGCTCGTAGGTGGGGAGGGGGCACTTGCATGGCTCGGCAAGGGAGGGTGGTTTTATCTCCTTTTTGCCATTCTCTCGGTGATTGTTGGAGGGGTGGTTGCAATCGAGAGGACGTCGCTCGGGAGAAGTTGGGCCGCGCTTCGCGATGATGAGCTCGCGGCGCGGTGCATGGGGGTTATGGTGAGCCGAGCGAAGGTGTACGCGATGATTCTTGGCTCTGCAGTATGTGGGCTTGCGGGCGGATTGTGGGTGAGCTATCTCGGCGCGAGTGGGGAGCCGGGTAATTACGACGTTCAGGTGTCAGTAATCGTATTGTGCGGGTTGATCCTCGGAGGGATGGGGAATATCTGGGGAGCAGTCGTCGGGGTTTTTATCATGGTTGGTTTTAATTCCCTCGTTCTCACCCGAATCACCGAGTTCCTCACCGATTCAGGGTGGGTATCGTCAGGTAGTGTGATCGCGTCGCCTCTCAATTGGAAGTATCTCATCTTTGGCTTGTCGCTGGTGCTTCTGATGCGGTACCGACCAGAGGGGCTTTTTCCAGCGCATATTCGCCGGACCCCGGAGAGGTTTTTGCCCGATGGTTCTGGGAATGTGGCACGGGAAGAGAAGGAGCTCATATGACGGTGCTTACGATAGATCAGATAGCGATGCGATTCGGTGGGGTGATTGCGGTGGATAATGTTTCCCTCGAAGTTCGCGAGGGGGAGATCCTCTCAGTTATCGGCCCAAATGGTGCCGGAAAGACGACCCTCTTTAACGCAGTCACCGGCGTGTATCGACCGAGTGCGGGAAAGGTCTCGCTCGAGGGCAGGGAGGTGGCGCATCGATGTGGTGCCCTTGGCATTGTCTACGGGGTGATGGTTGCGGTGCTTACGGGAGCGCTTCTGACGATGCTGGTCCACTTGCAGGCAGCATGGGATCACTCGATCAATTCCCTGTATGTGTATGAGGAATCATTCGACTGGGTGCTCTTTTTGAAGGTGCTCGGTGAATACTTCGATGAACAATCGTGGTTTGCGACGTGGGGGATCGGAGCTGTAGCGGCGGTCGTTGCGGCGGCAGCGTATGGGGTGATTCGGTATCAGGGGATGATTGTTCCCGAACGGATCGTTCGGTGCGGGATTGCGCGAACGTTCCAAAATATTCGGCTCTTTCCCTCTATGTCCGTACTCGAGGTTGTTCTCTGCGGAGCTCAGCTCAACCGGGTGAGTTCGAGACTGAATGAACGGGCCTTTCGTCGGGGTAAACGGCAGGTTAGGGAAGCGCTTAATCTTCTTGCGATGGTGGGTTTGGCTGATCGAGCAGAGCAGGGAGCTACCACCCTTTCGTACGGCGATCAACGTCGGCTTGAGATAGCGCGCGCGCTTGCAACACAACCGCGGGTTTTGTTGCTTGATGAACCAGCTGCGGGGATGAACGAGGCTGAGAGTGCTCAGCTTGGTGAGTTGGTGCGGCAGATCCGCGATCGTGGTGTCACAATCGTTCTGATTGAACACCATATGAGTCTGGTGATGGCGATCAGCGACAGAGTGGTCGTTATGCAAAACGGTCGAATACTCGCGGAGGGTACACCCGCTGAGATTCAGAGTAATGAGGCGGTCATCGCTGCGTATTTGGGGAATGATCTGGTTGCCTAGAAAGAGGGCATGACGAACAGATGATACGGAAGAAAAAGAGAGGATGAATCATGTCTGCGGAAACATCTCAGCTCCAGCAGTCGGGGAAAGGACTTTCGCTCAGCGGGGTTACCGCAGGATACGGTGGTATCACCGCTCTGCATGAGGTTTCGCTCGAGGTGGGGGTAGGCGAGTTTGTTGCGGTTGTTGGGGCTAATGGAGCAGGTAAGACGACTCTTCTGAAGGTTGCGGCGGGGCTTCATGCGGCGTGGCCAGGAGATATTATTTTGGGAGGGGAAGTGGTAACCGCGCGGTCTGCCTCGGACCGTGCGAACAGTGGGCTCGGTCTGGTCCCTGAGGGAAGAAGGGTCTTTCCGCGAATGTCGGTTCGTGAAAACCTTCTCGTTGGAGCTCACCATCGGCGAGATAAGGCGGGTATTGAGTCGGATCTGGGGGCAATGCACGATCTTTTTCCTATTCTCGCTGAACGGCGGAGTCAGGCTGCGGGTACTCTTTCAGGAGGTGAACAACAGATGCTTGCGATTGCGCGGGCTCTGATGGGACGACCTCAAGTATTGCTCCTCGATGAGCCATCAATGGGGGTTGCGCCGCTTCTGGTGCGGGCGATATTTGGGGCGATAGCGCAGCTCCATCGCGAGGGCTTGACGGTGCTTGTTGTTGAGCAAAACGCGAGACTCGCTCTCACGACGGCCTCGCGTGGGTACGTTATTGAATCGGGTCGGGTCGTTCTCGAGGGAGGTGCGAGCGCACTGCTCAATGATTCGCAGGTTCAGCGGGCTTATCTCGGTATGTAATGAATTGTGCTGTTTCGCGCTTCTGTTTCCCACAAATCTCGAGAAAGCAACTTATGACACGAAGGCGAGAAAAGCACGACGCACTGGGGGGAGAATCTGATATGGCAAGATCAAGCGCAAAACTTCCTCCGGTGTGGCTGCTAGTGGCAATGCTCCTGATCGGGGCCGCGTGGCTTGTCAGTGAACTTAAGGAGATGGTGGTACTGGTCGTGCTTGGGTACGCGATTGCGTACGCCATACGCCCCGCGCTTGCTACCCTGGAGGGGTGGGGTATGAGCCGTCAGGGCGGTGTGCTCATTATATTTGGTGTTTCCGTGGCAGGGTGTGGGGTGTTGGCGTTTACGATCCTCCCTACCATTATATCAGAGCTGTCAGAACTCTTCAGTCGATTCCCCAATTTTGTTGATATCGCACGGGAAAAGGTGCTGCTCCATTATGACAAATTTCAACACCTGGTCCCGGCGGCATATCGGGGTCAGGTTGAGGAAGCAGCGAGCTCGCTGGTGCCGTCGTTCGGTCCTCAGGCAGTTAAGGGGATGCTCGGCGGATTGGTGTCGGCATTGTTGAGCGGGTATTCACTGACTCTGACGATAGTTAACATCGCGCTCCTTCCCTTTATTGTGTACTACCTCGCGGTTGATTTCGAGGCGATGCACGGGCACGCTCTGGTGCTCTTTCCGAAGCAGATGCGGAAAGGGGTTCGCGAGATGGCGGCTGAGGTCGACGTGTTGATGTCCGCTTTTGTGCGGGGGCAGTTCGTCGTCGGATTTATTCTTGCGCTCCTTTTTATGGTGGCGTTGGGGCTGATCGGGATCGATCTATGGTTTGCTATTGCGTTGATATCTGGATTCGGAAATCTCGTCCCGTACCTTGGTTCGATGGTGGGAATACTCCTCGCGTCACTCATGGCACTGGTGACTTTTGGAGATCTCCAGCATCTTCTGATGGTGTGGGGTGCGTTCGGGCTCATACAGTTTATTGAAGGGTCGTTTGTGACTCCCCATGTCGTCGGCGATAAGGTGGGACTGTCGCCCCTTTCGGTTATCCTCGCTATTTTCGCGTTCGGCAAGCTTCTTGGACTTCTCGGGATATTTCTCGCGGTGCCGTTTGCCGCGATCTGTCGAGTAACGATGCGACATGGGCATCGATGGTTGCTGGCGCAGATGGAGGGGTGAGGTGATAGATACTCATGGGGCTTTGATATTTCATCCGTGAACCTCAATCAGTGAGCCATTTCAATTTGCCATCTGAAGTCGCACGGGAGAAGAAGTGGTGGCGGACTATAGTTGTTTTTTTGAGCGATACTTTTCCTCTGTGCGGTGAGCACAAACTCGTGGATACGGGCGCCGATCTCGGCGTCGGTCATCTCATGTACTTTCCTGGCAATTTCGTCGACCCAGTCGTATACATTCTGAGGGGTGCAGTAAATGGAGTGGACTGAAAATACCTTGCCGAACGTCGTGGGCGTTCTGGTTTCTCCTGATGAATAGAGCACCTCAGAGAGTTTCTCCCCCTCGCGGAGGCCGGTGAAGATTATGGGGAGGTCGCGCCGTCCGTAGAGGGCACGGAGCTTTTTAGCGACATCGACGATCTTGAGCGGTTTCCCCATGTCCAGCAGAAATATCTCGCCATCTTCACCAAGGGTACCGGCAGTCAGTACGAGGTGAACTGCCTCACGTATCGACATAAAGTAGCGATCCATTTCGGGATGGGTGACGGTGAGCGGTTGTCCCGCGAGGATCTGTTGTTTGAAGAGGGGAATAACGCTTCCCGAGCTATTAATGACGTTCCCAAAACGAACAACGGCGGTGTGCAGGTGAGGGGCGAATCTATCCTCGCTGCGGAAGTGATTATTGACATCACCCACCATCAGCTCCTTTATCCGTTTGGTTGCGCCCATCACACTCGAAGGGTCTACAGCTTTGTCGCTTGAAATGAGAACAAACCTTTCAGCTCCCCATCGGCGCGCACACGAGAGAAGGTTTCGTGTGCCGATTACGTTGTTAACGAATGCCTCGTAGCAATTGGATTCCAGGAGTGGGACATGCTTGTAAGCGGCAGCATGAAAAATGATCTCGGGATGATACGTCGCAAAGGTTCGCTCGAGTCGTTTATGGTCGACGATTGTTCCGAGCACCATCTCTTTTTGGATCTCGGGGGCGGTGCGTTTAATCTCTTGCTCGATCGCGTAGAGGTTGTACTCACACTTATCGAGCAGTATGAGGCGATGTGGTGAAAAGGAAAGCACCTGTCGAACAAGTTCTGAGCCAATCGAACCACCTGCACCGGTAATGAGCACCGTTCGTCCATGAATCTGGGCGTGGATCTCAGGGTCGACGGTAACCTGCACATCTCGGTTGAGGACTTCTTCAACAGTGAGTTTCGTTTTTGGTTCAAAGGGATCGGCGCAAGCTATCTCTTCGTAGCTCTGGAGATGTTTCAGTGGAACGTGAAATGAATCGCAGACATCCTTGAGCTCTGCCATTTTGAGTGAGGACAAACCGGGAATGGCCACGATAACCGCTGCGATCTGAATTCGCTCCTGAAGGATAGAGGCGAGGGCTGAGAGTGTCCCCAGAACGGGTACCCCGTGTACGCGGGTTCGGGCGAGTGCCGGTGCATCATCGAGGAATCCAATCGGTGCGTAGTTGAGTCGTGGTTGCGAAACGATGGTACGTACAAACAGATGGCCCGAAACGCCCGCGCCGATCACGAGGATTTCGCGACGTGGTGAGAGAGGGTGGGCCTCAGCAGCGAAAAGTTTTTCGCTTACTGTTCTGACGGCGAGGCGAGTGGAAAAAACAAAGAGGAGGGAGAGGAGTGCTTCTCCGATGAAAACAGAAAGGGGAACCGAGGGAAGATCCATAAAAGGGAGAAGAGCAATGAGCACGCCAGAGGAGGCGAAGTGAGCTTTCGCGAGCAAGATCGCATCGGTAGGTGATGTGTAGCGCCATCTGGTGTTGAGCAGACCGTACCAGGAGTAAGCAAAAAACCTCGTGTATACGAGAAGAATCAGGATGAAGGGGAGGATTTGCATCGCTTCTGAAATTGCGATAAGGGATTGGTCCTCAAAGCGAAGATACAGGCTAACGATGAAGGCGAGCACCGTTAGTATGATCGTTGCGATGCACGAGAGGCGTCGGCGAATGGTCGGATGAAGTGAAGCCACCTGTTCGAGGTTCATAAGTTCCTCCTCTTCTGGTGCGGTTATTGAGTTAGACTATTTTGCTTGAATTGTATGCCTCATGAATACATCAGGGCCGCGATAATTCGCTCTATGATCTCCTCCTGCTCAACAGGCCGAAGTGCAGAACCGGAGGGAAGGCAGAGGCCCGTTGAAAAGAGTTGTTCACTGATTCCGTTTTCGTAACGAGGGGAGTCTGCGAACAGGGGTTGGAGGTGGAGGGGTTTCCAGAGCGGTCGCGATTCTATCTCTGCGGTGGCTAACGCACGACGAACCCGCTCTCTTGCGAGCTCTCCCCAAACCTCTTCGTCGAAGAGCACGGTGGTGAGCCAGCGATTGGATAGGTATCCAGCTCGTTCATCGAGAAAGGTAATTCCCGGGATCTCTCCGAGATCGCGTTGATAACGTCGGTAAATTGCGCGGCGCGCTGCCACTCGGTGTTCGAGCATATCGAGCTGTGCGCGACCGATGCCCGCTGCGATGTTGCTGAGCCGGTAATTATACCCAACGGTTGAGTGTTCGTAGTGAGGGGCGGGATCGCGGGCCTGTGTCGCAAGAAACCGGGCCATCGAGGCAGCATGTTCGCTTCGGGTAAGAAGCGCGCCCCCGCCAGAGGTCGTGATAATTTTGTTGCCATTAAATGAGAGTACGCCGAACTCACCCCGTGTGCCCGTGGGCTCTCCCCGAATTGTCGAGCCGAGGGATTCGGCGGCATCTTCGATGATTGGGATGTCGTACCATCGAGCTATTGCCTGAATCTCATCCATCAACGCGGGCATGCCGTAGAGATGGACGGGGATGATTGCCTTCGGCAGTCGTCCGCGCCTTCGTATACGATCAGATATTGCCTCCTGGAGAAGGACAGGGCTCATGTTCCAGGTGCTTGGTTCGCTATCCACGAAGACTGTTTGAGCTCCAAGGTAGTGCACAGGATTTGCAGTGGCGGCAAAGGTGAACGATTGGACGATGACCTCATCTCCCAAGCCCACCCCGAGAAGAATAAGGGCTAGGTGAAGTGCCGCTGTGCCCGACGACAGGCAGACCACCTGAGGTGAGCCGGTGATGGAGCTGAGCTCCTCCTCAAGGTGATCGACATTCGGCCCCAGCGGAGCGACCCAGTTCGATTCAAGGGCGTCGTTGATAAAGGTGCCTTCGCGACCGCTCAGGTGAGGAGGGGATAACCAGATTCTCATGGAGTGAGGGGTGTTCATCGGCATGGTACCTCCTTCAGGTGATAGGTATTGGAACAGTCGTACGAGACGGGGAGCGAGGGGGGACGAGCGAACGTCGGGAGTGAGGGGGGTGTTGAGGGCACGGATGGCGCGGCGGTTGGCGCCCCTTCGGTTGAGTTGATTCGGGGTGGGGAGGGTTCATCCATAGCTGGGTTGCTCCCTGATGTGCGGGGCTCCGCGAGAGCAGGTCCCCGATTTCAGAAGTCCCCGATGGATCTCGTGGATTGAGAGCTCATCTACCTTCCTTCTTGCAGAATCGGCGGTGACGTTCAAGAAGAAAATCGGTGAGCGCACTGGTGCTCTCGAGCAAGATCCTCCAACAAGAGTCATCCCGAGGGGTCGTTACGGTAAAAAGTCGGGTAGTTCCGGCGCAGAAGGGGCTCTTTCGAACTTGAAGGGGAAATGAACATCCCAACGGGTCACCCGTTCTGGACAAAAAAGTGCCAAATAGCCGTTTTATCGTGCTCCTACCCAATCGTCCCCAAGGTCTCTGACACCGGCGTGCAGAACGTTGCGGAAACCCGTCGTTTGGGAAAATTGGGGTTGGCAAGATACGGTTAGCTTGTGGCAGGGTGACTAAGAGATATAAGTATCTGATATCTTTGGGTGGGCTGAGTTTCACGGGGTCTCTGACACCTTTCACGAGGGACTTTCACGGGGTCTCTGACACCATGTGGAAGAGGGCGTAGCAGCTCTCTCGTCCCTTCGGCATACTGGTATCAAATAACGGTTTAGTATTGTTCTCCTCGTGCCGATGAAGGGGAGGACTGAAGATTGCGAGCTTTGGACGCCGTGACGGCGGAGAGAGATTGGAGCGGTTGTGTAGCAGGGGAGAGGATGACGGTAAACGCTCATACATACCGCTCCAATACGAGCGAGGAACGAGGAAAAGATCTCGAGGACAGAATCTCTATACGAACGGCGTTTGTGGCACGATTTATTGTTTTGCGAGAGGGAAAGCGTTCGAAAGCACATCGAAAAATCGAACATATGGGGTGGCATGAACTGACCTCTGCCCGTGACCTGGCATTGGCCTTCAAGATACTATTCGCCGAAAATGGCGATCGTGAGGAGCCGGTAGACCGAGATCTCCGTCGCGCTCTCGGCCATGCAGAGAGGTCGGCCAGATTTTTCAAAGGAGAGTATGCAAAACGAGCTACCCTGTCATTCTCTGAGGCGCTTGTTGATTATGAACGTTCGAATATGCTGTTGTTCGGCACACCTGTTGGGGGTCGTCCCGGAGGATGGCGACCAGCGCAAGAGGTCGCCCGGGAGAGTACGGTAGTTATGGTCCCCGAGGTGCTCGCATCCACTGGGTCATCTTTGGTTACCATCGCTGGGATTGACGGTGGTCTTGATGATGAGGAGGATGACTGAGATTGACCGCCCTCGAAGCACCCCTTCGGTGAGATCAGGCATCTTGAGGTAGAATGGGGAGGGTGCCGTGATGAATCCAAGCGAGAAAAAATCGGTCGCTCTTCGGTACGGTCAACGGGATTGTACGCCTTGCTCTACGTCCGTGGGAGACGGATATCTTGCAAAGCGTATTGAGGGGATAGCCCAAGAACGAGGCTTGCCCATTGAAAAGGAATCTCTCCTCACCGATCTGTTAGCAATTCTCGATGCGGAGTCTGCGATACCGAAGGACGCCCACTGCCTTACATCGAAGCTTATTACCTTCCTGTGGCGAGCCGATCAGAATCTTAAAAAAGGGACGGAAGCGAGTAATTAGTTGGATCCGTGCAGCCATCATCAGAAAACTGAGCGGGGCTGGGGGCTATTAACTGTGGCGTATGCTCGACAGATAAGCGACTTTTATTTGCCACGGATGGTTAGTCGGTTGTCTTGGGATACGTTCTCAGCGGTTTTTAGATTATTGATTGTTTCCATCTTCTCAGGGCTGATCGCCATCACGGAACCGTTGCACTGAACCTTTGAGGATATCCTCAATCGGAGTGCTGAGGGGTATAGTGAGGATGTCCTCCGAAAACACATCATGGAGATGATCGGTAACTTCGGCCGAGACTCCAGCTCTCATGAGCGAGGAGAGAATGATGTGGCGATGGACTCCATAGGTGTCCCTGATAGCATCCGTAAAAAGGGGATGGAATGTCTCAAAGAGCTCATCGCGAAGGAAAGATTCGTCGATTGCGTCTTCGGGGTAAACCACCGCGAGAAAATGGCGACTGGTCTCAGTGGTTTCATCGATCAAGCCCTCAAAAAAGGTCTGGAGACGCCGATGGGCGTCCACTACCTCGGCGAGGGTCAGAACTGCAGATGAGGTTAGACTATCGCGAAGGACGGTAGTGTGATTTCTGCGCATCTCAGAGGTCAGCCGAGGATCCTGACCAATGAAATCGCATCGGAGTATTATCCCCTCAGCCATTTCAGCGTGGCTCGCAAGCAATGATTGCCTCATTCTGACATCTGCTGCGGAGATTGCGGAGTCGATGATATTCTTTCCCACGAGGCTGACGGCGTGGCTCGTTAAGTGTCCTACCAGAAGAGCCTTCTCTCGGGTGAAGTGGGGAGCTCGACCCGTATCCTGGTCTGAAAATGCCTCAGTCACGAGAGTGACGAGCGTCTTAAATCTGTCGAGAAGGTCTGTGTAGTAGGTATCTTCTGAAGCCTGAAGGTAGGTAGTCATCGTCTTCAGTGAAGGTATCCGCCCAAGAGAGCCACGGATCACATCATCGTCGTCATGGGACGCGGTCATTGCATGAATTTCATCTCGAGCAATCGTCGCGGCCGCCGACAATCGGTTTGTCTCAAAAAGGGGTGCCGCGAGTTCTCGTGATAATACATCAGCCCAATGGTGCGGTTCCCCCCCGTTATGATTGAAGTTCGACCCTGAATGGGCTGCTCCGTTTCCTGGCGATGTCATAGTCTCCTTTCAGCGTTGTCTGTGATCGAAAAAATGGATCATGCAGCGCGATATGCGGTCAACCGTCGTGCGTAGACTTCTGCTCACCCTCTTTGGTGCCGCCAAAGTCTCGCCGGGGCGGAAGTCGAGGACGGGGGGGAAGGACGTCTTCTAGTCGCCTGAGAGCACCATTGATCACTTCCTGATGATTTTTATGATACACGAGAGCTGCCTGCTCGACTCCTTTTTGGAATTGCTTGGACAGTGCTGAGCTCAACATCTTTCTGAGATTGGGGGTAATCTCGACGGGTGGCAAGATAGTTTCTTCAAGGAAGTCTAGGGCGTGATTGATCGATATCATTCCGGCGAGAAGATGACCCTCATTCCATTTATCGGCCGTAAAAAGGGCATCACGAGCGTTCCGTGATTGAACAGAGAACTGTTCCCGGGCGAGCTGCCTAAATGATCCTGGTGACAGGAGAGGATCTTTTCGGAGTGAGCCGATATCGTTCTCACTTTCAGCGATAGAGCGGAGAAAGGGGTCGATCACTGAGGCCACAAAAACATCATGAGCATACTTGAGGTCTCGGGAGATAGCAGAGCCACACACCGCTGATGCGGTATGTCGAATGAGAAAGGTGAGAAGTCCGTTCTGAGCTAACTCAGCGATATCGGTTTCTCCTAATTTTGCGCCTACCTCTTGGATAATCTCTTGAGATGCAGCAAAGAAGCGCCGCTGCATCTCTTGCATATCATCCTGCGGGGTTGAGTGCATATACTCTGAGAGCTGTTTCAGAGGGGGAAATGAGGAGCCAATAACTTTTGTAAAGTGGTCAACCCCCTGTTCCTCTATTTCACTGACGAGTGCTGACACTGATGCGAGCATCCGTGCATCGAGAAACGCCGGTGCCTGTAATTCACGCGCAAAGGAATCGCCCGAGGAGAGGGATGATTCGGATGGATTTTCACCACCCTCAGCGGGGTTATTTTTATGATCATCTCGAGAATGATCGGGGGTGTTTCCCTGGTGCTGGGCCATGAATGTTCCTACGATGTATGATCTCTTGGTTACCGCATTCCTGGACGCACAATCATTGTCTTTCTAGTGCGTCGATGGTTTTATAACGACTCTCGACTACCACGGTAGAACACTTTCTGCAAGGATTCCCAAACCATATTCTTGGGCATGTCGCCGAGTCGTTACTCGATATCGCCACCGTTGATAAACAATCGATTCCCGCTCAAGGTACTCGAATGCCACGCCTCACCCATTTCGCTCATGATTTTCTCGCACCCCTCCTCACCCCTGGTGCTATTGCCATCGACCTTACCGCAGGCAACGGCCACGACACCCTCTTCCTCGCTCAGCGGGTTTCCCCGTC
>OMIW01000060.1 GCA_900299205.1 Pseudomonadota bacterium
CGGCCCCCGAGACCTACGAGGACATTCCAGTGCTTCTCTCGGAGCTCCGAGACGAGCTGCTCGCAGACGGCAGCTTCATCGCAACCGACCGCCCTCTTACAGGCTGCTACGAGGTTTAGATGAAAGTGAGCAAGGTCGCTCGCGAGGTCAATGACCCCAGAAACAGTAACCATGAACCTTTATGCGTAACGGATAGATTATCTAATATCCTGCCGAATTGAGTCAAATTACCACCCAAAAAAAGAAAAATGACACCTGCGAATGACTTGGAGCTCAATCGAGGCCGTTCATGAGCTGGTGCTGATTCCGATAGGAGGCATAGACCGACAACTTGGTCCGCGGGCTAGCTCGCTGATTTTGTTTGACACATGATACCTGTGACTCGATAATCCGGCGCTCGGCGCATCTTGACAGGTTGGAGAGAAGAGGTGGAGTTGATGGACAGGGGGAGAGAAAACAGGACGACCATGATAAGTCGGTGGATGTGGGGGCCGCTTTTCGCGGCTTGCTCAATAATTCTTTGCCTTGCCGTACTCCTCCTCGGGGAGTTTTTCGCCCGTCAGATTGACCTCCCCGCGCGAGCAAGCTCATCGGCAGGTGCGGTTTTTGATATGCCTACCTGGATGCTACAGGAGGAGAATACGGCGACCCGATTTACTGCTGCGCAACCACACGAGGATGAGCTTGCGTGGATGGGGATGTTTCGGGAGGGGGACGGTTTTCGGGTGGGGATGATGCCCAACCGAGAGATGTCCTTCTTCGATACCTTCAATCGGATTTCGGAGCGGAAGAAACCCACATTTTTTGTTAAGACAAACTCGATTGGCTTTCGCTCGGATGAGCCCCTCGGGGAAGCAACGGTATCTCCGGTCCGTATCGCGATATTTGGCGACTCCAGCTGTTGGGGATGGGGAGTCGATCAGGATGCGACCTTCGGTTCAGTTGTGCGAGATAAGCTTCGTGCGCGGTGGCCCGATCTCCCTTTTGAGGTACTGAATTTTGCGATACCTGGGGATTCCTCAGCGTACGGTGAGTTGATTGCTAAACGGTTTCTCGCCGAATACCGGCCGGATATTCTCATTCTCGGGTTTGGTGCAAACGATGCCAAGATGGTGGCGGTTCCGCATGGAGAGCAAGTTGCGCGATTTGCCTCATCATCGGTAACGACGGGAATCGGTCGGTGGTTGCGGGTGCATAGTGTGTTATACGCATCACTTGAGCGGGTAATCATGCAACGCCGTCGTGCCGCGCCAGTAGGGAGCGTCGCTCTGAAGGTGCCGGCGGTCCCCCTACGCGATTTTGAGAGAAATATGGTGAGGATGGCGAGACTAGGGCGTTCCGTTGGGGTAAAGCGGACCGTGATGGTATCGCTCTGCTCGCCCCCGACCTATCAGGCCGCAGTTCAGCGAGCAGCCAAACGGGTGCATGCTGGTTTCGTAAACGGGCAAAAGGTCATTACTGATGCTGTTCAGTTCCTTCATGCCGGTTCCCTCTTCTCAGAGGAGATGGCGGCGATGCGGAGAGAGTTCGGAAGAAGTCTCGCCCAAGAGCCGCTGCTTGCGGTCACCTCTGATGGTTGCCATCCCAATCAAGTTGGACACCGAATGGTCGCTGATAAGGTCTTCGAGGAGATGAAGCCACACGAAGCCGTCAAACGATGGCAATTAGTCGTGAGATGATGGCGGAGTAAGTTCAAAGAGAGATTGGAGCTCCCGTCTAATGAGCCTCTTTTTTCCCTTAACGACCTCTTCAATCCGTTGATTGAACGGTCCTTGGAAGTGATCCTCGATAAACTCTGACAGGTTGAGAAGGTATTGATCGGACAGGGTTGGAAAAAGGTTGTGCATATCGCTTATTGCTGCTGTCACCAAGAAGGGAAACTGCACTGACATGTCCTCTTTACGGGCGTTTATTTTCTCAAGCATATTCTCTGCATCCTTTGCTCGAATATCGAGTAGTCCTTTCACCACTTTCGCCTGAAGAGGCGTGGACAAATTATCCGACTTGATAAGTCTATCGATTCTGACGAGATCATCCTCAACGCGATTGCGAAAGAGGTGAATGATAGTTTGTTCGATCTGACGGTCAAAGTCTCGAATCGCCCCTGATAGTCGGTGAGACCCAAGGCAGAGAGCTGTTTGCCCGTTGAGGGCATCACACACACTCTCCATGGCGATAGCACGAGAGGGTTCCTCTGAAGAAAAAAGTTCATGAATGGTCGACTGAGCAAGGAGATATATATCGTCGAAGCGTTGTCGCAGATGCTGTTGATCTTCATCATACGAGAGGTCGAAATAGTCTCTTAGGTCTTGCAATAAATGATGGGCTTGGAGGAGTGAGTTCACCTCGGCTTTTTGGCGCTCGAGCGGAAGAGATTCGAGCTCCGAACAGAAGAGCGAAAGGTTCGCTGCAATCTTAACCTTTTCAGATGCGGGTAGGTTTGCCGTTAAGCGGGCGAATTCCTGAGAGAGCGGGTCATGCTCTCGTTGCCGGTGGTCACCATTCGATTCGAAAGGGGTCGGGAGGGCTGGTGGCATAGGAACTCTTACTACTTTCTGAGGAGTATTCTTTCGGTCACCTTCATGTGACCGATGATGCTTGGGTGCCCGAAAAATCCGTAATCTGCGCTCGTCATGAGATACAACTTCCACGATCAAAAATGATGCGCTTTGCCGAGATAGCTGTAATTCTTGAGAGACGAACATTTCTCAACGTCTGCCTCGTGCGACGACGTTTGCACCTCTCGAGGTCTAGCATGGAGGTCGCTAATGTTCAAGCACCCTTTCGGTGCGGACTTTTTTCGGAGAATTCCTGATGTCTTCCCTTTTCGTGGGTGTCGATCTTGGGACGTCAGCAACCAAGGCCATTATCATCTCCAGTCCAGAGGAGGTTATTAGTCAATCCAGCTTGCCTCTGGACGAACTCAGAGGCGATCACGTTTTCGGTGAATTCGATGCGACAGAGATAGTGAACTCTGTCGAAGAGGCACTCAGATGGGGACGGAAGATCGCCGCCGACCTTGGGTCAACAGTAGCAGGGCTTGGCCTTGCGGTGCAGCGCTCGGGAGTGGTGGCGTGGCGCGGTGCTGAACCGTTGAGCCCTGTGCTGTCGTGGCGGGTGGGGCGCGATGAAGAGCGGGTTGCCGAGGTCGTTTCGGATGGCGCACTCTCTGGTAGAATTACCGAGCGGACCGGACTAGTGCCGAACACTTTTTTTGCGGGGCCGAAGGTAGGTTGGTTGCAAAAGCAATTCCCCGAACCGACGGTGAAGGTTGGGACCCTTGATGCGTGGGTGGTTTCGCGGCTTGCTGATGTCATGCCCTTTGTCACCGATGATTCTATGGCCTCGCGGACTCTTCTCTACGACCTGGAAGAGGGGCGGTGGTCGCGGGAGTTGTGCTCCGTATGGGGAGTGGATTGTGAGCGGCTGCCACAGATTGTTCCATCGGTGTGCCAGCGAAGAGGAGCGATTGGTGGTGTGTCGGTTGGTGTCTCAATCGGCGACAAAGAAGCTGCGACGGTGCTCGCGATTCGGC
>OMIW01000061.1 GCA_900299205.1 Pseudomonadota bacterium
CCCCGAGACCCCCTGCAGGTCGAAAAAAAAACGGGATGATGGTACGGTGCCCCCGACGCGTTCCCCATCCCCGAGGGAAGCCGGGCAGGAGCAATCGCTGCATCGGGGGCGCCGCTTAGAAATGTCACCCCTCACCACTCCCCCATGAAGCAATACTCTTACCCCCCCCACAAAGTAAAGATTCTCCTCCTCGAGGGGGTCAGCCGCGAGGCGATTGAACGGTTTGAGATCGCCGGGTATGCCGTAGAGGCGCTCGGTCGGGCGATGTCCGCCGAAGAGTTGAAGGAGCGGATTGCTGATGTTCATGTGCTGGGAATTCGCTCGAAGACGGAGGTTCGAGCTGACGTCCTGGCGCAGGCGCGGTCTCTTCTTGCGATTGGGTGTTTTTGTATCGGAACAAATCAGGTCGACCTCGATGCGGCTGCACTTCACGGAGTCCCGGTCTTTAACGCCCCTTTCAGCAATACCCGGAGCGTTGCGGAGTTGGCGATTGCAGAGATTATCATGTTGGCCCGTAGGGCCGGCCATAAGAGCGATCTTCTTCACCGAGGGGTATGGGAAAAGTCCGCGACGGGTTGTACCGAAGTGCGACATAAAACGCTCGGTATCATCGGATACGGTCATATCGGGCCGCAAATCGGTCTCCTCGCTGAGGCCTTGGGGATGCGGGTGCTCTTTTACGATATTGTTCCGAAGCTACCACTCGGAAATGCGCTGGCCGTTGCGTCGCTTGAGGAACTTTTAACCCAAAGTGATTTCGTAACTCTTCATGTGCCGGAGACGGAGCTTACCAAAAATATGCTCGCAGAGCCGCAACTCCGGTTGATGCGACAGGGCTCGTACCTGCTTAATTTAAGCCGTGGATCGGTTGTTGATGTAGACGCGCTGGTGCACCATCTGCAGCGAGGTCATCTCGCGGGGGCGGCGATAGATGTATTTCCGGAGGAGCCGAGTTCGAACGATGAGCCGTTTGTTTCGCCGCTGTGTGGGCTCGCGAATGTTATCCTGACGCCGCATATCGGGGGAAGCACCGTCGAGGCGCAGCGAAATATCGGGCTTGAGACGAGTGGGGCCCTGCTGAAATTCGTAGAGGTGGGAAGCACCACAGGAGCGGTTAATTTTCCAGCGGTTGAGGTGCCAGTTGTATCGGGAAGCCATCGGGTGCTCAACTGCCACCGCAACGTCCCTGGGGTTTTAAAGGCGATTAATCAGATCGTCGCGGATCTGGGGGTTAATATTCAGCGGCAAACGCTGGCGACCGCAGGGGATGTTGGGTATCTGATAATGGATGTCGATAAGTCGTTGGCGGGCGAGGTAAAGACAAAAATCGATGCTCTCCCCGAAAGTATCAAGACGCGTCTTCTTTTTTAAAATCCTCACAGGGGTCGATCTCGTGAGGAGAGTCTGCCCAGAAACATGAAGTATGATGGAAACCGAGGTCGCCGTTGTCGGAGGAGGAATCGCAGGTCTTACCTGTGGGTGGGAGCTTGTCAGGCGGGGGCGAGATGTGCGTGTTTTTGAGCCGGGAAATGTTGGAGGGCTCATTCGCTCGTCGCAGGTAGGTGGGTATCTGGTTGAGCAGGGGCCGAATGTGCTTCTGGGGAGGCCGGCGCTTCTTGACCTCATCTCTCGTCTCGGTTTGGTCGAGCAGATTGCGTGGCCGACGATCCCTCATTATCGTCAATATATTTGGGATGGTATCCGTCCGGTATCGGTACCACGGGGGCTGTGGGCGCTGATGAAGAGTCCGCTCGCGACCCTTCGGGAAAAGGGTGAGATACTAAGAGGGTTAATATCTCCGCGGATGCTTTCTCAAGGTCGTTCCGCAGGCGATACCGTCGATGCCTCAGTGGTTGATTATCTCGCGCCTGTGATGGGGGAGAGAATCATTCGGTCGATCGCTGATACAACCCTCAAGGGTATCTATGGAGGGACCGTTGAGCGGCTCTCAGCGCGATCGCTTTTCCCGGGGCTCTGGGAGGCTGCTCAGGGTGGGAGCTCATTACTCGGGTATATGCGCGCAAAACAGGGAGCTTCCGGCGGGCCACCGAAAATCCTTTCCCTCATCGGGGGAAATGCAACGCTGGCACGTCGTCTTGAAAACGATCTCGCTTCGCACCTCGTGCGCAGCGCGGTTACCTCGATTACCCGCTCGGATAATCAGTTTGTTCTTGGGACTGCTCTAGGGGAAGAGTGGGCTGCTCGCGCGGTTGTTGTCGCGTGTCCGGGAGGTGCGGCCAGTCAGATCATTCGTTCGATTGATGAGGGGGCGGCCACGGCATTGGCATCAGTGCGACGGGCTCCGTTGGTTGTGGTACATCTTGCAGCACCCCGTTCAGGAGGTGCCCTTCCGGAGAAAGGATTTGGTGTGCTGTTTCCGCGAGGAGAGCCGTCGCGACTCCTTGGAGTGATGTTTAATTCTGTGCTTTTTCCGCACCAAGCTCCCCGTGATGGACATCTTCTGACGGTGTGTCTGGGAGGAGTTGAAGGTGAAGATATTCTCGACGAGGACGAGGGGCATCTTGTCGGACGGGTGGTGACTTTGATCGAGCGACGGCTTGGACTTTCGGGTCTTTCACCGCTCCTTGTAACGAGATGGCCTGGGGCGATTCCCCAATACGAGGTTGGGCACTGGCGCGTGTGTGATGCGATTGGGGCGATGGAACAACGGGTCGAGGGGTTTCGTTTCGGAGGGGCCGATCGCGGGGGAATCGGGGTTGCTGATCGGGTCTCCGAGGGACTGCGTATTGCGAAGGAGTTAGCGTGTTAGGAACGTTTGGTTGTCGACCACACGGTGATAAGATTGGAGTTCTGTTGGCGCAGCTCGGAACTCCGGACGAGCCGACTACTCCGGCCTTGCGCCGATATTTGGCGGAGTTTCTCGCCGACCCGCGGGTCATCGAGGTCAACCGTGTCCTTTGGTGGTTCCTCCTGAACGGAATTATTTTACGAACGCGACCTCGTCGGTCTGCCGAGGCGTATCGACGGGTTTGGACTTCAGAGGGCTCTCCCCTTCTTGTTACCTCACGGGCGCAACAAAGAGGGCTTCAGGAGCGACTGAGCATAACTTACGGCTCTGATGCGCCGATGGTCGTCCTCGGTATGAGGTATGGCAATCCCTCGCTCGCGTCGGCTCTCGATCAACTTCAAGAGGCCGGGTGCACCCGAGTAATCTTATTCCCGCTGTATCCCCAGTATGCAGCGGCAACAACAGGATCGACGTACGATGCAGTTTTTCAGCTTCTTCTCAAGCGACGGTGGGTTCCTACTCTCTCTGTGATTGAGCCGTATTATCGGCACCCTGCGTACACTGCGGCGCTAGCAACCACCGTTGCTGAGGGACTCGCGGCGCTCCCTTTCGAGCCCGAGTATATCATCGCGAGCTATCACGGGGTCCCAGCCCGCTACGTCCGAGCGGGAGATCCCTATTGCTGCATGTGCACGGAGACGACTCGACTATTGCGGGAACGGCTTTCGTTTCCCAAAGAGCGGATTGTTCAGACATTTCAATCGCGTTTTGGGAAAGAGCCGTGGTTGACCCCTTATACCGATGAATCGGTAGAGCTTTTTGGAGAGAATGGAGTCAAGCGCCTTGCGGTGGTTTGTCCCGGATTTGCGGCTGATTGCCTCGAGACGATCGATGAGATTGGGACCGAGGCGCTTCATGCGTTTCAGGAAAAAGGGGGAGAACAGCTCGCTCTGATTCCGAGCGTCAATGCACATCCTGCGTGGCTGGATGCGATGGCGGAGATTGTAGCGGAATCGATCGCCCCGTGGGTCCGCGAGCGTCCGTGCAGCGAGCCGTGTACCGTGCAGCAGTGTCCCGCAATTCAGCCTCGCCTTGTTCTGCCCAGAACCAAAGCGGGGGGTGCGTAGCGTGGCTCTCTCATCCCATCACCGTCGTTTCTTCCATCTGGGTGTCGGAGTTCTTGGCAGTGGTATCGCGCTATGGTGGTCTCTTCGTGGCGTAAAATGGAATGAGGTGCTCACTGCCCTTGCTCAGGTCAGATGGGGCCTCATCCCGCTTCTCGTTTTCACCTTCTGGGCCCATTGTCGAGTACGGGCCTATCGGTGGCGGTACCTACTGCCGCCTCCGCATCAGGCGGCACCGCCTGATCTCTTTGATGGTCTCATTATCGGCAATCTCTGCACCTTCCTTCTCCCGTTGCGGGCGGGAGAGTTTATTCGTCCGTATCTGGTGTCTCGGCGGGGCACTTATCCGTATCCCGCCTGTCTTGCCTCGGTCGTGGTTGAGCGATTTTTTGACCTTTCATCAGTCCTGCTCTGTTTCGGTTTGGTTGCATCTCACTTCTCTGCGTTGCCGTTCTGGGTTTATCGGGGTGCCCAGGGATTGGGGATACTCGCGGTATCTCTTCTGGTCGGCATCGTCGTGGGGGCTTTTTTTCGTGGTACTGTTATCGCAATCGTGCGACGTCTATTCGGTTTATTCGGCGAGCATTGGCGGGAGAGGTTTGTAAAAATAGTCGATGAATTGCTCTGTGCCGCCGCATCGCTCCGGAACCTCGATGCCTTGGCGAAAGTGCTCGCGGCAACCGTCTTTGTATGGGGTTCAACCTTCCTCAGCTATTATCTCTTTATCGCGATGGTACCGACCGTCACTCCCTCGGTAACGATGTCTGTTGCGATGACAGTTATTGTTGCGCTCGCGGTTGCCGCTCCGAGTGCGCCTGGATTTCTCGGTGTGTATCAGGCCGGATGTGTCGGCGCACTCGATCTATTTGGGGTCCCCACCGAGGATGCGATCGTCATCGCCCTTGTTTCCCACGCCCTCCAATACCTCATGGTGCTCGGCTTCGGTCTCTGTTCCCTTCGTCGCCAAGGAGTCGGCTGGGGCGAGCTTCGCCAGCGGGTCAGCGGAGAGGAATCGCCGATCGATGTGGTGAAGGAATTGGGGAAAGGGCTCCCTGGGCATGAGGGGGCGAGAAGGTAGATGTTCGAGTTCGCTGCGAGGAGAGTGAGCTGAGGATAAACAATCGGCCCCGATGGGATAAGCAAGCATCTTCAGCGAAACGCGATTAGGCATATCTGAGGAGCTTTTTGGCCCCGCGACTCACTAGTGGTATCTCTTGATGATGTCTCCGATTATTGGAGGCTGTCGCCATCCTCTCTACTTCCCATCCCCAAAAGAGATCCCCACCCCCCGTGCGGTCTCGATCAGTTGATGCTCGGCAGGAATAAGCTTCTCGGTCATGAGTGCATCTGAGAACGGAATGTCGGTTACCTGAGTTCCTTGATACGAGACGAGCCTTCCGAAGGAGCCGGCGGCGACGAGATCAAAAGCGTGAACACCGAACTGAGTACCGAGAATTCTGTCAAAGGCTATTGGCGAGCCTCCCCTCAAGAGGTGACCGAGGACGGTTTCCCGAATATCAGCGGAGAGCCCGGCATCTTTGAGCTGTCGCGAGAGAGCGTACGCGACGCCTCCTAGCCGCACGGGGTTCCGTCCTACCTCAGAAGACCCGATGGTCGTAATGGAGCCGTGGGTGGGCCGAGCCCCCTCGGCGACAACGACGATACTGTATCCCCGCTTCGCGGCGAAGCGCCGCTCGATGCGCTCCTTCACGGTGTTGATATCGTAAGGAATCTCAGGGATCAGGCACACCTCCGCGCCCCCGGAGAGCGCTGCATGAAGTGCGATCCAACCCGCTCCCCGTCCCATCACCTCGACGATCATGACCCGATTGTGGCTCTCAGCCGTTGTTACCAATCGATCAATCGCATCAGTTGCCGTTTGCACCGCGGTCTGAAACCCAAAAGTGTAGTCGGTCCCCGCAAGATCATTGTCGATTGTTTTTGGCACACCGACGACGGGGAGCCCTCGATTCCCGAGGTCGTATGAGATTCGTTGCGAACCATCTCCCCCAATCGATATAACCCCCGCAAAGCCAAACTCCCGAATCTTCGCTATCAGCTCATCGCTCCGGTCGATCGTCTCAACTGTTCCATCCTCCCGTCGCCACGACCACTCAAAGGGATTGCCCTTATTGGTCGTCAAAAGGATCGTTCCTCCCTGAACATGAATCCGCGCGACCGTTTCTGAGGTGAGAAGTCGAATCTCAGGCGGATCACGGAGAATTCCGCAAAACGATTCGATGCTTCCGTACACATCCCACCCGCCGATTACCGATGCCCGTTTGACAACGCCTCGGATGACCGCGTTCAGGCCAGGACAATCACCACCTCCGGTAACGATAAGGAGTTTTTTTGGCATCCTCATTCTCTCAATTAAAATTCACAAAAAAACGTTACTGGGAGACCGCATTTCGGGAATACATATCTCTCCCCGCCTACAGACGGCCCGATAGTCTGATGCGACGATGTGAGAGAGAAGGGAGGTTGGAGCGAACCTGTGCCAGATATTGCCTGCTGAGGTCCGCATAAGCGATCGATTCACCCTCCATCGCTCGGGCAAGCTGCGTCCCCCATGGATCAACCACACACGAATTACCGAACGAGTGCCTCGTTCCGCCGTGTTTTCCGCATTGATTTGGGGCGAGGATAAACACCTGATTCTCAATAGCTCTCGCCTGAACGAGGGGATGCCAATGGGCAGCTCCCGTTTCGAAAGTGAACGCTGACGGGGCGGTGATGATTTGCGCACCATCATCGACCAATCTTCGATAGAGCTCGGGGAAGCGAAGATCGTAACAGGTCGTCAGCCCCACCCTCCACACCCCAGAGCTCGTCCTCATCTCAGTGACTACGACCTCATCTCCTCCAAGGACTCGTTCCGATTCCGCATGGGTTTGGCCACTTGGAAGAGTGACGTCGAAGAGGTGAATCTTCCGATAGGTTGCGTGAATCGCGCCCATTGGATCAATAAGAACCTGCGTGTTGTGCACTTTCGGTGAGCCACCAACTCGCTCAGGAAAAGAACCCACCGTAATCCAAACTCCAAGCTCCGCAGCACACTCCCGAAATGGCTCTAAGAGACTGCCGTTCACCGTGTCGGCGAACTTCGCCGGAGATTCGCCGATATAGATGGTATTTTCGGGGAATAGCAACCACTCGGCATCAGCCGCGGCCGCAGTCCGTGCAAGCCGAAGTGCGCGTGCGGTGTTGTCCGCGGGAAGCTCTTTCGAGCAAAGCTGAAGAAGGGCGACACGCATCGGGGTACTTCCTGATAAGAAATCTCTCAAAACATGAGGAAACAATAATACAAACGCCACCTCTGAGACAATGGATTCAATTGTCAGGAAGATCTCCGAGATAATCAGCGATTTCGCGAAAGAGTGCGAGATGATCGAAAGAGATTTTCCATCCAGGCACGGGATGCAATCCGATAATTCCGCTGTGATCGGTCGTGCACGTTCCTCGGTATTCACCCCACTGGGCAGATGCAACGGGCACCAACCCGTCGTGATTATCACCCGTCATCCCAGCAACCCTCCCCTGGAAGCGACGAGCTTTAAGAGCAAGCCCCGTGGTGCGATCATCGAGAACGGCGCCATACGAGAAGTAGCGAACCCGGGGGTCGTCAATAATCGTTGGATTAAAAATCTCGTTGAGATAGCGGGGGGAGAGGTTTTCGATGGCAGGCCAATCTTTCACCCCTATTTTCTTGGCAAAGGCACGTTCCTTTGAGAGAGGAATGAGAGGCGAAGCAAGACGCGACGAGAGACGAATCAGCCTTTGGAAATACACCGGCAAGGCATCGGCAGCGGGCGATCCTCGATGCGGGGTTACCAGAGTAGTGACCGACCGCACCCGC
>OMIW01000062.1 GCA_900299205.1 Pseudomonadota bacterium
CCCTCTGCCCCGCCCCAAAAAAGTGACACGCGAAACCCTTTGTCACGAGAGGGCCGCCTGCACGGGTCTGAGGAGCCTTTTGGGGCTTTGACTTGCGAAACGGTATCGCGATACGGTGAGCAAGGCGAAGGTCAAAAAACTGCCAAACCCTTGCAAGCGCGGATTGGAGAAGATGTTTGCGCTATTTCAGGTCTACAGCAAAGCCCCTACCGTAATCGCATGCAATGCCCGATCGACCGTACCCTCCACCTCCTTCCCCTCAGCCCTCGCTCAGTCATAGCCATTATTGTGACCGAAGAGAGACCTCCGCGCCATCATCTCGCCCATCCTGAAGATTCATCAATTCTTCCCGCATCTTTTTCGTCAACCCGTTTTTCCTCAGTGTCCGCTCGATCAATCCCGAGCACCCTCGCTCGCGACGCAGCACGTGCGGCGATGGATTACCTCTGCGCCACGACCGGCATACCGCGCACCTCTGACACCTCAATCGGGAAAGGTTCTCGAGGTGAGCCGCTTTTCCCAAACCCCTTTCGCGGTTCCCTCGCCCACACCTCGCTCGCCTCCTGCGCCCTTGTCACCCTCGACAGGGAGATACTGACCGTCGGTATCGATCTTGAGCAACACACTCGTCCAATCCGGTCGGGCATCTTACAAAGGATAACGACTCCGACCGAGTACCAATCCATCACCGAATGGCAGCACGACGATTCATCCTGTTCACCCGCCTGGCGTTCCGGGCTTGCCATTTTTTGTGCCAAAGAGGCCGCCGTCAAAGCGCTTTCCCCGCTCTCAGATTATCTTGTTACCCTGCGGGCTGTCCCCCTCCGGTACACTCCCTCGCCTCCTGAGTGGCATATCCCTCCGAGTACGCCGATGTCGAAACTAGGCTCGTTCACCCTTCTTGATCCAACCGCATACCCTGTCCCCCTCGACGGAGCTGTCTTTCTGTGGCAAAACCTCGTCATCGCAACCGCCCGCACATCAGGTAATACCCCCGATACCGAACGCGCTCAACACGTCTCGTAATGCCCATCACAACCCCCATGACCGAACCACTGCCCAACCATCCCACCCACACGGAGAGACCCTCCGAGAGAGGTGATATCCCCGAGCTCTCCCTCCCCCGACGTCTCCTCGTCCATCTCGTTCACCGCCTCCTCCTTTGTGTGCATCGCACGATTCGACTCGATATTCGATGTGAACCCTCATCCACGATAACCGACACCATCCTCGATAAACAGTGCATCCTCGTGATGTGGCACGGTGAACAGCTCGCCGTCCCCTTCATCGTTTCCCACCTCCGCAGTCGCCACCCGACACCACCTGTTCCCCTTATCCCCCTCGTCAGCAAACACGCCGATGGAAGGCTTATCGCGTATCTCCTTTATCTCCTCGGCTTTCGATCAATCGGCGGCTCATCAAAAAAGGGGGGTAGCGAGGGACTCCGGCGACTCATCCGCGCGATGAAAGGAGGGGCCATCGCAGCAATTACCGTCGACGGCCCCCGCGGACCACGCCACGAAGTAAAAGAAGGTGCAATAAAACTAGCCCAGATCACGGGCGCCCCCCTCATCGGCATGGTTGCCATCCCCCACCGATGCTACCGCTTCAACAGCTGGGATCGTATGTTCTTTCCCCTTCCCTTCTCCCGGATTACCGCCCATTTTCTAACTCCCCAATTCGTCTCCCCCGACGACGACCCGATTACGGCATGCGCCCGACTTCGTCAGGCGATGCTGCGGTATCATCAAGATGAGGATCGATGAGATTGAGCGAACGGGACAATCGGCTGAGCGTGGCCCCTGATTGGATGACCCTGCCTTGTCCCCACCAAGTCCCCCATAGCCTTGACCGTTTGTTGAAGTGAGGAGTTTGTAGTAGCTTCACCAAAGTTCAAACAGAACTCAACCAAACCTCGCCCTTTTTCCTCACCGAAAAAAGCCACGTCAACCGGCCGCTGATACAACCTCTCATGTCATCCGAGGCACACCCTTTTGACTCAAGTCACCCAGAGCAGCTCACGAGCGGGCCAATCCTCAAATGGGCAGGTGGGAAGACGCAGCTTCTCCCCACCCTCGCGAACCACTATCCACCTGAACTATCCCGCGGGTTGGTCGATACCTATATCGAACCGTTTATCGGCGGAGGGGCTGTCTTCTTCGAAATCACCAACTCGTTTCGGTACAAACGGGCAGTCCTTCTCGATGTTAACCCCGAACTTGTCATTGTGTATAATTCGGTCAAATCGGATGTTGCCGGAGTAATTCAGGCTCTCGACGATCTCGAGCGCGAGTACCTCGCTGGAACCGGCGATAGTCGTGCCACCTTCTTTTACCAGATGAGAGACATCTTTAATGGCGGGATTGAGCAAGCGCGACGAACTGCCGGAAGAAGTGCGGTTGATCCGCAGCGAACTGCCTTAACAATATTCCTCAATCGTACCTGCTTTAATGGCCTTTTTCGGGTAAACAGTCGGGGATTATTCAACGTCCCCCATGGACGATACGCTCACCCCTCGATTTTGATGAAAGAGCGGCTGAATGCCGCATCAATCGCGCTCCAGCGCGCCACCATCCTCCAAGGCGATTTTGAGCTCTCTGCGCGCTTTGTCTCCGGCATGACATTCATTTATTATGACCCCCCGTACCGACCCGTCAGCAAAACATCCCATTTTACCTCATACGCCCAAGAAGCTTTTGATGATGCCGAACAGATAAGGCTCTCGCGATGGTACCGACACCTCAGCGACCAAGGTGTAAACCAGCTGCTCAGCAACTCCGATCCAACAAACCATATCGAAGATCCTTTTTTTGATGAACTCTACCGAGGTTTCTCGATCTACCGGATTCAAGCAAGGCGAATGATAAATTCCAACAGCTCTCGGAGGGGTTCATTACGGGAGATAGTGGTGAGGAATTATTGACGGAGCTGACTAAAAACAGACTCCTCTACCCTATCCGTCCTCTGGATCAATTTCGCCCCGTCAATAAGCCACTAGTTTGTGACCAAAGGAGTGAATCACGGGCCCTCATCCCCGATTTATGTGGATAAACGGCTGCGCAGAATGGTATTATATCGGAGAGGAGAAGGTTAAACAGTGGCTCTGTGTGGCGTAGAATCGGCTCCGTTGGAAATCCTACCCACAGACCTCTACCGAACAACAGAAACGAGGCGTCATGATGAGATCAGGGGTAAAAAGGTTATTCCGTCGCTCGGGAGGTATCGTCCTAATCGAGGCGGCGATACTCTTTCCTCTCGCCATGGGTATCGTCTTCGGGGTCGGCTACTATGCGAATCTTTATGCAATAAAATTCAAACTTGGGGAGTCAGCCCGAGTGATAGCCCGAGCGATTCAAGACGATCCAGACATATCTCAAGGAATGGTCGGACCGGAGGCGGGAGACCTGGATCAGGTCGTGTGGGCAGCAACGAACGTCAAAGATGTTCCCGATGGATTCAATCCCGCAGCCTATCGTCAGTGTAACGGAGACCTTGGACTAGCCTCCGACGACCAAGCACGGGATCACTTCTCCCGGTTCGGTCGATATGAACCTCGTTCAGGCACTTCAGGCTCGACGTGTGGAACACGAAACACCGTCGCCTCCAATGAGGTCAGGGTCAGTATTCAAGCGTTTGCATCGAGACCAACGGATGCGGATCTGGCATCTCAGTTCCAAAGTCATCCAAGCGGGCGACAACAGGGAAATCAGTATGGCTGGAGTTACAGGAACCCTAACTCCGATCCAACTCAACCCTTTTGGATTTCTGTCGTGGCACAGAAGCCCTCATCTCCACGATCTCTTTTCGGTTTTACCTTTGGAACAAGGCCTGAAATATCCAACTATGCAGTAGTTCGGGTCATGCCAAAAGTAGAGTGTTCGCCGGCAGGTACGCTGTGCGGAGCTGGCTTCCTCGAGAACTCGAGCCATGGCGTTCTAATTAGAGCAAACGAATCGGGAGTTCGGACGTGCAAGGGGACTACTTTAATTGACAGCAGAAGTCAGGCCGCTCTTCGGCAGACACGCAATGCTTCGGGTATCGCCAATGCGTCTACTACTACTTCCGTTGTTAATTGTCCGACCGGCTATCACGGAGTATTGGTTGGATATTCAATAGAATCTGCGGCGCAATATTTTCAATATGCGTGCTCCTCAGATGGTTTAGGGTGTCCAACACCCTGTACTGAAAATCCAACCCCGACGCTCGGACCTTGCTCTGTCACGTGCGGTGGGGGGACTCAGACTGTGACATTTACCAATTCGTGCGGGCAATCAAGGTGGGGAGGGTCACAGTCATGTAATACCCAACCCTGCTGCATTGAAAATCCAACCCCGACGCTTGGACCTTGCTCTGCCTCGTGCGGTGGGGGGACTCAGACTGTGACATTTACCAATTCGTGCGGGCAATCAAGGCCAGGAGGGTCTCAGTCGTGCAATACCCAAGCCTGCCCGCCGCCACCGCAACCATACGAATGCCGAAAGCCCGGGGGATGGTCTAGGAGCTGCCCGATTGGGGGTTACGGAGGACAGGGGAATCAGGGAGATTGCGTCAATGTAAACAAAGATAGGGCTAGGTATTGCGGAGCAGGATCCCTAATTTCGAATGGCGTTCGGATTGGAGTAGACTGCTCAGGTGGTGGCATTACGTTCTATGAAATCGGCACTTGTTACCGTTAAACCTAACTCTTGTCGACACTGAGAGACCATCCGGTTGGGTGCGAGCGCGGTGAGGTAGGCAATTATGTGGGCCTTGAAATTTGAGTATCGCATGTCGTCGATGCTTCGACTCCTTTTTCCAGGAACTAGGGGAGATATGCGTCTCGAAAATTTCTTCGCAACGAGAGTCTGCCGACTTCTCAGCTCCAAGTTTATTAAAATATCGATTTGAGCAAAAACATTTCGGCTCTCACCTCAATCGAGCTCCCAAGTTCTGTCCGGGACGAGCGACGAAATTGAAGCAACTCACGGGATGCCGACTAGGGCTTATCGTCGGAGAATTGAGCGGGATACAAACGGCTAGGCAGGGCCTTGAGAAAAGCCTCACGGACGTCCCCGTTTTCAGCCGTTTAAAAGCTCAGTAGCACGGATAGCTTTGGTAGGAGTCCAACCCTCCTACGCTCAGCGCGACGCGAGCTAAGGACGTAGTACCACGCTTGCCTCTACCCACCCCTTCCTACCCGCGCCCTCGCAACCGCACCAGCTGACGTACCATCTCCCGTAGCATCGCTCGCTGTGGCTCCCACATCATCGCTGAACGGAGTATCCCCCCTCGCTGCAACTCCCAACACCGCTGATCTGGATTGATGCTCGATATAAGCTCGTGCAACGGCTTCATTGAGTTAAGCTCGTAAGGAAATCGTCGCTCAACCTCTCTTACTACCTCATCGAATACAACTCCCGCAGCGAGGCGATTATTGGTAAGTACGCTCGTCTGCTCGGCATCCCGAATCCGTCCCTCGAGACGTTCTATCGCTCGCTCGAGTCGCTTGATTTCGTGCACGATCAACGTATCGACATCAAGAAGAGCAGCGAGCTCCATCGCAAGAGCTGGTGGGATTTGCGAGCCCCCTTGTTCCACTAACCGTTCAAGCCACGGGCGATATCCCTTAAGAAACGACAATCGAAAGAATGTCTGAGCGGGTGGCAAAGGATGCTGGGTGCTTGTCATTCGAGTGAGTAATTCAAGCAATCCAAGTCGAGTGAGGCGAAATGATTGTATTCCCCTGGCACCCTCTCTTCTTGAAAAATCTGAGTTTTTACCCCCTTTCTTTTTTGAACTATATCGTTTTGCTAATCCTTCACTCACAAGCTGAGCAACATATCGCGATAGCTGAGTCGTCTGAACCACATCCCGATGATACTCAAAATCACTCGACCAATTCAGGAATAGCTCGAGAAAAAAAGAGAGATCACGAATCCGAAAACCTGCTTCCAGAAAACTCGCGTGCGCAGCGAGAGCCGCCGCACCAATATACAAATCAATACGACTGACTACTGATGGCTTCATTTATATTACAGTGTAATCTATGATTATTACCTATTTTATGCGCTACAACCCAATTCATACTATTCTATACTTAATATTAAGTTGCGTACATTACATTGTAACATATTAACATTCTCCCTCCTTAAGTCTCCAGTGCTATTCTCAGAACAGTAGACAACCTCTCGCGAAACGCCCTTTCGTGGAGATGGTAACCACTTAAAACGAAAATTAAGGAGAGATGTATGAGGACCTTAAGAAGATTAACTGCCAGCATTATCGCGAGCTTTGAGGGAGTCGTTGGTCAACTTGAGAACCACGAGGCGGTCGTTACCGCCGCTATTCGAGATGCAGAGCAAGCAGCGGGGCGGGCAAAGGCCCAATTGGGCCGGGTAAAACGAGACGGCGGTGCACTTCAAAAACGGATGACCGAACTTCGGGAGCAGACAGTCCTTTGGGAGGATCGCGCTAAGAGGAGTCGGGGCATAGATGAGGAAAAGGCTCTCGAGTGCGTCAGGCGTCGACAGAGAAGCCTGGCACAGGCACAAAAACTTGAGGAGCAACATCGAGAGCACCTTAAGCTCGAACGTCAACTTGAGTCCGACCTCCTCGCGGTTGAAGAAAAGCTCAACACCCTTCGGCAACAACGAAACATGATGCGCACCCGGGAGAGCCGAGCCGAAGCGATGAGGCTGACAAGTGCAATCGACTCCTCCGCCATCGGTCATATCGATGAGATCTTCGAGCGGTGGGAGGCGCGAGTCGCCTCGGCCGAGGAACAGAGCTCAGTAGCTGATACTTCTGAGCTCGACGAACTCGCTGAGGGATTCGCCACCGATGAAGAACGCCACCTCCTCCTCGGCTTGCTCGATACGATTGCGCCGAGGGGAACGACCTCTGCGGGTGATTCAGATCAATAGTCAAAATGCACTCACCTTAATGGCGCCTCTGAGGCGCCAGCCATATCACAGGAGCACCACCATGCAACATCAGGAACATGAGACAACACGAGAGGTATACGCATTAGGAAGCTATGCGGTTCAGAGTGACACAAAGCGTGAGGCAGCAACCAGCACAACCGATGATGAACAGCGACGCATCTCCCGAATTGGAACTCTTCTCCGATATATTGGAGTTGGTATCCTAGTCGTTGGGATCGGTTGCTTCATGTTCCAACGATGGGGTATCAGTGATCACCTTGAGCGCTACTTTCTCTTTCTTGGATTTACCGCGAGTGTCTGCGGTGCAGGTCTGTGGTGTGGTCTCAAGATCGATGAAAATAAAGGCGCGCGAACCCTCTTGGGTGCCGTCGTGGCCCTTATTCCTGTTCACTGCTCGCAGCTTGGCGCGATGCTTTTCTCACAAGTCGCATCGTGCGACGACAGATTCTGCAACGGTGCTTATATTCCAGTATATCTCCGCTGGAATCCCGGCAGCTGGGGCACCACTCTCCTTACCGTCGCCGTTGGTCTTGGCGTCCTTGCTCCCATGGCATACCTCTCGTATTCGGTCCTGGCCCGTCGATACGCTCTCCCCCTCTGCGCAATCGGATTTGGTATCAGTAGTCTCCTCATGATACCGTCCCGCGATCCGATGGTGGTGGGGATTATCCTTGTTGGGGGAGCCCTCGCCACCATCCTCTCAGAGCGCCGATTTGGTTCGATTGCCGAGCTCTCGACTCGAGAAGCGGTGCTCGCCCGTGCCGTTCCATTTGGAGCCCTGTGCATGCTGGTCGGTCGCCAATGCTACATCTACGGAGCTTCATCATTCCTCCTCGGCATCCTCGCTGCAATCGGATCGGTCGGATTTCTCGGAGCAGCTGCGACCGCGGCACCACGACGATGGCTGATGAAGCCTCTCGAGGCACTATCTCTCGGATGTACTATTTTGGCGGGCGTGTACTGCGCTGACGGAATAGTCGACGCGGTCGGACTTCAGCGCACCATCGCATATCCCCTGACCATGGGCCTCCTGACCGCCTTCTCCCTATCGGCAGTCGGTCTCCGCGCTCAAGCGATACCCGCGACCTTTCAGTATGCTGCGGCCTCGACGATTCTTCTGACTGGTGTCGGCGAACTGCTCGAAACGTCTCTATACAACCCCGCTGCTAGTCTCGTTGCCCTTGGATTCGGAATACTCGCTTTCTGGTGGGGATCCCTTATCGAGAAACGCTCGATTCTCATGTCCGGGCTGGTGCTTACCGCTCTGGCACTCCTTGAGACGATAAAGGTATCTCTCACCTACCTCCCCGTCGGCTGGTTGACGCTCGGAATCCTTGGAGTCGTTACGATAGTTGCGGCCTCCTACTTTGAACGGAACTTTGGTCGATTAAAGGCGCGCATGAGCGTCTGGAGAAATGAGGTGATGCAGTGGGAGTAGAGGCAGAACCGTAAGGAGCATGCCGAGAGCTGGGGAAGAGCGAACGAGCATCGGTTATTGCCGATGCCTGTATCGCTTCACCCCCAGCTCTTCGCATGCTACCCTTAGGCCCTGCTCCGTTGTTTTCCGCTGTTTCCAATGAAAATCCTAGAACACGTCTCCCTCGTCACCACCAAAGTCCAGCAGCAGTACCGACGAGTTCGGGAATCACTCGCCTCGGGTGATTTTGGGGCTGCTCAGGTGAAGAAGCTCCAGAACGCGCCCTTTTATCGAGCGAAACTTGGCGATGCGCATCGCCTTCTATTTAAGATTGGGTCATATCAGGGAGAACGCGTTATCCTTATCCTCGAAGTCATTCTCAATCACGACTACCAAGGATCCCGCTTTCTGCGGGGGGCGACCATCAGTGATGATGATTTTGCTCCCGTCAATCTGGAAGCTCCTCAGCATGGCGAAGAGCAACTCCGCTACATCAATCCCGCAAGCACTACCTTTCACCTGATAGACAAACCTGTTTCCTTCAATCCTGAACAGGAAGATATTTACCTCGCATCGTTACCATTGATCCTCATTGGTTCTGCGGGAAGTGGCAAAACAGTCCTCACTCTCGAGAAGCTCCGGCTTCTGACAGGGAGGGTACTTTACCTATCGCTCTCCCGATTTCTCGTCGAGAATGCCCGCCGGCTGTATTCGCTCACGACTCCCGACGAAGAAAGCAATGTTGAGTTTCTCTCATTCAACGAACTCCTTGGGATGATCGCGATCCCGTCAGGGCGTGAAATTCGGTTCTCTCATTTTGCTGCCTGGTGTGCTCGGCAGAGTGGGTGGGCGAAACAGAACTCTCGTAAGATTTTTGAAGAGTTCCGGGGGGTTTTAGCGGGAAGCACATCCGCGGACGGAGGCCCGCTCGGGCTCGATGATTATCAGCAGCTCGGAATAAAGCAGTCTATCTTCCTCGCTGATGACAGAGCCCAGGTTTTTGAGCTATTTCGCCGATATCGTGCGTGGCTCCCGCAGACCGGACTTTACGACTCGACTTTACTTGCACACCACTACCTCCCCCGTGCCACCCCGACCTTTGATTGCATCGTTGTCGATGAGGTTCAGGATTTTACCGTCCCACAACTCTCATTAATCCTCCGAATGGGAAAGAACAGCCATCAGTTCATCCTTTGTGGGGACTCGAATCAGATTGTGCATCCGAACTTCTTCTCGTGGTCACGGGTGAAGTCCTTCTTCTTCGCGAAAGACGACGACGTGGGCCCTCGCATCATCAGGGTGCTTCGGACAAATTTCCGCAACGCGCAAAATATCACCACCGTTGCCAACACGCTCCTCTCTCTAAAACAACGCCGATTCGGCTCGATAGATAAAGAAAGCAATTTCCTGGTCGAGAGTGTCGCCGATGACAAGGGGCTTATCGCAGTCGTCGAACTCAGATCCGGGGGAGTAAGCAAACTAAACGAAGCATCTCGGCTCTCCACTCAGTATGCGGTCATCGTTCTCGATGATACTGACAAGGAAAGAGCTCGTCAGGTCTTCGATACGCCATTGATATTCTCGGTTCACGAAGCTAAGGGTCTCGAATATCCTCACGTTATTCTGTACGCATTTGTCGCCTCGGCTCCCAAGGAGTATCAGGAGCTGGTCGGCGATATGACACCCGATGACCTCACAGGAGATATCTCTTTTGCCCGGGCTCGTGACAAGTCAGACAAGTCGCTCGAGATATTTAAATTTTATGTGAATGCGCTCTACGTAGGCATTACCCGTGCTCTGACGACGGTGTATGTGGTCGATGAGGTATCCTCATACCAAGAGAGAGCGGAATCACGTTCCCGGAATCGTTATTCTCTTTGGGAATTGCTTCAGATTCCCGTTGCGTCCTCCGATCTCTCCCTGAGTGCTGACTCATCGACCGCAGAGGAGTGGTCGATGGAGGCGCGCCGACTCGAGCTTCAGGGCAAGCTCGAACAGGCGCAAGAAATTCGGGATAAGATCCTCAAGGTGCAAAAAGTGCCGTGGAAGGTACCGACAAGAGAGAGTATTAATACGATGGTCGGAGATGCAGTTGCCTATGATAGCGATCTCAACAAAAGGCGGATGATTGAGCTATTTGAAACTGCGGAGGGTCAAGGGTTGACCCCCATACAGGATTTTATCAATTTAAGGGAGAACGCCCCGACTAAGAGGTGGCTGAGGGCGCGAGACCTGATGATAGAAAAGCACTACAGCCACTACACCGCCCGCGATCCGCGCCACGTCCTTGCAAATGTCACGAAATTCGGCATCGATTATCAGAATGAGTTCGGTGAGACACCCCTGATGATAGCGTCCCGACTTTTTAAGAGGGATCTCGTCAAAAAACTTCTTGAAGAAGGCGCGAATCCTCAGCTTTGCACCCATGGAGGACTTACTCCCGTCCGAGGACTCCTTCGGGAGCTCATGCTACGCCACCAGACGATCAGCCGTCGTCAGGCAGACGATGCGTGGGAGATCTGGCGGCTCATCGCTGAGCCACTCCTCCTGAGCGTGGGCGGACGATTGATCAAGCTCTTGCCCCATCAGGGAGAATACACCCTATTCGAGGCGATTGCATCGATGCTGGTGGGCAAATTCTGGCAAACCAAACTCCTCGGTTTGGCATACGGCATCGAATCGCGTCTTCTCTACCAAGATTATGCCTCTCTTCACCTTTCCCTGCTCCCCGAATATCGGGCTCGCAGAGACTATGTGAATGCCCTCCTCGCCAAGAACGAGATTGAACGGGAGGGGCCAACTAATAAGCTCTTGTTTATGCGATTGCGGCGTGGCTCTTATATTCTGAACCCGCTGATTAAGACTTATCAACCAATCCACTCAGAAAACGGGTCGAACGGGGCATCTTCGGACAGTGCTGATGCAGGTGCTGCGGAGGATGAAAACTGGCGTCCAATATACGACGTCCTTGGTGCACCCTTTATGTATAGTCATCAATCTGCGCTCAGATATCCCCTCAAATTCGAAACAGTTTTGGGCCAACATGCAGACGCGGCTCGGGAGCGGCTCTCTTTGAGGCCTGACATCAGTCCGCCCTCTCAAAATCAGGACGTCGACCCCGCGTTTCAGACCATTTAACCTCCCGCCTGACTTCTGATATCATCCATCCGTGTTTCAATTCGCCCTAACCGAAGAGGCCCCATGACCCTTCCTGTAAAAATCCTCCGAAGAAAAACTCGCTCAGTCTTTGTTCGAGACCTTGGTATCGGCTCCGAGCACCCGATATCAGTGCAGTCGATGTGTGCAACCAAAACGCAAGATGTCGAGGCGACGGCTGAGCAGATCCGCCGGCTTCGCGAATACGGGGCCGATGTCGTGCGAGTCGCTGTCGATAGCAAGAAGGATGTTGAAGCACTCGAGGCCGTTCGCAAAGCCGTTCCCGACGCGCGGATCGTTGTCGATCTTCAGGAGAGCTATCGGCTCGCCGAAAAGGTTGCCCCTTTTGTTGATAAAATCCGGTATAACCCGGGCCATCTGCATCATCACGAAAAGTCCGTCCCCGTTCGGGAGAAGGTCGCCTTCATCGTCGGGGCCGCCCAAATCCACGACTGCGCTCTCCGCATCGGAGTCAATTTCGGCTCACTTGATCCGGCGCAGGCGGGGGCCGATCCCATCGAAGCCGCCCTTTCCTCGGTAACAGAACATATCGGCTATCTCGAAGAGCTCGATTTCACCCGCTACGTCGTTTCGCTCAAGAGCTCCGACCCCAACGATGTCGTTGCTATCAACACGGAATTCGCAAAGCGATTTCCTGAAATTCCGCTCCATCTCGGGGTAACCGAGGCGGGCTTGCTCCCAATGGGTGAAGTAAAAACGCGAGTTGCATTCGAGCACCTCCTTGCGCGGGGAATCGGGGATACCGTTCGCGTTTCTCTCACTCTCCCTAATGAGCGGAAACACGAAGAGATCCTCGTCGGAAAATCGATTATCTCGGATGTATATGCGGGTCGCTTCCGCTCAGTCCCAACCTTTGATCACGATGGGATTAACATAATTTCATGCCCATCGTGCTCACGAGTCGAGAATAGCGCTTTCGTCGAGCTCGCAGAGAAGGTGCGCACTGCCGTTCAGGACACCGAACAGGAAAAGCTGACGATCGCGGTCATGGGGTGTCGGGTGAACGGGCCGGGTGAGACCGATGATGCGGATCTCGGGCTCTGGTGTGCTCCAAGTCATGTGAACCTAAAGCGGAAAGGGGAGCTCGTCGGTTCCTTCTCCTATGAAGAGATCCTCGGTCGGTTTCGTCAGGAGCTGGATTTGATTATCGCGGAACGGAGGGGGCAACTGGACCCTTGACCGGGCGGGAGATTCGCTTCTCATCTGCTCGGGCTCCGACGGCGGAGCCTCTCAGCCCACCTTCCCATCTAAAATCGTCCCTTGCCTCCTCCTCGGGTAATTGTGCCAAATGCCCAAGTGCGATAAAGATAGATGCGGAGGTTAGTCCGTGCCGAGATGCCGTCTCTTTATTGAGGGTTCTCGTTCCCACTGCCGTCTAGTAAGTACAGGGAACTACTCTGGCTCATGGCCGGAAATCGCCGCGACATTGCGGGGTGAGAGCATCGGCGGGTTTTCTAGGAGCATCTCGCGTGCAGCGTCGAATAATCACCTTAGACGAAGCCACTCCCCGACAGCGACAGGGTGCGAGTGAACTACAGGAGGGAGCCCGCGTCCCAGGCAACCTTACCCGTTTAATGCTCGGAGACGGACCGTGGGATATCCGAATCATCACCGAAGAGTCAACAGCATCAGGATCTCGGCTCTGGCTCACCCGGGCAGTTGATCCTTCCCTTGCGACTGATACTCCGGAGTTCAACCACCTTCGGCTTCTCTTCGGATGGGCAGCAGGTCACAGTCCGGCAAACACCTCGGGCGAGTTCAAGGGACGACTTTGGTACCGTCGCCTCTATCTGCCCTCCGTCTTGGCAGATGCCCCTTTGCCGACAGACCTTCAGGGCGCCCTCACCCTCTTTCGTCAGTTAGCCGAACTGATTGAGCAGTATCACGCAGCCTCGCTGATTCATGGACATCCCTCTCTTTCTAACGTGGCGGTGCACGCCGACGGAACCCTCGCATTGGTGGATCCAGGATTCGCCCTCATGTGTCCATCCGCGCGCATCGGTAGGGCCAGCCTTTCCCCCGACATCGGCAGTGCCGGCGCGGCAAATTCGGCAACCGACCTCTTCACCCTCGGAAAGGTCGGAAGAAAACTTTTCCCCAGACTCACCCTCCCTGATGAGCTTGCCGGCCTCCTCGAAGTGTTAGCATCTTCCGACAGCGCGCGTCGACCCTCGATTCACTGGGTCCTTGGGATCTTGCGCGATCTGAGCGCAGACCTCTCCGGTGCTCAGCCAAGTAGCAGGAGTAAAAGACCAACCCCTCGAGGCTCTCCGATGCTTCGTCCATCAGTGAGCCCCTCCTCTGAAGGAGAGCCCCCGTTCGAGCCACCACCCCCCGAGCCGTATCAATCTGCGCCGGAACTTCCGCAACCGCAACGAACCTCTACGCCGTGGATACTGATCATCCTGATCGTATTCGTAGCAGCAGCAATCATCAGTCGGATCCTTTCAACACCCAAGGGCCCCTCGATCCCCTCAGATCACTATTGGATGAGTGGCACCCCCTCTTACATGCGGGCGGTCGCCGAGGCGGCGATAATACAGGGCGACCCAGAGGCGCGACTCGCCATTTTCGATGCGGCTCGTCAGGGATATCAGAATCCACGCGTTAATTCAGAACTTCTCAAGGTCGTTCTCGATTCTCGGTGGGAGGAGCAGCTCACTGAAGATGATCGTACCATAATTCTCACCCTTGCAGTCGGCTCGCTCTTAGGACAGCGTCCTCAGCTCACCTTCACTGAGGATGTGCACCCCGGGGTTCTTTACGCCATCATCGCCCGTTCACCTCTTGATGCGAGATCGCAAGAGCTTCAGCACTTTCAACCACATCAGCTCGGCACATTACCCGCGCCGATTGGGACTACGTTTACCGCCCTGCAATCTCTCGGTATTACCTCGATAGAGGATCCGGCATCAAAAGGAGCCGCTCACTTCCTCTCGGGCGATATTCGTGCCCCTGTTATTGAGGCATTCTTCGGGCCATTTGCGGATGAGGGCAGGCTCCTCGCAAAGCTTGAGCTCATCAAGGATAGCCTTTCGACCAACGAGCAGCTTCGGATAACAACTCTCGCGACTCTGATGTCTGAGAGCCCCCTGGTGCGCATGCTGATGGGTTGGTTCGATCAGGATGGACTCAATACCTGGAAAGACGTACCTCCTCCAACTCGTTTTCTCATTTCTCTCGGCGCCGTTCCAGCGGGGCTCTCCTACGAACAGCTCATCGATCTGCTCGTGTTCACCCGCCCCGGCGTGCGGGAGGCTGCAAGTCGCCAAATTCTCGAGAGCTCCTCATTTGCGGCAGTCCACGACATTCTCCCCGTTCTATCTGCACCAGAGTCGGGCCTCTCCCGAATGCAGCTCCTCTCCTTGGCAGGCGCATTGCAAACAACGGGGCGGGATCAGCTTCTTCTCGTTCACAGCTGGCTCAAAAGCCTCCCCCCTCCCCCCTTTGTGGCGAAGCTCTTAATAGCTCGTGATGGCAAGGGCTCCAAAGATGGCTTCAATCTTGAAGCCGCGCGATATCTCCTCAAATCGAAAGAGACGCAGCTGCCACGGGAGATGATCATCGATCTCTCAACCCACTCCGAATCGATGGCCCGCGCCTACGCCTACGGCAAATTAAGTGCCGCAAATGAGGATGACCGCCGCATACTCCAAGCAGCTCTCACCACCGAAACCAGCCCCCGGCTCAAAAAACAGCTGGCACAAACCTTAAAATAGAGCACGGCGATCAGCGATGGGCATCGATAGAGCGCTATCCAATCTTTGAAACTTTTGGCAGGTGTGATAGAAAAGGGGGGTCGCTCATCGACAGAATGATGCCCGAGTGATGGAATGGTAGACATACAGGACTTAAAATCCTGGGACCGAAAGGTCGTGCGAGTTCGAGTCTCGCCTTGGGCAATGACGTGGGGAACTCATTACGCAGGAATGTTTTGCTACATTACCGCTCCTCCGAATTACCGCTCCTCCGATCACACAGCTCAAATTCTCGTAGCTGAGATTCACAATTCACCAACGCGAGGAACCACCTTTGGTCATTTTTCAAACGAGCCCACGCTCACCCTGTCCCCGATTCCTCCCCCCGAAACTCACCGTATTTAAATAAATTTTGAGGCACCTAATCAGCCCCACTCATTCCGCCGCCACTCCCCCGCCGAATCTCGGATCAGCTCGTAGCTAGGCCAGAGCTCAGGATGGGGTATGAGGGTGACCACCCGTTCGATTGAACCATTTTCGAGAAATCGAACGACGACGGGACTTGTGCCCTCTCGCTGACGAGCCACGGCGGTAAAGGTGCTGAGATCCGGCGTAGGCTGTCCATTAAGCGAAATTATCTGACTGCCAACCTCGAGCCCGCATCGATAAGAGGGCGATCCGTAATTTCCTGACGCAACGTACACGCCACACGCCCCCTCCCCGTGAGTTCTTCGGATCTCCGCATGAGGCGCGTGCACAACGGCTCCGGCCCAATGCACGATATGGTTGACCCCCTCTCCCGATAGGGTCTCGGGTGCAATCTCAACGGTGATTGCCGTGCCATCGCGCCATGCGATCACTGAGATATTTTCTCGCTGTACCAGCTCCTCAAGTGAACGATGATCGACGGGAATGGTACCATCAACCGATAAAATAACATCGCCTGGTTCAAGACGCCCCTCGCTTGGACCACCTGGCACGGTACGAACGACCCGAAGCAGCTGCCGTCGGCCGCTACCTATCGCCGCGTTTATCTTCGTCAGCCATCCAGCAGGAATCTTCAGTCGGCGAAGCTCGGGCAGACGAATCGGCGCAAGCTCCGACTCGATCCACCGAAAAACCCGCTCACCCCGTCCGAGCAGTCGCAAATCTGCAAGGACAACCGCAGGAATACCGCTGTAGGTGAACTCGAACTGCTCGTCGTCCTTGTGGGCGAATATCCCCCAGAAACCCACTACGCCCCCTTCTTCATCAACGATAGCGCCATTAAAGTCAGCGTGACGGGCGTTGAGCTGAATAAGATCGAGATTTGTTTCCTGAAAGAAGGAATTGGTCGGGGCGCGAGTGGAAGCGGAGCGAATACTGGTAATCGTCGCCTTTTTGCTATGCATCGAGCCGTACTCATTTACCCCTATGAGATGCACATCACTGCCAATCAGCGCTCCTTCCGTTACGAGCTCAGCTTCTCCAACCGCCGCATCTCCAAGAGCCGAAAGATCACACTGGAGAAGCACCACATTATGCAGCGGATGAAGATAGACTACCCGCGCAGGAACCTCCCCCCCCCCCGCAACGGTAACGGTGATATCCCCTAATGCGTGCCACACCGTGCTGCGATCAGTTGCAATGAGCCCCCGTTCTTTGTCGATGACTATCCCCGTCCCACGAGGCGAATCATAGCGATGCCATCCCGCAATAATGTATGGTGACCGAAATTGAAGATGCACCAGGGCAGATTGAACTCGATGCCAGGGCTTAGTTCCTTGCTCGATCGGCTCCACTGGTTGAGACGAAAGGGGGATCGGCTCAAGTTGAGCAGGAAGAGGTTCACTACGCCACCGTTCGGGGTTCACCACCCGTTGTCCACCACTTTCCATCGACGCATGTTCTCGTCTCCACCGGCGACAGGGGAACCATCGGGAAGAGAACACAGCAGACGCCTGTCGCACCGTGGTGGGCTGCTTAAAGTGCCGAAAACGCACCGAAAACGCTTCTCCTTGCCTCAGCACGCCAAAAACCGCAGCAAGATCATCGAGCGACCGAACCGCCTTGCCCGCGACTGACTCGAGCAACGCCCCTTTTTGCATCCATTCATCAACAAGGAGGTACCCAGGGGCAGCCACCACGACCCCTTTGGGAGGTGCATTAAGATGCCACGCATGAACCGAAGAGATAGGATGAAATATCGCTTCACCTATTTCGATGAATTCATCAGGGACGAGCGATTCAAGATCCTCAACGGGCAAATCGACAACGAGGGTCGCTCCATCACGAGCAACCACGAGCGATATGACGCCCCCTATCGAAGAATCTAGTGCCTCCTCAAAAGGCTCAAATGAATCGATCAGCTCGCCGTTTACCCGAATGATAACATCACCCACCCGAAGCGAACGGGCCGCTGCGGTGGTCGGTAAGATCCGTTCAACGACAAGCAATCCCGTTGAACGGGGAACCGCCACCATGCTCTCTGCGAGGATCGGCTGTGCGACACCACGTCGGAGAAGCTCGTCGTAAGAACGATGGGAGGCGCGCACGTGTACAGTCCCCCTCGTCACCGGCTCTCCACGCCGAAGCGCCTCGAATGCTCGAACGATCCGACGCATCGGCAGAAAATACGCAGCAGCTGCCTCTCGATGTCCCCCCGCGTTGAGACCCACGACACGACCCTCTTCATCTATGACCGGTGAACCCGATGACCCCCCCGAGGTCATCGATGCGGCCTGCATGTAAAAGGTATTCCAGTCAGAGTATTGACCCTCGCCGTAATCAGGGGCCTCGCGGTCGAGACGACTAAGGGTTCCAGAAAGGATGGAGAACCCCTCTCCCGCATCGTTACCGATAACTCGGATTTCGACCCCCTCGACCGCCCCCTCTGGGTACAGGGAAAGGCTTCGCGGGACAGATCCCCGAAGGCGAGCCGGGTCGTAGCAAAAAAAACCAAAATCATGGATCGGATCTCGGTAGAGGGGCATCAGTTCGACCTCGCGCAAGTCTGCGAATATGCCCCGTGCGACCACAGGACCAGCCGTCACGACATGGCGATTAGTGAGCACGATCCCCCGCTCCGCATCGACAACAAAGCCCGTCGCTTGACCAGAGTTTTGCCAATCATCCTCGAAAGCGCGCGATTGATCGACCATGATTGCAAGAATGGATCCCTTGGTTTCCTCTATTGTCCTTTTCCACGACATGATGACTGCCTTAAACTTAATCAGCGGTACTTATTTCAGAGAGCGCTTCGGACCACGGAGGGTCTAGAAAACTCCGTCAGGCCTTCGAAACTAAACACCAGCATCACACCCTATCAAACGAGCAAGGCCCGCTGAATGCGCGTTATCTTATCACGAAGCTCGGCAGCACGCTCATACTCTCTCTTTCCTGCCGCTTCGAGCATCTCTTTTCTGAGCCCCTCCACCACTTTCTGCTGAGCCTGAGGATCTGCGGGGGGTGGCTCATCGAGCGTCACGATCTCTCCCGTCTCAGGGTCGATCAGCTCCTCAATCACCGTGGTGAGGGCCCCCTCAAGCCCCCGCCGCGCGGATTGCGGCACGATGCCGTGCTCCGCGTTATACGCCGCCTGAATTGTTCGTCTCCGCTCCGTTTCCCGAATTGCTCCCTTAATTGAATCGGTCTCCCGATCAGCGTACATGATCACCCGACCATGCACGTTTCTCGCTGCTCGTCCCATCGTTTGTATCAGGGACCGTTCGGAGCGAAGAAATCCCTCTTTATCTGCGTCGAGTATCGCGACAAGTTGAACTTCGACGAGATCAAGCCCTTCCCGCAGCAGATTGATCCCAACAAGGACATCAAAATCCCCCCGGCGCAGCCCCCGCAAAATCTCCACCCGCTCTACCGTATTTATATCGGCGTGCAGATAGCGAGAGCGGATCCCAACTCCCTGGAGGTACGTGGTGAGATCTTCAGCCATACGCTTGGTGAGAGTGGTGACAAGCACCCGCCCCCCGCGATCGACAACCTCTCGCGCCTCATTGAGGAGATCATCGACCTGATGAAGAGCTGGTCGCACAGAGACTTCTGGATCAAGCAACCCAGTCGGACGATTTATCTGCTCGACAACATGCGCTCCACTCTCCGACAGCTCAAAATCCGCTGGTGTCGCCGAGACAAAGACCACCTGACCAACCCGCTCCCAGAACTCTTCACCACTAAGAGGCCGATTATCAAGCGCGGACGGGAGTCGAAAGCCGTAATCCACGAGGGTTTGCTTTCGCGCCCTATCGCCCCGATACATAGCACCAATCTGTGGCACCGTAACGTGGCTTTCATCGATAAAGAGGAGAAATCCTTTTGGAAAATAATCAAGAAGAGTCGATGGTGGAGTGCCCGGCTGTCGTTGATCGAGATGTCTGGAATAGTTCTCAATCCCTGGGCAAAAACCTATCTCAAAGAGCAGCTCAAGATCATACAGCGTCCGCTGTTCGAGCCGTTGAGCCTCAAAATCCTTCCCCCCACTTCGCAGCTCCGCCAGTCGTATATCCAATTCCGCCCTGATGCTCTCAGCAGCCGCTATCACTTTCTCTCGAGCAGTGACAAAGTGACTGACCGGATAGACCGCGGTGCTCGCAAGCTTGCGGAGAACGACCCCCGATATACCATCAATCTGAGCAATCTCTTCGAGTTGATCTCCAAAAAAAATCAGTCGTATCGCGTGAGCGTCCTGATCAGAGGGAAAGACATCTATCGTCTCCCCTCGAACCCGGAAAGTTCCCCGATAAAAATCATTATCAGAACGAACATACTGCATCTGGACGAGCTTCCTGAGCAGTTCCTTTCGGTTGATCCATTCCCCTTGCTCGAGGTAAAGCATCGCTTTAAAGTATTCTTCTGGGGCTCCGAGACCATATATGCAGCTCACACTCGCGACGATAATCACATCGGTGGACTCGAGCAACGCCTTGGTTGCCGCGTGCCGCATCTTATCAATCTCTTCATTAATAGCGCTGTCTTTCTCAATATAGGTATCGGTCGATGGGATGTAAGCTTCGGGCTGGTAGTAGTCGTAGTAGCTCACGAAGTAGCGCACCTGATTATTCGGAAAGAACTCTCGAAACTCAGCGTAAAGCTGTGCTGCCAACGTTTTGTTCGGCGCGATAATCAGAGCAGGACGGGCTTGTTCACGGATGACATTCGCCATCGTAAAGGTTTTACCCGAACCGGTGATGCCCCGTAATGTCTGGAACCGCACCCCAGCCGAAAGATCATCCGAGATCCGGCGAATCGCCTGCGGTTGATCTCCGCGAGGGGTATATGATGATTCCAGGAGAAAGGCCTCTTGGCGACGAACCGGAAGGGTAAACCCACCGTCTGTCAGTACTCGAGCATTACAATCGAACTGATTTGAAGGAAGGTGCTGACTAGAACAGGTCGTTGAAGATGACTTTTTTTTCACTGCACAACAACGCCTTATGAACAGGCGCGAAATTCTAATTTATTCTTAACGACCGTGGGGAATCCGTGCTTGAACGAATTGCAACCCTGAAAAGTGTCGTGCTGCAACGACTGGTCACACAGACCAAATCATCATATCCGCGACTCTGTCCGCCGAGAGTCGCCCTGGAAGGACCACTAATGGCTCCTTAGGACCAACTAGTCAGCACCACAGCAACTTAGTACCACGGCTACTTAGCACCAACGGTAGGATTCGGCTCCGGTACCACCGAATATTCTACTTGCCCCGTAGGCTTTCCTTTACCGCCATAATCGAAAGTATTTCGCTTGCACCCGCCGACAAGTACGAGGACAGCAAGACCTAATATGAGGCGGGCCCATAACCCCATCGAATGAGCTTGTGTGGACATACGCTGCGACTCTCCTTTAAGCCTTTTCAAAATCGGCCGACCCCTTGCTGCTTCTCCATCGCTCCACGATTACCGGAGCAGGTTCGTCGGGGCCTTTCCTGTGACCACGTTCTCTCTATCGATGTACGAGCGGTTGATTTGTATCGAATGCCCAGGGGGAGACTCGAACTCCCACACCTTTCGGCACATGAACCTGAATCATGCCTGTCTACCAATTTCAGCACCTGGGCGTATCGTTGCGCTTCGTCGCGAATGATACCAGATGACCCTTTAACACTCAACTCTCTCATTCCGGCCACCCTTCCGGGCAGCATCCGCTTCTAGACAGGCGATGTGGAGGGAGAAAAAAACCTCTCTTTTTTTGGAATCATTATTGCCGCTCCCTCCACATGCGCTGACGAGAATTAAGATTTCTTCGAGACCTGCCCCTCCTTCTCAACTTCCTTTTCATGGTCCCGCTTTTCACTCTCTCGTCGAACAATGATCGGCGAGTTGATAAGGAGTGTCGTCGCATCATCGGTCCGTTGATAATTAACATCGAAACCAGACTCATCGATTACGAAATACTTCTGTATCACCTCCATCATCTCGCGCCGAAACTGCGCAAGTTCTTCATTCGGTAACCCCGCCCTGTCTTGGACCAAAACTAACTGGAGCCGACTTTTTGCGACGACATTACTTTTGCGACGAGCCTGAAATAAATCCCTAATAGTTGCGAACACAATTACCCCCTTTTGGATGAAAGAAAAACTACCTCGGCACAGGTCTCACTCCTACGCTCCGAGCCGACGAGCGAGCCTATGCCAAATCGATTTTGGCGCCAAATGCTCAAGAGGGATATTTTCTCCACTCAGGCGACCAGCAATTCGATCAAATGACTGCCCTGCCTTTGATTTCGAATTGTAAACGACAGGTTCACCATTATTTGCCGCTATGATTATCGTGTCATCCCGTTCAACTACACCTAACAATTCAACACCGAGAATATCTTGGACATCGGTGATCGAGATCATATCCCCTTTCCGAACTAAATCGGGATCAAGGCGATTGATCAGTAACATCGGCTCCACTCCTTTCGAATTGAGCAATCCAATAACGCGATCTGCATCCCGAATTGCTGACACCTCGGGAGTCGTCACGACCACCGCTCGATCGGCGCCTGCACACGCATTTCGAAAGCCCTGCTCTATACCGGCAGGAGAGTCAACGAGGATGAAATGAAACTCCCGCTTGAAAAAGGCGAGTACTTTTCGCATATCCTCCTCACCGATAACATCTTTGTCATCAGTCTGAGAGGCCGGGAGAAGATAGAGATTATTTGACTTCTTGGATTTTATCGTCGCTTGAGTCGGTTTGCACGTTTCCCGCGCAACATCAACAAGATTGTAAACGATACGATTCTCCAAACCCAGGATGACATCAAGGTTGCGCAGGCCGATATCAGCATCGATTACCAGAGTCCGTTTTCCGCGCAAAGCAAGGGCAGCTCCCAGCGTCGCCGTTGTCGTGGTCTTTCCCACCCCACCTTTTCCGGAGGTCACCACCACCACCTGCGCTTGGCCCTTTTTTGGCAGCGCTGCGCTCGCCTTTTCCCCCGTTATTTCTTCGACCATATTATCTCCCTTCGTTTACACCTTGGCTTGCCCTAAGACCTGATGCAGCACCTGATACGAGATAGACTCGACTCAAACACCTCCACCACCTTCCCGAATCATCCCCGCCCCCCTCTCTGTACGATCACTCGCGGGTGATACTTCTCCACGACGATGAGATCCCCATCGACTCGCGCGATCTCTGGCCCAGACTCTCCTGAGCTTGCGCGCCCATTACTCCTGCTAATAACCGAGCCTATCCGAAGCTGAGTCGGCTGCAGACTCAACGCCACTATAAATGCCGGACCATCTGATTCCTCGAAGGCTCCCGCATGAGCCAATCCTCTGAGACTCCCCAACACCACTACGTGCCCACCCGACACCACTTCAGCTCCAGAATTAACATCACCGAGCACCACCACGGTATGCTCAGACTCAACACGCTGCCCGGAACGGAGGGTAGAGCATACCACCTTTGCATTTGCATCATCCCAGGGCGCCACAACACACTCCGGAGATTCGGTTATCGGAGCGGCCCTTTCTTGATCGAACGTACCCACACCTGAAAAGAGAGAGTGAGGCGCTAATTCCTTATTAAGCTCGATTGATCCAGCAAGAGGGATGGTCGTACGGCTTCCTCCAAGCGACAGAGAACCGTCTTTCGAGGACCTTTTTCCTGACACTAATTCCCGAACCGGTCGGACCCTAACCTCAAAATCCCTCAACACAACATCCTGAATCCGATCTATATCCAGCTCTGAGGGAAGGCCATTAACCCATTCGACTACTACCTCCTGACCCGAGACGAATCGATGCCTAACCACGAGAAAGTCCCGCAATTCATCCTCAAGTGCACCAAGGCCCTGCGAGATATCAAGACGAAGCACGAGCCCCTCCTTTGTTCCCCGAGCTACCACCAATCCAGCGTCACCTCCGAGATCACTACCCTCACGACTCGCCGAATCTCCGCGCTGTCGGGGGGTTGTCGCCACTGATGCTTCCTTTTCTGTCGTGCTTCCCGTATCCATCAATCCCTGCATAATTGCTGAGGTAAGCCAAAGCTGCAGTGAAAGGCACGCTCGCTCATTTTTTTTGCGAACACCCCAAACCCGACAGCCATGAGAAGTCTAATCTCTATTGCCTGTGCATATCCGCTAGTCACCGCGATTGCCCCACTGTATGATGAAAGGTAGCTAACGAGGCTATAGTTCGGACAAACACCTGTAAACCCTGTCACTACCTGTAAACCTGCCACGATCAAACTCTCCCGCCAGAGGTCAATCCAGCGGTCAGTCTGGTCGGTGCCACGGAGGCTCGGATAACTCCGAGTGCTGGATGCCCACAAGGCTTCAGCAGTTTTAATCCGGATATGTGGCCTTACTTTAAGTGACTTATACCAAGCCTCCCAAAGACCGTCAATGAGAAAGTAACCCATCGACGGTACCAATCAATTGAAAGGCTCAACGTCTGCTTCCCAAAAACTTGGTCCAATTTTTTATGTACCTCTTCATGGCCTTCTCCACCTTTGCCCGAATAATCGCATCGGGTTTCGGCTCAGGTTACATTCCGAAATCACCCGGGACCATGGGAAGCCTCGCGGCGTCGGTCGCATGGGTCGTCTTGGCTCCCCTCAATTTAGTTCAATCCATACTTTATATTTTAGCACTCGGATTGATTGGATACCTCGCCTCATCCCATGTGATGTCGGTATCGGAAGGGGGTGCCGATCATCGAATAACGGATCCTCAATGGATCGTCATAGATGAATGGTGCGGTATGTGGATTGCCCTTGTGTGCTGCCCAGAGCGCAGCTTTCTCTGGGTCGGACTTGCATTCTGTCTGTTTCGTTTCTTCGATATCTGCAAAATTGGCCCTATAGGGTGGGCAGAGCGGGCTCCTGGCGCGCTTGGCGTCATGCTCGATGACGTTGTGGCGGGAAGCTGCGCTGGAGTGTGTCTCCTTGGAATACACTTTCTCCGAGGATAATGAGGGTCATGAGCCAATCGCTTTTTGTTAACCTCTTTCGCTCGAGCCTCCTGACCTGCTTGCTTGCTCCCTCTCTATCTGGGTGCAATCCACTGTATGTGGTAGAGGCCGCATACCATCAGGGTCGCATTCTTCTTAAGCGACAACCCGTTGACGAAGTACTCGATACCCACTCTTTAAACCCTGCAGAATCTCATGCATTATCTCTCGTACCTCAGGCGCGAAGTTATGCAGAACAACGGGGTCTCACCGTAGGAAAAGCCTTCACTTCCTTCTCGCCACTCGAGAACGACAACCTCGTGTGGGTTGTCATGGGATGTAAACCTGACTCATTCACCCTCAAGCAATGGTGGTTTCCTATCGTCGGAACCGTCCCCTACAAGGGATTTTTCTCCAAATCAGATGCCCTGGCAGCATCAGAGAGGCTCAACGATGATGGATTTGAGACCTTCGTGAGGGGAGCAGCGGCTTTCAGCACCCTCGGCTGGTTCGATGACCCCGTCCTCACTCCGCTATTAAAGAATCCACCGAGTGTAGTGGTGAATACCATCCTGCACGAGCTGGTACACCGAACCGTCTGGTTCCCCAATTACACCGCATTCAATGAGAGCCTCGCAAACTTCATCGGACACGCCGAAACAGGACCTTTTTTTTCTAATCAGGAGCCTCGCAACGAGAGCCTTGTAGCCGATTCGAATCTCCGTCTCCGTCAGGAAATAACCATCTCATCCCTGAGTGAAGAGTTGTATGACTTACTCACTATCATTTATAAGTCCCCCGCGACGAGAGAGGAGAAACTCGCAAAAAAAAGGGAGGCTTTTACCGCAGCCGCGAGGAAAGCGCGGCATCTTGGTATTGATTTTCCGCTTTTTGAACGGGCGAACAATGCGGAGTTTATGCAATTTTTTATTTACGTTCGACATCTAGAGCTATTTGACGCACTCTACCGGGGCGAGCAGGGAGATCTGCCACGATTCATCGCTCGCATCGAAGCATTTCACGATATTATTGAGCGGGACCAGATTGAGGAATCAAACATCTTCGACTCCTTTGAACAATTCGTTCGTATGACCGTCTCAGAACAGCCCTCGTAACGCGCACGGTAGCAAGGCACCCTATGTTTGTAGACAATATCACGAAAAGAATATCGACCATAAACAGCCTCTTATGTGCAGGCTTCGATCCCACCTTCGCCTCACTACCCGCCTTCGCTCTGAGTGAGGCCACGAGAGAGTCCAATCAAGAGGGCTTTCTTTATAAGGTCCTGATGGAAACCTTCACTGCTGCCCTTGAGGGACTGACACCCCTCGTGGCATGCGTGAAACCAAACGCAGCATTTTTTGAGCAATTTGGCGTTGGTGGTTATCGCGCGCTCAGAGATATAGCCGGCCTCTGCAAGAGAGCTGGTGTACCCGTTATCCTCGATGCCAAACGGGGGGATATCGCGTCATCTGCGCTCGCTTATGCCAACGCATATCTTGAACCGCACACGATTAATGGAGAACCGGTTGAGGTAGTATACGCTGATGCGCTTACTATCAATCCGTTTCTCGGCTTTGACACCCTCATTCCGTTCATAGAGTCGTGCTCGAGGCAAGGTAAGGGGGTTTTCATCCTCGTTAAAACGTCAAATCCGGGCTCGCAGGACATCCAAGATTATCCACTCAATGAGGCCACGATAAGAGATGTAACATCCCCCTGGCAGGCTAACAACTTGGATTCGATATCAATGCGAATCGCTCGTGAGGTAGCCCGGCTCGGTGAGCAGTTAGTCGGTGAATCCGGCCTTTCCTCGGTGGGTGCCGTCATAGGCGCCACTCATCCTGACGAGGCAGTGCTCCTGAGGACCCTGATGCCCCGCGCAATCTTTCTCGTACCCGGTTTTGGCGCCCAAGGCGGAAGCGCTGAGCAGGCGACGGCGGGGCTTATATCCTCTCGCAGTGGCACCCTCGTAAATATGTCCCGCGGACTATTCCATTTAGACTCTCAACTCTCTCGCCGAGACTGGATTGAAGAGCTCACCAGGCGAGCAACCGAGGCAAATAGACAACTGGTGGTCGCCGCAGACCTCCATCCTCAAGCTAGGAATTTATAGCGAACTTTTTCAACTGAGCCTCGTTGATCGGGGGTAAAACTGGAAGACACCCGTTCCCAGCTATCAACGGGTCATCCGATCAGTCAGGGGCGAATCGCAAAACCGACACCTTCAAGTTCACTCGCCAGAACGCCGTAGGTACGGCTCACAAGCAGGCGAGTGCTTGGTGCATCTGCGGCTGCTTCCAATGCAAGCCATTGCTCAGAGAGCTCCCCCATAGCGGGACGAGATGTGTAGCCCGCATAACTTGCCAGCTCACCTAACGAGCGGCCTATCTGTTGATATCTATCGGCAGCAACGGCGCTTCCAGAGGCGCCGACCACCTTCAGCGAATCAACAACAGACCTGAGAGGAACGGAGGCAAACTCAGTCTGCTCAACTTCACTTGATACGTATGCTTGGGAGAATCGCGCCTCTGCGTTGCCCGCAACATCACTGAGAGAGTTAGTCTCACCGCGGGGATTGCACCCAATTGCCCCAAGCCCTGCAGCCAGCAAAACCGAAAAAACTGATCGACTATTCATGTTTAGTAATTTTTAAAAAAGGGAGCCTAGACCCCGAAGATAAAGGTTCGGTAAGACGCTCCTCACACCTTCCCGAATAATGCACGAATACAGGCGACAGGTCGAGATATTGCGTACAGTCAATCGACAGATGCATTCGGGTACTCCAAGACCAACGGAGATGACAAAGGTGCGCAAATTTCGTATAACCCCGCCACTTTTTCGATGGAGAGATTTATGATCAAACCGGACCATTGGATAGAGCAATTCGCGGAAAGCGGAGGTATTACCCCGTTTAATCCCGAACAAGTAAACTCTGCCAGTTACGACGTTACCCTCGGTTCGCACTGGATTTGCCCAACTCGAGATCCAGAGGAGGTGGAGGGGGTTTCATTTACCCTATTTCCAGGGGAGGTCATCCTCGCTACCACAAGAGAGGCCCTTACCATGCCTCGCGATGTCGTTTGTGATTTAAAACTCAAAAGTTCACTCGGGCGACTCTGGTTAAATCACAGCCTCAGTGGATGGATTGATTGCGGATTCAAGGGCCAGGTGACTCTTGAACTTCAAAATCTGGGTCCATACCCCCGTGTCCTTACCTCCGGGATGCGAATCGCGCAGCTCGTGTTCATGGGAATGGAATCTCCTCCTCGCGTCGCCTATGGCGAGAAAGGGACCGGTCATTATCAGGGGCAGACTGGAGCCACCCGAGCATGGTCGGAACAGTTCTTTCCCGTTAAAGATGGGCGGTAGCGAGGACGAACCCATCTCCAACGGCCCCCTAGCCCCGAAACTACCCTCGATAACCCGTTTTCTCTTGAGGCACCCTGGATTTCATGGTATGCTCCGCCCCACCTTCGAAAGAGGTCGTTTCAAGACGATAGGGTTAGCTCTGATGGCCGAGAAGCACTCCACAACATGGAGGCTTTTAACGATAGAGGTCCTAATAAGTCAAAACCAGAAGCAATTGAGAACGTATCGAACATAAAGTCATGGCAAATCACAAATCAGCTGAGAAGCGTCACAAACAAAGCCTCGTTCGTCGCCAACGAAATAGACTCGTGAAGGCGAAGGTCCGAACTGCAGTAAAAAAGGCCCGGGTGGCGATATCCGATAAGGCTGAAGACCTCGCACCGCAGCTTAGACTGGCTGAGACTGAACTCGCCAAGGCAGCATCGAAAGGTATCCTCCACAAGAAGACAGCGGCTCGACTTATCAGCCGTTTGGCGAAAAGGGCCTCTGAGTCCACAAGATAATCGACAATGCTTCTTGGGTCCTCAGCTATCGAATAGCGTGGCGTTAGCGTAACAAACACGAACACGCCACTACGAGGCGCATACTAAGGTCGCGACTCGAAAGGAGGGGCGTTACAATGGACCCATCGTCGCCCCTCGCACGGCCCTACACACAAGCGCCAAATGCCCTCTAGGAATTTTTCCAGTTTCTGCAAAAGGGGGAATCGCCTAAAAACTCGGGGCCACAGCCTCTTCGAAAATTTTACGAGCAGCCGTATCAACGAGGCCTAGTAACGCTGACTGCTGTTGGGACCGAGCCACCTCCCTATCGTTAAGACTGAGAACGTCTGATGCGGCCAAACCAGATGACGCAAACTCTGCGGAGCTGGTAACCACGGCCCCTCTAGTCGCCGCCGAACCCCGGAAAACCCTCATCTCAGGGTTGGTCCACAGCACTTGCCCACTTACCCTCCGAAGAACCCCCGAAACAACCATGGCGTTATCCACTTGCAACGCCTGATTAGTCGCTGAGCTGCTCGTCATAGCCCCACTCTGGAATTGCCTAATCCGAACCTCCAAAACTGCATCTGCCTCTGAAAGGTTGTCAACGAGAGATATAACCCCACCCCGATCAAACCTATCCCGAAGCGCCTCTGTCAAAGAACCCGAGATACGAGCGTCCGTGGTACTGTTTGATACGCTTGGAATATAAATTTTGCGCACTGAGCTGGGGAGAATAGAGGACGACCCCTGAAAGACATACCCACACCCACTAGTGAGAGCAACAACCGCGAGACAGAAAACCTTTGACCACCGCCCCCTACTCATCGCTCCCCCTTGACCATTTGCGATAAATAGGCTTTCATGCAAAAACGCCTTAGACGCTCGATTTGACCGCCGATAGAAGACCCATTAGCAGCTTCTGAAACAACCTCGATCACGGCCCCATGAACCTGAAGAAGCTCATCAAAATCAGACCCTGTGACTTGGACCCCGCCGGCTATAAAATGCTCAAGAAGTGCTGAATACTCTTCAGCACTCTTTAACATTGCGTCGACTGAACCCGTCTCTTGAAGAACTGCCTTCCCAGCAGATAAGAGTCTCGGGATATCCGACTCGGTCACAATCATCGCACCAGTTCGATCAACGCCATATCAGCACAATCGCCATGGCGGACTCCCCCCTTTACAATCCTCGTATAACCCCCTGGTCGGGTACGATACTGAGGACCAACCTCGGCGAACAACTTGTGCACCACAGCCTTGTCAGTAATGTAGCCATACGCCTTACGCCTAGCGGGCAGCGTATCCTCTCTACCGAGAGAAATGAATTTCTCAACAATCGGGCGGAGATCCTTGGCCTTTTCCACGGTTGTCTCAATGCGACCCTCCCTAATAAAGGAGGTAACCATATTCCGAAACAACGCACGACGATGAGAACTCGAACGCGAAAATTTTCTAAAATTCTTTGAATGCCTCACAGACCATCCCTCGCTTGAAGTAAGTCAACACCAATCCTCAGCGTTGACCTTATTTTAAAACTTTTAATGATCGCCCGAGTCCCTCAAATTCTCGAGATCACGACGAGCGGGAAAATTCTCTAGCTTCATCCCGAGCGAGAGTCCCATTTCCGTGAGCATATCCTTGATCTCGTTGAGCGACTTTCGGCCAAAATTCTTAGTCCTGAGCATCTCTGGTTCCGACCTTTGAACCAGTTCTCCGATATACTTGATATCCGCATTCTCTAAACAATTCGCTGACCTGACTGAAAGATCTATCTCCTCAATTCGTCTGAAAAGATTTTCGTTCAGCTTTTGTTTAGGCTCATCAAGACGAACCTCCTCCTCTGCAAGGATAAGGTCCTCCCCAACAAATACCCCAAGTTGTTCAGTTAAAATGTGCGCGGCTTGGGCCAGAGCAGAACGGGGGTCTAACGACCCGTCGGTCCACACCTCGAGGACCAACTTGTCATAGTCGGTCCGCTGCCCAACTCTCGCATTGGAAACGGTATAATTTACTCGTCTTACTGGTGAAAATATTGAATCGATGAAAATGGTGCCCATGGCTGACCCATCTTCCTTATTCCTATCGGAGGGAACATACCCCCGACCTACCCTCACATCAAGCGATAGAGCCACCGATGCCCCTTCCCCCAAGGTAGCAATGTGAGCGTCTGGATTGACTACCACAACCCCGGGATCGCCTGAGATCATCCCTGCTGTAATGTTACATGGCCCCGTCGCCTCAATTCGCACCGTCGACGCATCCTTGTCGTCCATCCTGAGCACGACTTCTTTGAGATTGAGAACTATCTCAGTAACATCCTCCACCACCCCTGGGACAGTTGAAAACTCATGCATCACCCCATCAAACCTCAACGAGGTTACGGCAGCCCCTTGAAGGGAGGAGAGAAGAACTCGTCGGAGGCTGTTGCCGATCGTTAACCCGAACCCCCTTTCAAGCGGTTCAGCAACGAACTTGCTGTAATACAGAGCCTTATCGTCTCCCTCAACATCGATCCTCTTGGGGGACATCATGTCCCGCAAGCTAATCCTTCTCATAACGCATTCTCCTCACCTGACTATTCGGCCGTCAATTCACCCGGCCTATTAAAGTCCCACCAGCTGAATCGGCGACGTCCTCGGCACAGCGGACTGATGTTAACGTGAATACAACTCTACGACCAGCTGTTCATTTATCGATGCTGGAATCTGCTCTCGAGTAGGCAGGGATATAACGGACCCCTTGAGTGACTCGCGGTCGAGAGAGAGCCACCCCGGACTTGGACGCGAAGCAGAAGCCTCGATGCTGGCCCTTACCGACACCGACCCTCTTTTGCTCTCGACGACCTCTAAAGTATCCCCAACCGAAACGGCATACGAGGGGATAGTCACCCGCGACCCATTGACGAGGATATGGCCATGAGAAACAAGCTGGCGAGACTGAGCACGGGAAATACCGAAACCTAGGCGAAAAACACAGTTATCTAAGCGTCGTTCTAGCGCGACCAGCATTTCAGTGCCTGTAACTCCACGCCGTTGAGCCGCTTCGGTGTAGCACCTTCGGAACGCCTGTTCAGTAAGCCCATACATCCGCTTAGCCTTCTGCTTTGCTCTCAGCTGAACCTTGAAGCCAGAAAACGCTTGACGCCCCCGACCGTGCTGACCCGGCCCCCCCTGCCTACGCTCCATCGCACACTTACTTGTGTAACACCTCTCCCCTTTGAGAAAGAGTTTCTCCCCTTCCCTTCTACAAAGCCTGCATACCGCACCGCAATAACGAGCCATAATTTCCTCGAATATTTTCGAAAATTAACAGAACCTAGCCGAGTTACTCAACCACTCTACACGCGACGACTCTTGCGAGGCCTACATCCATTATGTGGGACGGGAGTCACATCACGTATCGAAGTAATATTTAGCCCCGAAGAATGCAAGGCCCTAAGCGCAGACTCCCGACCCGACCCCGGACCCTTGACGAATACGCTAACCGACTTCATCCCGCATTCCCTAGCCTTCCGAGCTGCATTTTCCCCTGCCACCTGGGCAGCAAATGGCGTCGACTTCCTAGAGCCCTTGAAGCCACCGCATCCGGCACTCGACCAGCTAACGACGTTACCGCGGGGATCAGAGATCGTGACGATCGTGTTGTTGAACGTCGCATAGACCTTTGCAACCCCAACAGGAATATTTTTCTTAACTTTCTTTTTCCTGAGAGATGAATTCTTTACTTCAGCCAAGGTGCCTCCTCGCATCTTTTCTAAAAAATCGACCAGACGGCCGCATTGATCCTGTTGGGATAGCTACTTCTTACCGGGAGCCTTCTTGCCAGCAATCGCAGCCTTACGGGGCCCCTTCCGAGTCCGAGCATTCGTGCGTGTCCTTTGCCCTCGAACAGGGAGATTCCTCCTGTGGCGCATCCCCCTATACGCACCAAGGTCCATCAGACGCTTAATGCTCATTTGAACCTCTCGCCGGAGGTCCCCTTCAACCTTCTCACGAGTCTCGATTATCGACCTTATACGAGCTAGCTCGTCCTCTGTCAGGCGATCGGTCCGGGTGTCTTCCGGTACGTTGGACTCCTGGAGAATCTTCTTGGATTTCGTCAAGCCAATCCCGTAAATATATGTAAGCCCCCGAACGACCCTCTTATTTTTTGGTAGGTCAACTCCTGCAATCCGCGGCATAACTTTCTCCTGTCCCTGTTCTTTTGCTGCTCTTTATCTCTAACCATCCTATAGGGACGGTTTAGCCATCACCCTTGACGCTGCTTGTGCTTTGGGCTGCGGCTGCAAATCACATAGACAACCCCTCGCCTGCGTATTACCTTACAGTAGCCGCAAATCGGCTTGACTGACGCTCTCACCTTCATTCGACCCCCTACCCTTAAATTGGACTCCGACTCTTGCACCCTTACCGGATTTTCATCCCGACATCGCCTAGCTCACCAATCTATCCCGGAATGCCGCCCCAAGCCATTGGGCCCATGAGGCTTCCATATAGCTGGGGCGAAACTGTATCGTATTTCTATTGGGGATTCAAGAACGATAACCCGTAAATTTAAAACTACTAAAAATATCTCCTTAGGGTTTCGCGAGACATTGATGGTCCTGAGCACCCACCGCGAGCTTGACTCGACCAAAAACTTCCTCCCGGGAACCGGCCCCCTCTAAAGAAACAAGGACTCCCAAACGTTCATAGTGATCGATGACCGGTTGAGTCTCACGTTCGAATACAGCCATTCTCGCCACCACGACTTCATCCCTATCATCGAGTCTCAGCTGCCCGACATTGCTAGCCTCTCGATACTGAATTCTCTCCGAAGCCACTTGATGCGGGAGCCTTAGCTCGATTACCACCAATTGTCGAATTCCAAATTTCAATATCACCTCTTGGAATGCCACAGCTTGGGGAAGAGTTCGCGGAAAACCATCGAAGATAATCCCTGGGATTCGGCCTACTAACTGATGCATCCTCTCAGAGATTAGAGACAATATAAGAGCATCTGGCACTAGACTACCAGCTTCTACAAACCCCTGAGCCTTCAGACCTAATTCAGTATGTTCGCGAATAGCACTTCTAAGAATTTCGCCTGTTGAGATGTGAGCGTATCCGAGTTGCTCTCGTAGCAATTCCCCCTGAGTCCCTTTGCCCGACCCCGGCCGTCCTAGTAAAATGACTACAGTTGTCTCAGACATATGGATCCCCAAAGTAGTAATGGACTCACCCCCGGCGGAGCAAACGCTTGCGCCCGCTGACCATGGGAGCCCGGATTTTAGAGCTTTTCGACATGAGGTCCTCGTAATTCCTGGCTACCAAAAGAGAATTAATTTGGGCAGCTGTATCGAGCGTAACACCCACCACGATTAGAATCGCAGTACCCCCAAAAACGTAGGCGAAATCGCGGACTCCGAACCAGACATAAACCAGCTGAGGGATGATGCAAATCGCCGCACAGTAAAAAGCCCCCCAAAGAGTGAGCCTAGACAAAATCCCATAAAGATGATCCGCGGTTTCTCTTCCTGGACGGACACCAGGAATAAAGCCCCCATTCTTCTTCAAATTCTCAGCCACTTCATCTGGATTGAAAATTATCGAGGTATAAAAGAAACTGAACATGATAATGAGTCCCCCAAACAAAACCTCGTAAAACCAGGCTCCAGGCGCAAGGGAGGAGGCCGCGTCAGCAAGGAATTGGTTCCCCGAGAAGCCAAGCGCTGTTGACAAAAAAACAATCAGCGCTGAGGCAAAGATCGGCGGAATAACACTCGCCATATTTATTTTCAACGGCATGAACTGCATGACCGGCTGGGTAACCCGATTGTTCACCGTTCGACGTGGGTACTGTACCGGGACTTTCCTTTGGCACCGCTCCACAAAGACAATACATGCTACCGACAGAACAGAAAAAAGCAGAGTCAGAAGTACCGAAGAGGGCGGCACTGCACCGATCTGAGCCAATCCCACGGTTCCTATGAGAACGTCGGGCATGCGGGCCACTATCCCGGCGAATATGATAATACTCGTCCCATTACCTATTCCCCTCTCTGATATCTGCTCCCCGAGCCACATAACGAATGCCGTCCCGGCAGACAGCGTTATGGCCGTGGTGACCCGAAATAAGGCACCCGATGTAATCACCAGGTCCTGGCGCTCTAACCCGACCGCGATGAAATAGCCCTGGATGAGCGCGAGAAAGATAGTACCTATCCGAGTGTACCGGGCCAGAACTCGCCTGCCCGATGCCCCTTCTTTCCTTAGTGCCTCGAGGGCAGGTATCAGAGGGGAAAGCACCTGTACTATAATCGAAACTGAAATATACGGCGAAATTCCTAGAGTGAAAATTGAAAAATTCTCAAGGGCGCCACCAGAAAACATATTAACAAGGCCGAAGAGGGCCCCCCCGGCGCCCTCAAACTGCCTTCGAAGCCTATCGACATCTATCCCAGGAGTTGATACGAATACCCCCAATCGGTATACGGCCAACATAGCAAGCGTAAACAACAGCCTTCGTCTGAGGTCAGGTACTTTTAAAAACGCAGCGAAAAAATTCATTTCATAGCCATGAGATCAGCACCGTTGCTCAGCCTATCTCGCCCTTAAACTTTACCTTATCGAGGAGCCGACCACAGAGCCTCAATTTGGGCGATGACTACGCCAAGCACGCTGGTTCTAAAAGGGAACTGCTGCAGTCCACGACTTAGGAAATTATCTGAACGTCTCCGCCCAACGCGCGAACTGCCTTGACCGCAGCATCCGAAGCTGCCTGAACCCGAACGATAACTCGTTTCGTAACTTCCCCATCATTGAGGAGTTTAAATCCCCCTTTTTCATCCGAACTGGCAGCGAACCCTAGTGCTCGGAAATTGTCAGCGTCTACTATGGACCCATCATCAAAAAAATTTAGTGCTTCAACGGGAACTAAAGTAAAGAGATTCTTTCCTTTGATACGAAGAAGCGACTTGAATCCGAACTTACGAACCCGTCGGTAGAGGGGCATTTGTCCCCCTTCAAACCCCGGGCGAATAGTTCCCCCTGACCGTGCTGTCTGCCCTTTACCCCCGCGGCCACAGGTTTTACCAATCCCGGATGATTCTCCACGACCGACTCTCTTCTTGCGCTTCCGTGCTGCTGGATCGCCTTTCAGTGTGGAAAGCTGTATTTCCATGATATTTCCCTTTCGTTTTACTCCGAGGCCAAATCCCCTTCTGTTGTGGACAGGATCAGCGCTACTCGACTCTCACAAGCTGCTCCACACGACGTACCATTCCGGAAGTCGCTGGATTCACGGGAATGGATGCCCTATCGCCAATCCGACGGAGCCCTAATGCGTGCATAGTACGTACGACTGCCTTCGTCCGACCGGCAACGCTCCGTACTTGGCGGACAACGATTTTTACCTTAGATTTTTCCCTATTTATCTCTGCGCCCGACATCTCAACTCCGAAATTTAAAAAGCCCTTCGACTATTCTCCCTCAAACAGGAACTTGAGAAGGGCGTCATCGCCACTTGGACAACCCTCGCCCACCCGTGTTAATAAGGGACATAACCGAGTGCCTCTATTGAACCCCCTCGCTCTGACACTACCTCATTGGGGTCCCTTAGCTGGCTTACCCCCTCGAGCGTTGCCCAAACAACATTGTGTGGGGTATTAGACCCAATACACTTTGTCCTGACATCCTTCACACCGGAAGCCTCTAAGACTGCCCGCACAGCCCCTCCGGCTATCACTCCTGTTCCTGGGGCAGCTGGCTTCATAACAACCCGCGTGGGGCCGAAACGGCCTAGGACTTCGTGCGTAAGGGTAGAGCCCTTCATCGGTACCCGAACAAGTCTCTTCCGAGCTTGCTCTCCCGCCTTCCTGATAGCCTCGGGCACCTCGGCAGCTTTGCCTAATCCGACGCCCACATGGCCCTGACCATCTCCAGTAACTACAAGAGCACTAAAGCTGAACCGGCGCCCCCCTTTCACTACCTTCGCCACCCGCCTTATCGAGACCGTCTTGTCAGACAACTCCCCACACTGGGATTGTGATACTCGCTCATTCTGTAACTTGCTCGCACGCATGCTTTTTTCCTTTAGAAAACGAGTCCACCTTCTCGGGCACCCTCTGCAAGAGCGCGTACCCTACCCCAATAGGCAAATCCATTGCGGTCAAACACGACCCTACCGTAGCCTGCTCGGAGCGAACGCTCCGCTAGCACGATCCCCACAACCCGAGCAGCCGCAACGCTTTTTTTGCTAGTAGCGGTGGCACCCTCGACAGCTTCTACCGATTCTCTACTTTTTTCAATCCCAAGCTGCTTTATCCGAGTCTGAACTTCTTCATCCAGCGTCGATGCCGACACGACCGTACTTCGTGCGTCGTCGAGTATAAGCTGGGCGTACATATGCTTACTACTCCTGAAGACACTGATACGGGGCCTCTCTGAATGACCGGATACCTTTGCTCTGATCCTAAGTTTACTCCTCTTACGTGGATTCATCTGGGAGCTACGCGACTTTCTTGCCATCTCTTACCTACACGTTGTCAAAAGTCCTTATGCACTGAAAACTCTGCTGACCCTTTACTTCTTGCCGGTCTTACCCGCCTTGCGCCTAATTACCTCATCCGAATACCGTATACCTTTGCCGAGATACGGCTCCGGCGGCTGAACATTCCTGATGGTAGCAGCAAAGCGCCCCACGAGTTCCCTGTCACAGGATTGCAATTCGATGCTTGTCTTACCCACTGAGCACCCAACTCCGGACGGAATCTGCAATCTGACTTCATGGGAAAAACCACAGGAAAGAATAAGCTCTTCCCCAACAAGTTTCGCTCCGAACCCAACACCTGTCATTTCCAAGTTCTTCTTCCAACCCGAGGACGCCCCAACTACCATCGCCTGTATTAGTGCTCGAGTTGTTCCAAAGTCGGCTGCTGCCTGCTTGTCGGATACCACCTTCGACACAACAACACTTTTACCGTCAACAACCACAGAGACGCCAGGAGCAAGACGCTTAGCCAGAGTTCCTTTGGGACCCTTTACTTGTACCTCATTGCCATCAATGGCTACAGTTACCCCACCGGGAATTTCCACCGGCAGCTTTCCAATCCTCGACATGACAACTCCCTAAGATACCGTCATCAAAATTTCACCGCCCACATGAGCCTTCCGCGCTTGCGAGTCCGTCATCACTCCTTGCGGAGTTGACACGATAGCGACTCCCAATCCTGCTCGAACCTTTTTTAGCTCATCCACACGGGCATACACTCGCCTCCCACTTCTACTTACCCTACGACATTCCCGAATCACGGGCCTGCCGGTTTTTCCGTAGCGTAGGGTTACTATAAAGTCAAACCCTCCCCTCCCCGGGACAGACTCTCGGCGGTACCCTCCGACAAATCTCTCCGACGAAAGAACCTCAAGAACCCGCTCGACTTGGTTTGAGCCCAGTATCCTTACTGTATCGCTCCCAATCATCTGAGCGTTGCGAATTCGCGTCAGCATGTCGGCTAGTGGATCTAATATCATATTTTTCCTTTACTCTCAGCCAATTTTGGCCTCAACACCCGATTAACCCAGAACCCCTTGTCGTCCTTTACTTCCGGAAAGGCAAACCAAGAAGCCTCAAAAGTTCTCTAGCTTCATCATCACTCTTTGCACTCGTAATGATTGAGATATCCATACCCCGGATCCTGTCTAGCTTATCAATATCGATCTCAGGGAAAACTATCTGTTCTTTCAAGCCCATCGTATAATTACCATTACCGTCGAACCCTTTTTTGGGTATCCCACGGAAATCCCTCAGCCGGGGAAGTGCTACCGAAATGAAACGGTCAAGAAATTCATACATTCTCCGATTCCGGAGAGTTACCATACAACCAACCGCCGCACCTTGACGGAGTTTGAAACTGGCGATACTCTTCCGCGCCCTTGTTATCATTGGCTTCTGTCCGCTGATCTGCCGCATTGCATAGTCGGCAAATTGCATTGCCTTCGGATTCGCCGATGCCTCACCAACACCTGAGTTAAGGACAACCTTAAGAACCCGGGGAACCTCCATGGGGCTTTTATACTGGAACTCCTTCATTAGGGCGGGGACGACTTCGTTTTTATACCTATCGGATAGCCGAGTCATGAGCGACCTCACTTTGCTGTTACTTCTGTTGTAGGCCGATAACCGACCCTTCCTATTTACACCCAATAGTACACCGTCCATTACCTCGGCGATGCCACCTCAGTGAATTCCCTGGTCAATGGATGGCGATAGCCACGGACCTTGGTTCCGTCCAAACGAATCGACGTGCCTAGCCGCACAGGCCTCTTCAAGTCGTGAACATAGAACATCACGTTCGAGAGATGAATTGACCCCTCCTTACGGAGAATCGCACCTTTCTCCCCCGCTCTGCTTGCTCGCTTGTAAAACGCCTTCAGATTCAACCCCTTTACGATTACTCTATCGCCTTGAAACTTAAGGATTGTACCCACCTGAGACACCAGGGGGTTTTTTACTTTGTTTCCCCCAGATATCACCATCACCGTATCCCCCACCTTAAGAAGGGTGTGTGTCCGGCTGTTTTTATCAATACTCTTCATAGACTAATCCAATTAAAGAACCTCGGGAGCGAGTGATACTATCTTCATGAACTTCTTTGCACGGAGCTCTCTTGCAACAGGCCCAAATATACGGGTTCCAACAGGCTCCTTGCTGGCATTGATGAGGACCGCAGAGTTATCATCGAACCGGAGTGACTGACCATCGGCTCGGGATATGGAACTCGCGGTCCTTACAACTACCGCCTTATGGACGCTACCCTTTGCGATTTTGCTATTTGCAAGTGCCTCCTTGACTGCCACCACAATTACGTCACCGACCCGAGCGTATCTGCGACGCGACCCTCCGAGTACCTTTACACATACCACCTTTCGTGCGCCTGAATTATCTGCCACATCAAGGATGGATTTCATCTGAATCATTTTTTTCTCCTGTAGATTCTGGGCATTTATCCGAAACCGTAACTTCGCTTGGGCCTAAGAGGCCCTTGGGAAGCTAGTTAGCCCTCCGAATGACCTCCTTGACGATCCACCTCTTCCGGCGACTTAGAGGCCTTGTCTCCTCTATGCGGACAAGGTCACCCACCCCACACTCAAGAAGATCGTTGTGCGCGAGGAATTTCTTCGTCCTACGAATATATTTTTTATATAGCGGATGCTCGACGCGGCGGGTAACCCCCACAACGACGGTCTTCTCCATCTTGTCGCTTAAAACCAACCCCTGTTGACTCTTTCGTGATTTGTTTTCTATTTCCATATTACCCCTCCGGTTGGCGGTAGGCCCAAATAGAGAAACCATTCAGGTCATGCCGTTCGCTGACCAGCTTGACGCGATAGTTCTCTTTTCCTCAGCTCTGTCTCAATCCGTGCCAAATCCCTCCTAGCTGCTGAGGAAGCCTGGCCCGCCTCTCCCTGACCAACAGCAACCCGAAAACGACTCTTCATAAGCCCCTCGGCTGCCTCAATTCTCTTTCTTTTGAGCTCTTCTAGGGATAAGCCCGACAGCTCAGCTAATAAATCACGCCTCTTCATGGCAATCTCCGAAAACTTTAAGTCTGACCATCCCCTAAAGTAGCGTCACGCCGCGAGCGACGAACTTCGTCTTGAATGGAAGCTTCGCCGCTGCAAGACGAAACGCCTCAGCAGCTACACTCTCTGAAACACCTGTCATTTCATAAAGAAGACGACCAGCACGAACCTCGGCAACCCAATATTCGGGGGACCCTTTCCCGGAGCCCATCCGCGTCTCGGCCGGCTTCTTGGTAATAGGCTTATCAGGAAACACTCGAATCCAAATCTTTCCCCCTCGCTTTACATGACGAGTCATTGCAATACGAGCTGCCTCAATCTGACGGCTAGTAAGCCAAGCGGATTCAACCGCCCTCAAACCGAAATCGCCGAATGAAAGCGAGCAGCCTCTCGTCTCAACACCCTTCAGGTGCTGAGCCATTTTCATTTGCTTCCTATACTTTGGTTTCCTAGGCGAAAGCATTTTCTGTCTCCTTTAACCAGACTACGATTTGGCGCCGCTTGAAATATTATAGTTGAAGCGCCTCAATTCCCCCCTGTTCCCTTTGAGAGAATCGCTCTCCCTTGAAAACCCACGTCTTGACACCAATTATACCGTAGGTAGTTTTAGCTTCGGCCGTGCCGTATTCTATATCAGCCCGTAGCGTATGCAATGGTATCCGGCCCTCTTTTTGACTCTCGGACCTAGCAATGTCGGCCCCGTTGAGACGCCCACCAACTACTACTTTGACCCCCTCAGCCCCGCTCCTCATCGCCTTCCCAACGGCATCCTTCATAGCCCTGCGGAAGTTTACTCGTCTCTCAAGGCTGAAAGCTATCCCTTCTGCAAGCAGTTGGGCATCCATTTCCGACTTTCGACTCTCGACGATGTTCAGTGCTACCTTCTCTTTCGATCTTTTTACTAATTCGCAGAGCTCCTTCTTCAGATGCTCTATATCTTTTCCCTTTTTGCCAATAACCAACCCCGGCTTGGCCGCGAATATATTCACCTTCACCCTTTCCCCGGCGCGCTCTACTTCGACCCGGCTGATACCCGCAGAGACTAGTTTGGATTTTACGAACGCCCGGACCCTTAGGTCCTCACCAATGTGGCGAGCGGCATCCCTGGTGGAAAACCACTTCGACTCCCACCCATATAAAATACCGGTTCGAAGCCCGCGTGGATGTGTTTTCTGACCCATAGTTTTTAATCCCGATATATACCCTTCGAATGCCAGCTAGCTTAATCGCTATCGATTTCGAGCGCTAAGCACAACTGTAATGTGTGATGACCTCATCCTTATCGGAGAGGCACTACCACGTGCTCTTGGCATGCTCCTTTTCAGCGTTACGCCGGAATCTACATAAGCCTCGGACACGTACAGTGAATCCACGTCAACTCGACCTGAACGCGTATCCACGGCGTTCGCTACCGCCGACTGGATTAGCTTCTCGGCTAGCCTAGCGGTCTTTTGCTTTTGGAACCGAAGCGCGTTTAGTGCGTGTGCCACCGAGGCGCCACGAACCATATCTATGATAAGACGAGCTTTCTGTGGCGACACTCGCGCTCCACGAAGTCGACTCACGGACACCGCACTTTCCATTTTACTTTTTTCCCGACCCATTGCCTGTTCCTTAATTTACTTCTTACCTGATTTTGAAGAATGGCCATGGTAAGCGCGGGTTGGAGAGAACTCCCCAAGCTTGTGCCCCACCATGTTTTCGGTAACAAATACTGCTTGGAAAGTCTTTCCATTGTGAACCGCAAACGTCAGTCCAATCATCTCCGGGATGATAGTCGACCGTCGAGACCAGGTCTTTATTGGACCCTTGTGCGCACCCGATTTTGCCCGCCCAATCCACTTGGCAAGACAGTTATCTAAAAATGGACCTTTCTTGACTGACCTTGGCATGGCTTCCCCCAAATCCAATTAAATCTACTTCTTCGCACCTCTTCGGCGAATGATGAACGCCGCTGTTCTCTTGTTCTTCCTCGTCTTAAAACCTTTAGCGGGAACGGCTGTCCGAGAAACAGGATGCCGACCACCAGAAGTCTTCCCTTCTCCCCCACCCATCGGGTGATCAACGGGGTTACGGGCGACACCCCTATTCTTCGGCCGAATACCGAGCCAACGGCTTCTCCCTGCCTTGCCAAACTCCTGATTGGAATGATCGGCGTTCCCCACACCACCGACCGTCGCATAACACTCAGATAAAATTTTTCTCATCTCACCAGAAGGTAGCTTGACCAACGCATACTTCCCCTCTTTAGCAACCAATTGCGCCGCATTGCCGGCGGAACGAACTAGTTGCCCCCCTCGACCAGGCTTCAACTCAAGATTATGGATCGGCTGCCCTGTGGGAATGCTCCGCAAAGGAAGTGCGTTACCCACTCTTACCTCGACCGACTCTCCCGCCATTACTGTGCTCCCCACCGACAATCCCTGGGGTGCGAGTATGTAGGTCTTAGCTCCATCAGCATACGACAGGAGAGCAAGATGAGAAGAGCGATTTGGATCATACTCGAGAGCAACAACCCTTGCAGGAACGTCACGCTTTGAGCGCCGAAAGTCCACCACCCGGTACCGTCTTTTATGCCCTCCGCCTGTATTAACATTTGTGACTCTTCCCTGCGAGTTACGCCCGCCGGACGAGGAACGTTTGCCAAGCAATCCCTTCTCTGGAGCCTTGTCGGAAAGCTGACTAAGGTCAACCCTAACGGCGTGTCTCCTTCCTGCCGTCATTGGACGAAAACGTCGCAGCGCCATACTTAAACTCCTTCAAGGACATTAACTTCACTACCCTCAGCGAGCGTGATATAAGCCTTTTTATATCCCGCCCTCTTCCCAACTGAACGCCCGACTCTTTTCGGCTTGCCCTTGTACCGTACGGTTCGAAGACCTACCACCTTAACCTTAAAGACTCTCTCGACGGCAAGCCTAATTTCACTTTTATTCGCCCGTGGATCTACGGTTAGCACCAACAGCCCTGTGGACATAGCCTTCTCGGTTAAGACTGGCGCCTTTAAAATCGCATAATGATGCGGGTCAGCCTGCTTCCCCTCTTGAATTCTACTATTCATTACCAGCCTCCTCTATTCGCGCGCCCATTCTTTGCTCCACGACACCTTCGATGGACTTGAGGGTCGCCTCCGACATAACGATATAGCGGCTACGAACGAGATCGTACACATTGACCCCCTCTGAGCCTATTACCGTAACACCCTCAATATTCCTAAATGACAACGCCACCTTGGCTTCTTGCGAGCCCAAAACTATCAGGACAGACCCCTTGGTTGCCCCTAACGATTTAAGCAGTGATGCCCCTTCTTTAGTTTTTCCAGTGCAGCAACCTAGGTTGTCTAACACGACGAGACGTTTACCATCAACAACGTCCGTCAATGCAGAGGTTAGGGCGGTAAGACGAACTTTTTTGTTTAAACTGGTCTCATAGGAACGTGGACGGGGCCCGTGAACAACTGCGCCACCAACCCAAAGTGGAGAAATCGATGAACCGGCCCTCGCTCGACCTGTACCCTTCTGGCGATAAGGCTTCTTGCCCCCCCCCTTCATCGCACTCCTTTCGAGCGCACTATGTGTCCCAGCGCGCCGCTTGGCTAATTGCCAAACGACCGTAGCGTGCACGGCGACCTGTGATTTCGGACTTCCAAAGACCCGTGGGGAAAGACCGATCGACCGAGAGACCGAACCTCCAGAATTCACCAGGTCATATGTAATTGCATCCATAATTGTTCTCGACCCTAATCTTTTCACCACCGGCCCAGGCTAGTTCTTCCTGGCCTTTCTTATAACGACAAGACCCCCTTTCGAGCCCGGAATACCGCCCTTTACAATGAGAAGGTTTTCCTCTGCCCTTACCCCCACGACCTGTAGGTTCTGTAAAGTGACCGCCTCGCCCCCCATCCGCCCTGGCATTTTTTTGTTCTTAAAAATCCGACCAGGAAACTTACGGCAACCCACCGACCCAATATGCCGACGATATTCGTGAGTCCCTCTCGTCGCCGGCTGCCCTTTCGTATGGAAGCGCCGTACTACCCCCTGAAAGCCCTTGCCGACCGAAGTCCCAGAAACATCAACCAGATCCCCATCCTTAAAAACGTCTCCGACCTTGATTTCGGTTCCGACCGAGTCCCACCCAAAATTCGACGGCGAACACCGTATTTCTCTAACGTGTTCGAAGGCTCCTACCCCAGCCTTATCAAATAGGCCTCTCTCTGGCTTTGCCACCCGGGAAGCCTTCCTAGGCTCGAATCCGAGTTGAACACCGTCGTATCCTTGTTTGGCTTTTTCAAGGACTTGCAGAACATAGCACGGCCCCGTCCTAATAACAGTGACTGGAACTGTTTCACCTTCACCAGTGAAGACCTGCGTCATTCCGACCTTCACCCCTAGGATGCCTTGTGGGTACACTCTTTCGGTCGTCATTTGACCCTCTCATGAGTTTCTTTAACTGACATTAATGAGAAACCCTCTTCGGGAACTCAACTATAATTTTACAGCTACCTACTGGAGCTTTATCTCCACATCGATACCTGTTGACAATTCAAGCTTTCCAAGTTCATCCAATGTCTGAAGAGTCGGCTCGAGAATGTCAATGAGGCGCTTATGGATCCTAAGCTCAAATTGCTCGCGGGACTTTTTATCCGCAAAGGTCGACCGCTGGACGGTATACTTTACGGTCCTGGTCGGTAGAGGGATAGGACCCGCAACACGACCCCCCGTCCTACGAACGATCGTGACGATCTCTGCCACTGCCGTGTCCAGGAGGCCGTGATCAAACCCCTTCAAACGGACTCTCATCTGTTGATTGCCAACCATCATGACTCTATACCTTGCCTAAATTGCCCGCACCCTTTTGGAAACATGGCCTTTAACCACGAATCCCTAAGGGGGCGGCCAAGTATTACCAATCCTATCTCTCGACCCTACTCGATGATTTCGGTAACAACCCCTGAGCCAACGGTTCTACCGCCCTCACGGATTGCGAACCGAACTCCGCGCTCCATCGCGATTGGCTGAGCCAACTCGACATCTATGTTGATGTGATCCCCGGGCATAGCCATCTCTACCCCGTCCGGCAACTTGATGCTACCTGTCACATCTGTTGTACGAAAATAAAACTGGGGTCTGTACCCTGAGAAGAACGGTTTATGACGTCCACCTTCTTCTTTCTTTAATATATAAGCCTCTGCTTTGAACTTGGTGTGAGGTTTGATCGAACCCGTCTTAGCTAAGACCTGGCCCCTCTCTATATCGTCGCGCTTCAATCCGCGAAGTAGACACCCGACATTATCCCCAGCAAATCCCTCCTCCAGGGACTTGTTGAACATCTCCACACCCGTAACGGTGGTCTTCGTTGTAGCGCGTAGCCCTACAATCTCCACTTCTTCGCCGACCTTGATCTTACCGCGCTCGATACGACCTGTTGCGACAGTTCCTCTCCCAGCAATGGAGAACACATCTTCTACCGACATCAGGAATGACTTATCCACTTCTCGCTCAGGAACAGGAATGTAGTCATCGATTGTCGATAGCAGCCTGTCAATGCAGCCTTTTCCGAGATCTCCCTCTTCGAGGTTAAGGGCCTTCAATGCGCTACCTCTAATAATAGGGGTGTCATCGCCCGGAAAATCATATTTATTCAGTAGATCACGTACCTCCATTTCTACGAGCTCAAGCAACTCTTCGTCGTCGACAATGTCAACCTTATTGAGAAACACAACGATTTTCGGGACTCCCACCTGTCGCGCTAGAAGGATGTGCTCCCGTGTCTGAGGCATAGGACCATCGGCGGCACTCACAACTAAGATGGCCCCGTCCATTTGAGCAGCTCCAGTAATCATGTTCTTGACATAGTCAGCGTGACCAGGACAATCAACATGAGCGTAGTGTCGACCAGCGGTCTCGTACTCGACGTGAGCACTCGCGATAGTTACAGTCTTGGTCGCATCACGCACCGTTCCACCTTTCGCGATATCCGCATAGCTCTTCTCCTTAGCGAGAGCCTTCGAAGCTTGAACTTTAACAAGGGCGGCCGTGAGAGTCGTTTTGCCGTGATCGACATGGCCTATAGTTCCTACGTTCACATGATCTTTTGTTCTTTCAAACTTTGCTTTTGACATAGATATCTCCGTTCACCTGGCTAATATATAAACATGACAGCGGACGACACCGCTTTCTAACTACTGCTTGAACAGTCTCACATCCCTCACACACTTACTTTTTTATAATTCCTTCAGCAACATGATTCGGAACTGGCGCATAGTGATGGTATTCCATCGTAAAAGTGGCCCTACCTTGAGAACTTGACCGAAGATCGGTAGAGTAGCCAAACATTTCGGCCAACGGAACCTCTGCCTTGATAGCCTGCGCTCCTGAACGTGGCTCCATACCCAGAATCCGTGAGCGGCGCCGGTTTATATCCCCAACGATATTACTTACAAAGTCATCCGGACACACGACCTCTACTGACATAATTGGTTCAAGAAGCTGTGGCCCTGCCTTTCGACAAGCCTCCTTCACACACATCGAACCAGCTATCTTGAAAGCAATTTCGCTGGAGTCAACTTCATGGAAGCTACCAAAATAGAGGACGACTTTGGTATCAATCACCGGGAAACCAGCCAATATCCCACCGCCGAGCGCTTCCTTAACACCCTTTTCAACAGCGGGAATGAATTCCTTCGGAATCACCCCTCCCTTTATCTCATCATGGAATTCGTTCCCCTTTCCAGCTTCAAGAGGACTAACCCTAAGGAATACATGGCCGAACTGCCCCTTACCGCCAGACTGTTTTGCATACTTAACTTCGTGCTCAACTTCTCGCGTTATTGTCTCCCGGTATGCTACTTGTGGCTTCCCTGCCTTAGTCTCAACCCCATACTCCCGGAATAGTCGCTGTTGAATGATATCAAGGTGTAATTCTCCCATCCCAGCGATAATCGTTTGGCCGGATTCCTCGTCCGTAAAAACCTTGAGCGACGGATCTTCTTTTGAGAGTTTCATCAAAGACAGACCCATTTTCTCCTCATCGGCCTTTGTTTTTGGCTCGATAGCTATGCTAATCACCGGGTCCGGCGCATGTATTGATTCAAGGAGTATTGGCGAACCTTCATCCGATAAAGTATCCCCTGTATAGGTTTCCTTAAGACCAACGGCTGCTCCAATATCTCCAGCCGAGAGTTCCTTAACCTCTTCTCTCTTGTCTGCATGCATTTTAACGATTCGACCGATACGCTCCCGCTTACCTGCGCGTATTCAAAACAGAAGTCCCTGCCGCAATGGTACCTGAGTAAACGCGAAAGAACGTAAGACCTCCAACATATGGATCGCTTACTATCTTGAAAGCAAGCGCAGAAAAGGGCTCTGCTGCGTCTGCCTCTCTTACTAGCTTTTCTACAAGCTCGGCTGGCTTATTCGCATCATCCGGAGATATACCCTGAACGGCAGGAATATCAAGCGGAGATGGGAGGTAATCAATAACAGCATCAAGGAGCGGTTGTACGCCTTTATTCTTGAAAGCACTCCCACACAGAATTGGGAATATCTCCATGGCTAGAGTTCCCGTACGTAGGGCGGACATAATTTCAGACGCTGAAACCTCTCCCCCAGCCAGGTATTTTTCCATAATGGAATCATCCAGGTCGGCAACGGCCTCTACAAGCCGTTCTCGAGCCTTCATTGCCTGGTCCTTCAAATCAGAGGGAACATCTCGAATCTCAAACCGTGCCCCCTTAGTCTCTTCGAGATAAACGACTGCCTTCATGGTGAGCAGATCGATTACTCCTAGAAATTCAGATTCTGCTCCAATTGGAATCTGTATTGGGACGGCATTAGCGCCTAAGCGCTCTTTTATCGCCTGGACGCACTTCTCAAAGTTGGCGCCCATCCGATCCATTTTATTCACAAAGCAAAAACGCGGGACCCGGAACTTGTTCGCTTGACGCCACACAGTCTCCGACTGGGGTTCGACGCCACTCACTCCATCAAATACAGCCACGGCGCCATCTAGAACGCGCAAACTTCTCTCGACTTCGATTGTGAAATCTACATGACCAGGGGTGTCGATAATATTTATGCGATGGGTTGGCTTATCCCCAAGCGACCCCGACCACTCGCAAGTAGTGGCAGCGGAGGTAATAGTAATCCCTCTCTCCTGCTCGAGCTCCATGTAATCCATGGTCGCTCCCCCTTCATGAACTTCCCCTATCTTGTAGTTCTTGCCAGTATAATAGAGAATGCGCTCTGTCGTAGTTGTTTTACCAGCATCAATATGAGCCATGATGCCTATATTTCGAGTTTTTGATAAATCAATTTTGGCCACAGCTCATATCCTGAGAAAAACTATAAAAGCTACGTATGCGACCCTTGGTGGGATTCACAGAGCTTGAATTCGAGCGTTGAAGTTTTAAATACCTGCCTATACAACTACACTTCGATGATCACACGGACTACCACCTGAAGTGGGCGAAAGCTTTGTTCGCCTCTGCCATTCTATGGGTGTCTTCTCGCTTCTTCACCGCAGCTCCGCGGTTATTACTTGCATCGATAAGTTCGTTTGCTAACCTATCTGCTAGGGTCCGTTCGCTCCTCGCATTTGCTGCTGTAATTAACCACCGAAGGGCCAAGGACTGAGCTCGCGCATTCCGAACATCCGTTGGCACTTGGTACGTTGCTCCCCCGACTCTGCGCGACCTGACTTCTACAACTGGGCGAATATTTCCAAGCGCACCAGTAAATACCTGAACGGGATCAGAACCCGGCAGCTTGTTAGCTATCCGATCCAAGGCCCCGTACAGCGCACGTTCTGCAACCCCTTTCTTACCGCTCTGCATTATTGCATTTACCGCTTTCGTAATGACGACATTACCAAATTTTGGGTCGGGTAGAACTTCGCGCGAGAAATCTCTCTTTTTCCTTGACATATTTGCTCCTTGCCTGAGAACTCGTAATGAAATCAAACCTAGCTAATTCCCGGACAACTAGGCTACTTGGGGCGCTTAGCTCCGTATTTCGACCGAGCCTGACGGCGGTTCTGCACTCCGTGGGCTTCAAGCTTTCCGCGGATAATGTGATAGCGCACCCCAGGGAGATCCTTCACTCGTCCACCACGAATAAGAACCACCGAGTGCTCTTGAAGATTGTGACCTACTCCGGGGATATAACTAGTTACCTCCATCCCCGTCGTCAATCGAACTCTTGCGACTTTTCGAAGAGCCGAGTTAGGCTTCTTGGGAGTTTGAGTATAAACTCTCGTACAAACACCTCGCTTTTGAGGACATCCGACAAGCGCTGGAGATTTAGTCTTCCAGGCCTTAGCTACCCGACTCTTTCTAACGAGCTGATTTATTGTTGGCATACGAAAAGTTCCTTCTCACGCTTTGTCGTCTGACTCGCTCCCGATCTCCCCTCAAGAGCTTGTCCCGCCCTTCTCGACGGGCCTCTTACCGCCTAGACCAGACTCTGTTGACTGGCCCACCAGGTGATATGGCTTATATAAACAGGATGAGTCTTTTTGAGATGTCCCGTTTACGTTTGCTGAAATAATTCAGCTTTTGAGCCTGCCTACACTATGCGAAATGTTACCTACGGGCATAGGCATTGCATTCCATTACGCTAGACTGATTCTTCCGCCTTACTTGCTCATATGGCGGAAGCAACTTTGAAACCTTCAGTTTTCTAGCCATCTGGCACAGGCCGCTTGAGCAACGGGATTCTGACTCGTGACCACTCCCGTGTCAAGGATTTGGTTCATTTTTTTCCAAATGCTCCTACTTTTTTACTTTCATAAAATCAATTTTCTTCTTGCCCCCCTATTCTGGCTCCCGCCAAAAATAAAAGGGGGCTGATGCCCCCTTTTATTCTTAAAGCGCTGTCTCCGTCCGCTGGCACCCCTCGCCCCGACTCGTGCACTTTAGCCCTACAGTAACCCCGATAGGCTCTCAATGGTCGTCTGGGTTAGACGAGCGTCAACACGTGCGCGTGGCTCTTCGTTCACAACCTTACCCTCCACTTGAACATGTCTATTGGCATACTCGGACATACCCGATCCAGCGGGTATCAACCGGCCCATGATTACGTTCTCTTTCAATCCACGGAGAGGATCCACCTTCGCAGATACCGCTGCTTCCGTTAAAACTTTCGTCGTTTCTTGGAAGCTCGCCGCTGAAATGAACGAATCGGTTGATAAGGAAGCCTTTGTGATACCCAAAAGCAGTGGCTCGTAAGTTGCCGGCCGACCTCCCTTGGCTAGGATCTCCTGATTAGCCTCGATAACTCGAAAACGCTCTACACTATCCCCAGCCAGGAAATCGGTGTCCCCGAAATCTGCTATCTTTACCCGACGAAGCATCTGCCTGACAATTACTTCGATATGCTTGTCATTTATCCTTACCCCCTGCAGGCGATAGATTTCCTGGACTTCATCCACGAGATACCCTGCAAGCGCCTTGACTCCCTCGATACGAAGAATATCGTGCGGATTTACCGACCCATCCGTAAGCGCCTCACCTGCCTTAACCCTATCCCCTTTCTGCACACCAATATGTTTGGTCTTTGCAACTAAATATTCACGAGGCTCCCCTAGCTCGGGTGTCACGACAATACGACGCTTTCCCCGGGAGTCGTCACCAAAGTCAACTATTCCATCCACATCGGCCACCACGGCAGGATCCTTCGGTTTGCGAGCTTCAAAAAGCTCGACTACCCTAGGGAGGCCCCCGGTGATATCTTTCGTCTTTGTTGTCGCCCTTTCCCGCTTGGCAATCACATCACCAGCATCAATATCACTGTTATGCTCAACCGTAAGCCGCACACCCACTGGAAGATTGTATACCCGACTTTCCCCTTCGCCCCCGTGAATAACGAGCCGAGGTCGAAGATCGCTCGTTCGGTCTTTCGCCTGAACAACCTCTTTCTCAACAAACCCCGTTCGTTCATCGGCCCGCTCTTCAAGAGTGTGCTCATTTATATCGACCCATTCTACGCGGCCCGCAACTTCGCTAAGGATTGGAATTGTAAACGGATCCCATTCACTCAATAATTGCCCCGCTTGAACAGTAGCCCCCTCTCGTACATGCAACCTGGCTCCATAGACAATTGGGTGACGCTCTCGCTCACGACCATCTTGATCGTCGACTATCACGAGCTCACCCTTTCGGGTCATAACTATCATCCCCCCATCTCGCCGGGTGGCAACCCTGACATCCTCGAGACGAACCATTCCCGCATATCGAGCCTCAAGCGAGGTCTGTTCTGCGCGCCCCGAAGCTGCACCCCCGATATGAAAGGTCCTCATAGTCAACTGAGTCCCTGGTTCTCCAATCGACTGAGCTGCTATAACACCGACGGCTTCCCCGATGTTAACAAGATGACCTCTGGCCAGGTCACGACCATAGCATAGAGCGCATACCCCGACTTTACTCTCACAAGTCAGCACCGAGCGAATCTGAACCCGATCTAACCCGGAGCCAGAGATGCGTGCGCACCGCTCCTCGTCAACCTCCTGATTACGCTCGACGAGCACTTCACCGCTGATGGGATCCCTAATATCTTCTCCGGCGACTCTTCCTAAAATCCGAGTTGATAGCGGCTCGATCTCTTCACCCCCTTCGATAAGTGCTGAGATTTCAGTTGAGTCCGTCGTCCCGCAATCATACTCGGTAACGATACAATCTTGAGCAACATCGACGAGTCGCCGTGTCAGATACCCTGAATTAGCCGTTTTGAGGGCTGTATCAGCTAACCCCTTACGTGCACCGTGAGTGGATACAAAATATTGAAGAACACTGAGGCCCTCCCTGAGGTTCGCCTTGATCGGCTGCTCAATAATTGAACCGTCAGGCTTTGTAAACAGCCCCCGCATCCCAGCGACCTGTCGAATCTGCGTGGGCGAACCGCGAGCACCTGAGTCAGCCATGATATAAACCGAATTGAACGATGGTCCTTTCCGAGTCTGGCCCGTTTCTGAATCGGTGAAGGTTGCGAAAGAGATACGCTGCATCGCATCCTCTGCAACCCTATCTGTTACATCAGACCAGATATCGATTACTTTATTGTAGTGTTCGCCCGCTGTTATCAAACCCTCCTGATACTGACCATCAATTTCAGCGACCTTGCGATCTGCATCAGCTAGAATTTGTTGCTTGGTGTCCGGGATCACCATGTCGTTGATTCCAATTGAAATACCCGCAAGTGTCGCGAAGCGGTATCCAATATCTTTTAACTTATCAGCAAGCAACACCGTGGCCTTGTTGCCCCGTACCCGAAAGCATTCGTCAATAAGATTGGAAATTTCTTTTTTCTTCATCACCTTATTGAAATGCTTAAAGGGGAGCGTATGAGGTGGGCAAAGATGACAGAGCAAGACCCGCCCTACCGTTGTTTCTGCCAACGCTCCCTCAATTCGGCACTTAATACTGGCCTGAAGGTGGATTTCCCCAGATTCCCAGGCTATCCACACCTCGTCCATATTCGCGAATACCCGACCCTCACCAAGACTAAAGGGTCGCTCTCGCGTCATATAATAAAGACCGAGCACGATATCCTGAGACGGCACAATTACTGGCTTCCCGAATGCGGGGCTGAGTATGTTGTTCGTCGACATCATGAGGACCCGAGACTCGACTTGAGCCTCAATAGAAAGTGGTACATGAACCGCCATCTGGTCGCCGTCGAAGTCAGCGTTAAATGCACTACACACGAGCGGATGAAGTTGTATCGCCTTCCCTTCAATCAGAAGGGGTTCGAATGCCTGAATACCAAGCCTATGCAACGTCGGCGCACGGTTTAGCAGAACCGGGTGTTCTTTGATAACGTCGTCGAGAATATCCCAGACAACTGACTTTTCACTCTCCACCATCTTCTTTGCACTCTTGATGGTGGTTACATAGCCTCGCTCTTCGAGCTTACTGTAGATAAAAGGCTTAAACAGCTCGAGGGCCATTTTTTTTGGCAAACCACATTGATGCAGTCGAAGCTCTGGACCAACCACAATGACCGACCGACCGGAATAATCGACCCGCTTTCCAAGTAGGTTTTGTCTGAATCGACCGCCTTTTCCTTTGAGCATATCGCTCAACGACTTAAGTGGTCGTTTGTTTGGTCCTGTGATAGTCCTTCCTCGTCGGCCATTATCGAAAAGGGCATCTACCGACTCCTGAAGCATCCGTTTTTCATTACGAATGATGATATCAGGAGCACTCAGCTCTATCAGACGCTTTAGTCGGTTATTACGATTAATAACCCGACGGTATAGGTCGTTTAGATCGCTGGTCGCAAACCGACCTCCATCCAACGGAACCAAGGGCCTGAGGTCCGGCGGGATAACAGGTATTACCGTCAAGATCATCCATTCCGGACGGTTACCGCTCTGCTGGAAGGCGGAAAGGACCTTGAGCCTCTTCGTAAGCTTTTTCTTCTTGGCCTCTGAGGTGACGTTACGGAGTTCCTCCCGCAATTCTAGTGAGAGCCGCGGAACATCTACACCTTTCAGCATTTTTAATATAGTGTCCGCACCCATCCCAGCTTCGAAGCGTGAACCGTACTTTTCCCTTTGAGTCCGATACTCCTTCTCAGTCAGCAACTCGCCATACTGAAGATCAGCCTCTCCAGGGTCGGTAACAATGTAGCTTTCGAAATAGAGAATTTTTTCTAGATCCCGAAGCGATACATCCAAAACAGCCCCTATTCGAGAAGGAAGGCTCTTCAGGAACCATATATGAGCAACCGGACAGGCTAAGTCAATGTGACCTATCCTCTCACGTCGTACCTTTGATTGTATTACCTCTACCCCACACTTCTCACAAACGACTCCTCTATGCCGAAGGCGCTTGTATTTACCACAAATGCACTCGTAATCCTTAACGGGGCCGAAGATTTTTGCACAGAACAACCCATCACGTTCAGGTTTAAGTGTTCGATAATTTATCGTCTCGGGCTTTGTCACTTCACCGAATGACCAACTCTTGATGCGCTCGGGACTCGCCAGAGATATCTTAAGCGCGCTGAAAGAGACGGGGTTCTTAGGTTTCTCAAAAAGAGAGAATAGATTGTCCATGCTGTTGTATATACCCTTTCTATTGAACAAGTCGTCTGTGGCCTTGATGATTTTTTTGGGGCAAGTTCGCCGAGGGACTTCCCGTCTACATCACCCCGTAAGCTCGGCCCCCATCTAGATCGATATCCGATTCCGCTGATGGCTGCGCCGCTTCGACCAGCTCTACATCAAGTCCAAGCGATTGCAACTCTTTCATCATAACATTGAACGACTCGGGCAGCCCCGGTTCGAGCACATGCTCTCCCTTCACAATCGACTCGTACATCCGAGTTCTTCCAGCTACATCGTCAGATTTAACCGTGAGGAACTCCTGAAGGGTAAAGGCCGCCCCATACGCCTCGAGCGCCCAAACCTCCATTTCACCAAGCCGCTGTCCCCCCATCTGAGCCTTCCCCCCCAGAGGCTGTTGGGTCACAAGCGAATATGGTCCGATCGAGCGGGCATGAATCTTGTCATCCACCAAATGGTCGAGTTTCAGCATGTACATGATCCCGACAGTAACTTTCTCCTTAAATGCCTCTCCCGTCCGACCATCATACAGCTGGACCTGCCCTGATTCCGAGACCCCTAGGCCCGACAACAAGCTTCGGATCTCCGGCTCAGTCGCAGGATCGAAGACGGGTGTCGCGAGATGCACGCCCTTTCGTTGACGACGGGCAACTTCTAGCAATTCGGGGTCAGAAAGCTCTGAGAGGTGTTGACCTTCCTTGGAGTCTCCAAAAACAACTTTCATGACCAACCTTAGCTCCCGAACTGCTTGACTTCGAACCGTCTCGTCAACATCATCCCGTAGAACTCCGGTCGCCGGGTCCATCACTTTCTCCAAAACCTCCTCAAATCTTCGACCGGTGACATAAGCCGCTAAACCTAAATGAGTCTCGAGTAGCTGGCCTACATTCATTCGAGATGGTACACCGAGGGGGTTGAGCACGACATCCACAGGTCGGCCGTCTGCCATGTAGGGCATGTCCTCCTTGGGGAGCACTCTTGAGAGAACTCCTTTGTTTCCGTGCCGTCCTGCCAACTTATCTCCAACTTGAAGCTTCCGCTTTATGGCAATAAAAACTTTGACCATTTTTATTACACCGGGAGCGAGCTCATCCCCTTCGCTGAGGCGCTTTGTCTTCTCCTGCAAAAGAGCTCGTTTGCTGTTTATCAGCTGTCCCGTTCTAACAACTACCCGATTTATGATTTCTCGTATCGACTGGTCCCCAACATCGAAGCTCAGAAGATATTCAAAAGGCACTGAATCTAATAAAGGCTCATCGACTACCACACCGCGCTCTACTAGAATTCGGCGATACTCATCTATAACGGGTACAGCTGTGGTCTTTCCTACCAACAGCTCTTTGATCTCCTTGAGCGCTGTATCGCGTATGATATTTATTTCATCCCTTTGATCCTGCTCCAGCTTTTGGATCTCCCGTCGTTCAATCGCCAAGGTCCGCTCATCTTTCTCAGTGCCCTTTCTTGAGAATACTTGGGCAGCGACCACGGTACCCTCCACGCCTGGAGGCAGCTTCAGACTAGTATCACGAACCTCCCCTGCCTTCTCGCCAAAAATTGCTCGCAAAAGCTTCTCTTCTGGACTGAGCTGGGTCTCGCTTTTTGGGGTAATTTTGCCAACCAATATATCCCCTGGTGCAACTTCGGCACCGATCCTGATTATTCCGGATTCATCCAGATTCCTCAGCGCCTCTTCCCCGACGTTTGGAATATCGCGGGTAATTTCCTCCCGTCCTAACTTCGTATCTCTCGCAACGCATTCAAACTCTTCAATGTGTATAGAGGTGAAGAAGTCGTTCTTTACCATCTCCTCGCTGATGAGGATTGAATCCTCAAAGTTGTACCCGCCCCACGGCATAAAAGCAACTAAACAATTCTGCCCGAGGGCCAACTCCGCCATCTCGGTGCTAGGTCCATCGGCTATTACTTCACCGGCTGATATCACTTCACCTGGACGTACTATTGGTCTCTGATTAATACATGTGTTTTGGTTGGAACGGCGATACTTTACTAAGTTGTAAATATCAACCCCAGTGTCTAACTCATTATCCGAGGTTTGATCTGCTCGGATCACTATTCTCTCTGAATCAACCGCGACCACTCGTCCTGACCGAGAGGCCACCACCGTTGCCTTACTGTCCCGGCCCACCGGCTTTTCCATGCCAGTACCAACCAGAGGTGCCTGCGCTCGAAGACAGGGCACCGCCTGTCGTTGCATGTTCGACCCCATTAGAGCTCGGTTGGCGTCATCATTTTCAAGGAACGGGATTAGAGCTGCCGCAACACTAACTATCTGCTTGGGGCTCACATCCATTCGTGTAACATCGCCACCAGAAGCGAGTACATATTCCCCATTCTTCCGGCAGGAAACCGCACCAACAAATCGACCCTCATCATCCAAGGGGGCGCTGGCTTGCGCGATCGTCTCCCGCTCCTCTTCCAGGGCGGAGAGGTAAACAATGTCTGAGGAAACCCGACTTACGTTATCCACAACTCGGTAGGGAGTTTCGACGAACCCAAACTCGTTTACCCTTGCGTAAACTGCAAGGGAGGCTATGAGACCTATATTCGGTCCCTCAGGAGTCTCAATCGGACAAATCCGACCGTAGTGGGTTGGGTTTACATCCCTAACTTCAAAACCCGCTCTGTCCCGAGTAAGGCCCCCTGGACCCAACGCCGACAGACGGCGCTTATGAGTGATTTCCGACAAGGGGTTAGTCTGGTCCATGAACTGAGACAGCTGTGACGAACCGAAGAACTCTTTGACAACGGCAGCGACCGGCTTGTAATTTATCAAATCCTGTGGCACGAGAGTATCGACATCTTGCATGCCGATCCGCTCTTTTACCGCCCTCTCCATCCGGACAAGGCCTACCCGGTACTGGTTTTCAATCAGCTCCCCTACTGCCCGAACCCTACGGTTCCCAAGATGATCGATATCATCCACCGCGAATCGGACCGAATCTGATGAGGTCCTCAGGTGAAGCAGATATCGAATTGTTTCCTTAATATCAGCGCTAGTAAGCGCACTCTCGGTTAATGGGGGCGGCTCCTTCCCCTGAGAGATAAAGAGTTTATGATTTATCTTGTAGCGCCCTATATCCGACAGGTCGTACCGCTCTGGGTTAAAGAAAAGGTTCCTGAATGTTGCATGTGCAGTCTCGGCACGCGGAGGGTCGCCCGGACGAAGCCGACGATATATCTCGATCACAGCTTCGGTAGAGCCTTTGTTCAATAAGCGATCGGATATCGATGTTCTATCCACCTCGACTTTATCCGTCAGGAGCGTTCTCAGCAGGGAGTCACCGATATGATGATCATCAAGATAAAGAACTCTCAGGGATTCAATACCCGCATCTCGGAGAAGGGATAAAGTTCCTGACTCAAGGATGTCACCCTTGACGTTGACCTTGTCAGCCGTCAGCTCACCCCCAGCATGCACGATAACTGACAGGCCCTCACACAACGCTGCTACTTCCGCCTCGTTACCAACCTCAATCAGCTCGCCAAACCGCTCCTTAATGATATCCCATCCGATCAACACCTCGCCCGCCTCAGCAATTACTTCACCGGTCCGGCGATTAATCAACTCTTGATTGGCTCGAACAATCGTGTCGGCACTGACCATCCCTATCACTGAGTCCGGGGCAACTTCTATAGAGACCACTTCCGCCTCTCTTAATCGTCGTATCACCGCCCGATTAAGCTTACCGCCCTGCCGAACGAGGACCCGCCCCCCGACCTTAATCTCTTGAAAGGACTTTTGCCCTTCGAGCTGGTCGGCTTTGAAATCCTTGGTTACAATCCCTCTTTTTCCAAAACGAATAGTGTCCGTTTTATAGTATTCAGAGAGAATCTCGTCGGGAGACATCCCAATTGCACGAAGAAGTACCGAAGCTCCAAGCTTTCGTCGTCGATCTATTCGGACGTGCAGGATATCCTTTATGTCGAATTCAAAGTCTATCCACGAGCCACGGTACGGTATGATGCGCGCTGAATAAAGCAGCTTACCCGAGACATGGCTCTTCCCATCATCGTGATCGAAGAAAGCCCCCGGCGACCGGTGGAGCTGGCTAACGATTACTCGTTCCGTGCCGTTGATGATAAAAGTCCCCTTTTCAGTCATAAGGGGAATCTCGCCGAAATAAACGACATCCTCTTTGAGAGCGCTTAGAGTCCGTTGACCCGTTTCACTCGCAACATCCCAGAGCTCAAGCTGAATTGTAACACGAAGAGGCGCAGCCCAGGTCATACCCCGCTGCCGGCACTCCTCTTGGTCGTATTTTGGATTTCCGAGCGAATATCCGACAAAGGTGAGGGAGGTTGTATCGTTGTAGTCCTTGATCGGAAAAACAGACCTGAATACTCTTTGAAGCCCGATATCCAGACGTCGATCTGGCTCCACATCGGCCTGCAGAAATCTCTCGTATGAATTGCGCTGGATCCCAATGAGGTTGGGTAACTCGGTGACCTCCTGGATTTTGGAGTAGCTCCGCCTGAGCCGAAAATTGGTTTTTACTCTCGATGTTTGCGATTTCGTGGTCTGTACTTTTTGACTCATCGTTTCTGGACTCGACGGTAGAGGGTCCGACTGTCTTTGACGGCTCCCCTTTTTAAATTTATCACGACAAAGTGACCGAGGTACCTCCCCCAGGGTCTCTATGCCAGACGGATACTAAGGCTCACTTAAATCGTTTAGTGCCTCCCCCAATTAAGGAACATACTCCCATCTCCTTCGTCTTCGAAGGCCGGTCAAATCTCTGCTGCCCGAATTTTCTTCCATGCTCAGGGATGATCTGAAGACTATCGCAACCAACAAATTTGGTGGCGCTCCGGTGATCTCGCCCTATCATGCATTCCCCTTCGAACGCCCCCGATCCTGCCCGCTTGAAAAAACCCCTCCAATAAGGCGAGGCTGCTGTCCGTCCGGAGCCCATCTTCTAAAGGGCGCTACGTATGCGACGCGTTCCGTGGCAACACTCCGGCGGTTATCTTGGCATACTGGGATGATGCCCCAATACTTTATCGTATTTGCCTAGCTTTGAACAGAACCTAGAAGTCTGTGACCGACGGGCTAGGTATTGAGTAGCGGACTGCTCGACCGTATCATCAAATTTCGATTTCTCGGCCGAGCTATTCCGACTGTGCGACCGAAGAACTCCTACTTCATTCCGGCTTTCGCGCCAGCTTCGGCAAACTTTTTGACCGCCGTCTCTGCGTCGCCCTTCGACAGGCCCTCCTTGACCGGCTTAGGAGCTGCATCCACTAGGTCTTTTGCCTCTTTGAGGCCCAATCCTGTCAACTCGCGCACAATCTTAATCACATCGACCCTTTTTGCCCCAGCGTCTTCGAGCACTACCGTGAACTCAGTCTGCTCCTCCACCGGAGCTGCAGCTGCCCCGGCCGCCCCGCCCGCTACCATAGCAACAGGAGCAGCCGCAGAAACACCAAGTTCCTCCTCGAGGTCCTTCACGAGCTTTGCTGCGTCCATGAGGGTGAGGTTTTTGATAAAGGTCTTAACCTGATCCATGCTTACTTCACTCATCGTCTACTCCGTCTTTTCCGTTTCTGGTTATTAGTACGACCCTGCCTGAAGGTACGGAATCGTCAGGCATCGCCTTTAAATTACAACTTTTCTCCAATCGACTCTGCGATCCCTTTCTGACAAGCGAGACCTCGGAGTCCTCAATCTCTTCCAATTTATCCCGCCGCCAATTTTTCCCGATACGCGTCAACCACCCGAACGACCTGAGTGCTCGGGGCTGCCAGCAATCTGACTAGGTTGGTCGCAGGAGTATTCATCAGCCTGAGGAGCTGTGCCAAGACCTCCTCGCGTCCAGGCATCTTCGATAACTCATCGACTCCTTTCTCGTCTAGAAACTGTCCGTCGAGAAAGGCTCCCTTAACCGAAAATGCCTCGATGTCCTTTGCGGCCTTTGCGATTATCTTGGTCGGGGCTACCGGGTCCGAAAAGGAGTAGATTATTAGAGTTGGCCCCTTCAGCACCTCTAAAAAACGGCCGATTTCCGCATCTGACCGCCCTTTTAGGGCCTCTCGTGCGCTCCGACGAGCGAGAGTATTCTTGACTACCCGAGCCTTACCTCCAGAGGCCCTTATTTCCCTTCTCAGTGAAGACAACTGAGCGACAGTCATCCCGCGGTAATCAGCACACACTGCCACCTGAGAATTGCTAAACCACTCGGTCAGAGTCCCAATTTCTTCTCTTTTTTCTGCACGGTCCATCTTTAACCCCATAATCTCCTAGACTGTCCTGAGCGGAGCGACATCGAGACGAATCCCGGGACCCATCGTTAAACTAATCGCTGCATTCTTGAGATATATCCCCTTGGAGGTTGAGGGCTTTGCCTTGTTAATCGCCCCCATCACTGCATTGAGATTATCAAGAAGCTGCTCCGGCTTAAACGATCCCTTCCCCAGAGGAACGTGGATGATCCCAGTCTTATCAACTTTGTAATCGGCTCGGCCGGCTTTCACCGCACGAACGGTATCAGCAACGTCGAATGTGACCGTCCCTATCTTAGGGGAAGGCATCAACCCTCGAGGTCCTAAAATTTTTCCAATTTTCCCGACCTGGACCATCATGTCTGGGGTTGCGATAACCGAGTCGAAGTCTTGAAAACCCTCTTGGACCCTTTGAACGAGATCCTCGGCTCCAACAATATCAGCTCCGGCCGACTGCGCCTCGACTGCTTTTTCGCCACGGGCAAAGACCGCCACACGAACTGACTTCCCGAGCCCGTGAGGTAATGCAACACTGCCCCTCACATTCTGATCGGCTTTTCGCGGGTCAACGCCAAGACCTACCGCGAGCTCAACCGTCTCGTCGAACTTCGCCGATGCCGTCTTACTTAAAAGTTGGCATCCTTCCTCCACCGAATAAAGCTTTGCCTTGTCGACGAGGGCTGCCACCCTTTTGAATCGCTTTCCCTTTTGAGCCATCACTTCTCCCTTGTTTGTAGACACCTCTTTGGTGCCTCCTTGATCGATAAATGCGGCTTCAGACAGATCTTCACTGCTCTTCGAATCAGTGGCAGCCTCTACCCAGCCCCAGAAGGTACCTATCCCGTCTAATCGATGATATCCACCCCCATACTCCGAGCGGTGCCTTGGACAATCCGGAACGCCGCATCTTCGTCGTTTGCGTTAAGATCGATAAGCTTGGCTCGAGCAATTTCGTATGCTTGGCTTCGCTTCAACCGACCCACTTTTGTTTTATTGGGAACCGCCGAGCCCGATTCAATCCCAACTGCCTTCTTAATAAGATATGAAACTGGGGGAGTCTTAATCTCGAACGTGAATGACCTATCCTTGTAAACGGTAAGCAGGACAGGAGTGACCTCCCCTAGCTTACTTTGAGTCCTTGCATTGAACTCCTTACAGAATTGCATGATATTAACCCCATGCTGTCCAAGAACCGGGCCTACCGGGGGCGCCGGATTAGCTTGTCCTGCCTTGAGCTGCAACTTCACTATCGCTGTTACCTCTTTTGCCACGTTAGCACTTCTCCACTTGCATAAAATCAAGCTCTACGGGGGTTGCCCTCCCGAAGATGCTAATTAACACCTTAACTTTACCCTTTTCAGGCCTCACCTCTTCCACAGTACCGCTAAAGTCGGCAAATGGCCCATCCACGACCTTGACTGTCTCTCCCTGTTCGAATGAGAATCTCGCTCGAGGGGAGGAGGCCCCCTCCTCTACCTGCGATATGATTCGCAGCACTTCCTCGTCCGAGAGGGGAGAAGGGTCCGTAGCATCCCCGATAAAGCCTGTTATCTTTGGAGTCTCCTTCACCAAATGCCATGTGTCTTGGTTCAAGACCATTTGGACGAGCATATATCCGGGGAAAAACTTTCTGTTGCTTGTCTTCTTCTGGCCTTTGACGAGTTCCACTACCTTTTCTTGCGGAACGTGAATATCACCAAACCAGCTGTCCATCTTTGCTAATCGGATCCGCTCCTCGAGAGCCTGCTTAGCCTTGAGCTCAAATCCTGAGTACGCATGCACTACATACCATGAGAGCTTTGCCTCATGCTTATGTTCAGCCTGTTCTTCCCCCATATTGCCCCCTTTGTGCTTCAGAAAGCCGGCACAAGCCAATACGCATCCATTTCAAAAAATCACCCCTCGCCCTCAACCGGCGACAGCATCTCAATGCCGACTAGACAATCCAGGACATGACCACATTGAATAGGCCATCCATGACCGCAAGAACGGCTGAAAACATCGCTATTAGACCCAATACCACCAAAGTTTGAAGGCGGGTTTCCTGCCTTGAAGGGGGCTGAACCTTCTTCAACTCTCCAAGACTCTCGCCAAAATACGACGATGCGCGACGATACGCACTTTGAGAAATCATTTCTTGGGCTACTTTAGCCATCTTAGCCTCTCTAATCTTCGGAAGCCGACTGTGGCTAGCGACCGACCAATACTTCTGCCTGTGAGCCAATCAAAGCTTACACCTTGACAGATTATCTTTCATTGCCGAGGTTTACCTTGGGGCTGTCAGCATATCTGCCGCCACCTTAGAGGTCTCAACGGCTATCGACTCGACGAGATACGAGAGATTACCCCGTCGGACCCTGCTGTCACCAGCTTTCACTTTGTTGTAGACCGCCCCCCGCCAAAGGGGCCCGCCTATCCTTGCTGGAGCAGACCTGACTACGTTCGAAACGCCGGGAGCTTAGCAGAAGGCTGAGGCACCGACAACCCCTTTCCGTGATTTTTTGGCCAAATCCCCCGCTAAACACGCCGTAGGAGGACTTTTCTTCCCCCCTCCGAATACATGGGGACACACGAAAGGCTCTCAGCTGTCCGGGTTTTCTTCCAATGAGCGATTCGGGCAAAATGAGCTTGGTGAGAGAGGGATTCGAACCCCCGTAGGCGCAAGCCAGCAGATTTACAGTCTGCCCCCATTAGCCACTCGGGCATCTCACCGAATTTATGGTCCTTCTTCTAACTCTAGCTGACCATCTGCGCCCTCGCGTCGCGTGAATAGTCCGCTATCATACTACCTGACCGGCCTGTATATTATGATACTTCTTAAAAGCGGGAGACGAGACTCGAACTCGCGACTTTCAGCTTGGAAGGCTGACGCTCTAGCCAACTGAGCTACTCCCGCAGCTTTCTACAATGGCCAAACGTATGTTGCACAAAATTACCTGAGATGTAAACGGTGATCGACCCATTAACGGGTACTTAAGAAAAATACCGTGATTATTCAAATGTCGCACGCCTCCGAACCCGTCCCCTAGCCCTGGTCCGGGGCCCGAGACAGCCCTCAACCCCGGACTCTCTGGCTAAAGGCTTGCTTCCTCCATCCAATAATCTTTTTCAGTGTCGTTCAGTTGACGGGGTGCACAGTCGAGGGCCCCCGGGTATCCGTCGGAATGGAATCGGCACTCATATCCAGTACTTTTGAAAATCTGGGCCCTGCGATTCGGGACTTTCCCAAGGTGCTTGTATTCTTATCCTTGTTGGCATCGGAAAATCGACGCCCAAAAGTATTGCCTCGCCAGTTCGAAGACATGGAACTCCAGATGCAACCATCCCATGAAGCCCTCCCGCAGCTCGCTCGACAATCGATAAGTCGTGATGATTGACTAGTCGATGTATAATCATGGTGCCCATCTGACTCAGGATGTCCTCAGGAATATCGCGGGGCCTTTGAGTCACTAGACACATGGTTAGTCCGTATTTTCTCCCCTCCTTCGCCAATAACGCGAAAGAATCCAATCGATTATCTTTACTGTCTGGAATCAATGTATTGTTGAGAAACTGATGGGCCTCATCGACGATGGCGAGGAGTGGCTTTTTTCTGAAAACGTCGAGGCGAGCAGCTTCCATTAGATAACGTCCGATTGCATTTGCGACGATCTCACGCGCGTGGTGCGCGAAGGAAAGATACTGAAGATTGATTCTTAACACCGATTCATCTTCAGCTTGCAGAAAATTTAGTATCTCGTCGAATAGCGCGGGCTCATCTCTCGGGGAGAAGATAGGGTTGAGACTCGGAAGGCGAATCACATCCTGAATTCTGTTAATTAAGGCGACACAATGGGAATAATCGACCGCATTCTGCCCCCCCCAATACATCGGCTCGCTCGGACTTTGCTGAGCATCAACACATTCATTCTGGATTTGGGCACACAGGACTCTAATGTCAAATAAGGCGCGAGGATCCTCCAGCTCTTGCGCATAGTCACTCCGTGCCGCAAAGAAATCTTTCTTCGAACGATGTGCCTTTAAAATCATCCCATTGGGGGCCAGGCCCGGTTCAAGCCGAGCAAGTCGCAAACTCTCTATCGCAGCCCGAAGCTTGGCAGCCTGACTTTGTCCTACGGGTTGGAAGATAGCGAAGAGATCGCTTTCATTGAGATCCGAGTATGGAATCGATACGGGAACAGCATAAGGGGGGGCGTAAGGATCATCTCCGATATACACATGACGGGCCCCTTGCCTCAATGGACGAAATTCACCCGTTGCATCGAATAAAATTACCTTTGAGCGAAATTTCGCACACTCCGAGACGATTCGTCCCAAAGTCCAGCTCTTTCCCGACCCCGAAGCTCCGACAACCGCCAGATGGCGTCCAAAAAGATGCTCGGGGATGAATGACAAGCTAACCGACTCGTCGTGAGGCAAGGTTGCCAGATTAATTGCAACGTTTGTCGACAAAACTTCCCTCGACTGAGTGACTTTTTTTGCAAGATTCACATCCGCTGCCAAAACTGGGCTCCCGACCAGTGGCGGTCGACTCACGCCCGGTTCGACCCGACCTGAGCCTTTTTGGATGGTTGCAACCAAATCACCCCTCGCCGTTGATCCCTCGATAGCGGACTGAACCGATGAAATGGTTCCTATTATGGTCCCAGAGTCGATTTCTATCGCGAAGAAAGCCCCCGCAAAGAGACCCGATTGTTCGATTGCATCAGGTTCAGCATGAATCACAACCGAATTGATTCTAACGTCGGTGACGAATCCCAGCCTTTTGCTGATTGAAGGCGGTTTTGGCGGTTCGAGCGGGGTGTTCAACCTCTTCTCGGATCCCCTATCTCTCCTGAATCGGTTTTTTGGCATCTCTCTCCCCGACCTAAAATTCAAGACAAACAGAAACCTTAATAAAGCCAGCTGAAGCCCCCACAGGTCTGCTTAAGCTCGACTCAACGCTCCATGCCTGAAATTTTAACCCCGGATTAACATCCAGGTGGAGCACAGCCACGCATGCTGAGTCGAGCGGACGTGGAGCATCAGCACCGACCCTAGATATCGGCACCTGCCGGCACTCAACCGCATTTTTTCTCATTTTTCTACTCAGGCGCTAAGGGTCCCACCTCCAAAATCGGGTTTGATAGCAAGGCATCGGGCTGGAAGGTGAGGGCATCAGGCCTGACGCCTGATTTCGGTGTGAAAGGAGGTTGGGATGGCGCCAGAGGACTGAGGGGAACACGCCCGGAGGGAATCGAACCCCCAACCTACGGATTTGGAATCCGTTGCTCTACCTAGTTGAGCTACAGGCGTACAGGCTCTTTTGATGCGAGCCGCGCACAGAAAATCAAACAAGCCCGCGACGGAACTCGAATCCATGACCTCTCCCTTACCAAGGGAGTGCTCTACCAACTGAGCTACGCGGGCGCAGGAAGGAGTATCGCGGATTTCAACCAAGAAGTAAATGGTGCGGCACTCACGGCCAGCTTAGAGATCAAATTCAAAGTGGCGCGGGGGTTTTAATCTATTCATTCAACTTGACGATTCAAGTAAGCGCCTTGAGGAAGTTTTGAGTGGCCCTTGCAGACTCTTTACAAGACACGAAGAACCCTTTACCCTCCTTACGTCTTGCTGGCATAGCTCAATTGGTAGAGCAGCTGATTTGTAATCAGCAGGTTACGGGTTCAATTCCTGTTGCCAGCTCCAGAAATTCAGAGGTTTTTATATTCCTGCAATCGATTCGGCACCTGCCTCTTCAGAGTCACCATCTAAGTCAGAGTCACCATCTAAGTCAGAGTCACCATCTAAGGGGCCGACCAATTCTGTTCGGAAGGATTGTAGATTGGCATGCAAGAAAGGACGGTCAGTCAGCGATTGGAGGAAGGCAACGCTTTCGGTTCGTTGCTTACCGTTACATTTCTTACCGTTGTATTGCTAATATCAAAAGCTACTATTTAAAAACCCACATAAGAAAAACCTACACAAGAAAAAGGCGCCTTCAGGACCGCAGCTCGAAGCGTGCTCCCCAACTCCCTTCTCAATATAGAGAAGCCTCCTCCCCACCAGTCTCACCATGCTCCCAGCTTGATATTCGACACTACTTCCCTTCTCATCTTAATTCGTCTGAGATCCCTCCCCTCTCGGAGCTGCCGTTTTCCGTTAGCTTGGCAAGCTCGTTCGAGTAGCGACCTTTTGAGAACTTGGCACCCGCCACCTGCCGAACTGGTGACAGAGCGGGTACCGATGAGAAATAAAGAGTCTTCCAAATCAAGAGAGAACTGAGCGATGGAAGGGGAAGGAGGAGAGTCGTCAATCACACCAGGGACAGAACCCTTGTGCTACAGCTCTCCTTCTCAGCGCCCGCCAGATGCGACGAACCGCCTCTAAAAGAGAACGGGCACGTCCTCGCTGACTAGAGTAATTCCTAAGAATTCCACTGGATCACCTCCTTTAGAAGAAGGTCCCGCCTCTAGCACAGGGGGGCTACCTTAGCTGTGTTTACTGTGTCAACCACGGAGCTGGAACATCGGAGGCAATCGGTGAGAAAACTGTCCGATTCGCTGCACCTCCTGTCCACCACCGAGGGGCTTCCTCTATCATTATGATGACACAGCGGGATAAATGTTTCCAGAACAAAAAAATAAGGCTCCCTTTCGCATTCGGAGTGTACTCTCCTCGCTGGGAACCTTACACATGGGCTGCAACTCGCAAATGCACACCGAGGATAATCGATACCTCAGTCCTCCATGATTCGAAAATCAGCATATCCACTTTTGGCTGGAGCTCAGTGCAAACGACTCGTTCAACGAGGACCCAAACAAGACCTAGTTCATCGTGAATCCGCTAGTTACCGATCCTCGCATCATTGTCGCGTCCCGAACCAACGCTTCTGCCGCTCGTTCGATATAACGACATCGAACTTCACCGAGCCCCTCTGCTCCACAATCTTCGACGACCAGCGATAGAGCCTTTACGAGAGCCTGCGCGAGCACTATAAGCGAATCAAGCTGAATATCCTCACCAAAAATTGATAGAAGATAGGCTGAAACCCGCTCTACACGAGATTCAAATGGCTCCCATTTAAGCACCCCTTGCAACTCTCGTTCGGCTGGAGAGCGCTGCATCTCGCGGGCGATTTGGTTATCGATGGCCTGCAGGGCCTGCCTCAGCCCAACTTCGAGGGGCTCACTTTCGATTCTCTGTTTGGTCATAATCGGCAACCCTTCGTGAAAAAACTTTGGTAAAACTCGCCTTTCGGTTCGAAACAACCCTCTCCTCCGTAGGATACTCCCGTTAAGGTTCCAATGAAAGGAGATAGCGAAGGCAGGTAGGTATGTATTTGCAATTCCCTAGAATCACTGATTCAGTCATGATAGACGGAGAGACGCTATTCGTCTTACCATCCCATCGAGAGCTCAAATAAAAAAGGGGGCGGATGATTCGCCGTTCAAAACCACTCTCAATTCGGCTTACCCCTTATTTCGCCGGTATCGGTGCAAGCTCCTTCGTTTTTATGGCATCGGAGGGCATTACGATGCCTCCTCTCGATACCGCGCAGGAAAGGACAACGGTCGTTGAATCTTCCGCCAGCGATCCTTCAGAGACAGAGGCGCGCGCGGGCTGCCTGCGGCGAGGTGGTCTCTGGATGAATGATCATCCAGCCGGTTTTCTAAAACGCTCCGGATGCAATGAGCCGACCACTGATGGGGGGAAGCCATGTGCAGATTCATCGGAATGTGAAAGCGCTTGTGTTGGTGATGAACGTATCCCCTCGGGAGGAAAATGCCACGGCTATCGATCTTTTTTTGGTTGCGGCAAACGGGTGAAGAGGGGTGATTCTGTCGCTATTCTGTGTATCGATTAGAAAGCCCGTCGGAGAAAAAATGGCTTAGATCTGAAGAAAATCAGGGAAACGGCTCTGAATCAATCCAGTCCGGTGCCCAATTCGAGCCACCTCCGCTCGCTCGGCATCGCCTGAGGCCCTGCAGACATTCCGATTGAAACGGTACTTCTCGACTGAAATAGAAATCGTATCTTCCCATCTGCAGCAGCTGCCCCCTTGGGAGGATTCGGGTCACTCACTGAGCGACGAACCGCCGCTTCGACCAATCGATCGAATTGGATACTACCCGATGGTTGCTGAATGCTTGCAGTGACGAACGCCCCGTCGAGGGATAACTCGGCTACGACTATCACCGGTTGCCCGATTGCCCGTATATGAGCCGCCGCGAGAGATTGCCATCCCATCTCGCGTAACGAGGTAAAGACTCGATAGGCAACTCGTCGAACAAAGACCGCATACCTGTCGGCTTTCGTATTGAGAAGCGTAACTGTCCCGTCCCGTATACCCGTTATCGCGTCGGCCGAGCCCGCGCCTCCGAGCGATCCACCAATCGCAGACCCGAGCGCAGCATCGAGCCGAGCATTCGACTGAGCTTCTGCGGAGGGTGGCTCCTTTTCAAGATTCCGAAGCACCGACGAATTCGCTGCGTTCGACGCATTTCTCCCCGAATTATTGGTGCCCAGCTTTGAGAGAACCGCCCTAGGATCCAGACGCAAACTATCTGCACTAAAGGCCGTGACTTTTCGTATTCTCTCAACTGGGCCTGATGCCCCTCCCTTGGCTGAGATTTTCCCTTTGGTCCCATCCCGACGATCTGTCGCATCTTTGGCCTGAGCATCTTCCCGCTTATGAGAAACAACCTCACGTTTGACGGCTCGAGATGGGCCATTTGCGGCCACCCTATCAGCTTTTGAAACTCGGGCCGTGTGCACCACGGGGGACGCTCCGCGTCCCGAATCATTCGCAACCCCCCGCGCGAGCTGTTCTTTATCGGTGCGATGATCCCGCTCGGCAAATCGGTGTGTTTGCGGGGGCGGTTCGCTCATCTGCGAGGCGGGCTCCGCGACGATCTGACGAGGGTTCGGACGGCTCGGGGCTTCTATCCTCTGCGGCTCTTCAAACGACACCAAGAGAGCCGACGGCTCATCCCCTTTTTGCCAATCATAACCGCCAAAACCGAATGCTATCGCAACGATAAGGTGTACCACCAAAGAACCAGCGACCGCCCAACTCAAGACACGCCGTTCTTCCCGAGAATGAGAGAAAAAAAGGGCTGCCTCGTAGGGAGAAAAAGCCGTGATTGGCGGCACAGAACTCATATTGTCTCCGGTCTAGGAAGCACCCTCTCCGATAGGCTTCTCCATCTCTTGGCATCCTAGCACACGAACCATTGATGGCGCACACCTCCATCGAATCGAAATAACCGCACCCTTTATTCTCGGTACCGACGGCCCCATTTTCTTGTCATATCAATTAAAAAGCTCCACAATGAAGTACGGCATCAATGCGTGGAGGAATCGTCATGTTTAATCTTGGGGGTCTAGAATTAGGCGTTATCGCAATGCTCGTGGTGCTGCTCTTTGGGGTGAAGCGGATTCCAGAGCTCGGCTCAGGACTCGGCCTCGGTATCAGCAACTTCCGTAAAGCATATCGCGATGGTATGGCTATTGACGTGACTGCAGAGAGTTCGACCTCTGGAGGAAAGCAATCAGAGACGATGGGCAACACAGAGGCCCCAAAACAGGCGAAGAAAGAGGTCTAGAGCGTCCCCGGGCCCACCTAACGACTGGGCCCTGAAGAACCCTTTGACACCGCATACACACGCGCTGAAAAGAATGCGGGGTTTCCGTTCGCTGACGAACGATCTTTCTGATTGGATAGAATGTTTGAGTCGAGGGGCAAAAGCACCCGGAAATTACTACTACCCCCTGCCACAATCGGCGCCTTGCCCTTGAGCGATACCTCCTGCATCTCAAGATTTTTTTTCGCCGAAAAACTTACGAAGCGAGCACTTGAAAAAAGAGACCCAGCCAGTGCGACCCCCTTTTGTAGAGGGAATCCCCGATCATCAAAGGTAAGGGCCTGCACCTGAATCTGCGACAATGTAGTGGACGCGGTCCCGTTTTTGACTCGCCCCTCAACAACATAAAGAGATTCGCCACTCTCGAGATCCACTTTTCGAAAGGTCACTTCCTCAACCCGAACCTCCGGAGGAGGCATCTTAAGAGGGGAAGCAAAGATAGGTGCCAACAAGCCACCTTGCTCTCCCTTCCCGATCCTCTGTGGAGTCCGAACCACCGCAGCCGTCAACCCAACGAGTATCAGTTGGACTATGACCACGGGAGCAGCAGCTATCAAGGTCGCCCGAGCAGCGAAACGCCGGGTCGAACTCCGGCTGGAAGAGATGGTCGTTCCTGTCGCTTCCACCAATTCTGACCGCTCAGAAAAGTCCGCCGACCTCGGAGGCGACCGATCCTCGCAGGAGGCGGATTCCGATGGCGATGGAGGAATGTCTTCCCGCTGGGGATTGTCTCGGTTACTCGCCGAATCTGCCCATACATCCCGAGGCTTCTCCGCTGATCGACCACCGTCAGGGATGCGTTCAGCTGAGGATTCTCTCACCGAATGGGGAGGCACCATGATCGTTGCCTCTGACACGGAGTGCGGTGTATGCGGAAACGATGGCTGAGAAGAGTCGAATAAAGGGTCACGGCCATCGCTTTGTCCACCAAGCAGCTCTGGCTCGGGACGTATCATTGATGTACGAGCGGCTAAGAGGGGGGAGTTTGAAAGTTCGAGAGAAGACGCCCCTGCGGGTGGCCCCGCGTACCCCTCTCGTGAGTCTCTACCTCGACTATCGGCGACTCCACCCCGCTCAGCTCGTCGCCCCCCCGCACCCCGAGCTCGATCGACAGCGGTCATGATTGAGGCGAGAGACTGGGAGAAGGTCGTATCACACTTCGAACAGTGAAACCGGGGACGGGCGACCTGTCCAAGGACCTGTGAATCTACCCCGAACCTCGTCTTACACGAGGGGCACTGTATCGCCACGATTGCGCCACTGGTCCGCCCTTCACTCATTCCATTTTCTCCTCAAATAACCCTCCTTCATTACCACAAAATCAAGCCCCACAACACATATGCGGAGTATAAAATTGTTCTCCCGCGAACCCTCTCATCCTTCGACAACTAACGGGGCTTCCCAATGTACCTGCCGATTATTGATGCTTACTGAGATTGGGAGACTTTGGCGGCACCACCAAGCTCCCCCCTTATTTTGACGGAGACACCCTCCTCGAGGTAGCCTTTGGTATTACCTTTGGAGTTTTCATGTCGCCAAAAAAAACGTCTCAACGCTCTGTGCGGTCAGGAGCAATCCCCAAACCGATCTCCCAGCAGTCAACGAAAGATAGTCGTTCGAGGGGCAATCATCGAACTCCAAACCGGAGCCCATCTCCGCTCAGGGCCCAAGCGCCGTTTGACCGTCAAAACCGAGGCCCGCATTCCTCTGTAAAGCGGGCAGGCCGCGCAGGTAGTGGCCCCGTTGGATATTGGGTCATGGGTCGCAATGCGGTGGCTGAACTGATTCGCGTCGCCCCTGAACGGGTGCTCGAGGTGTGGTGTACCCCTGAAAGTGCCTCTCTTCTCTCCGGCCTTTCGCGTCAGGTACCCATCCATGCTGACACCGAGCGCGGTCGACTTACCGCACTCGTAAACTCCGATAGTCATCAGGGCATCGTGGTTCGTGCAACACCCCGAACCCTCCTTGGCCTCGCCGAGATTCTCGCGGCCATGCCGCCGGATTCCCCCGCTCTTCTTGTCTTGCCCGATGCGATAAACGATCCCCAGAATCTTGGGGCGATTCTTCGCGCCGCTGAATGCTTCGGCGCTGATGGTGTCATTCTCAATCGCAACCGGGGATGCCCGGTAACCCCCGTTGTCACAAAATCGGGGGTAGGTGCAACAGAGTTGATACCGCTCATCGAGGTCTCGAACGCAGATCACGCGCTTCGCCTTTGTCAGCAGCACCATTTTTGGGTCGTGGCTGCCTCTCGCGGGCATAACGCTCAACCCCTTGAGCACTTTACTTTTCCTTCGAGGACTCTTCTCATCGTGGGCTCTGAGGGTGATGGGATCCAACCCCTTTTAGTGAAGCGTGCCGATCACCTCGTCTCCATCACACAGTATGGAGCGATAGACTCGTTGAATGTCTCCCAAGCTACTGCCGTGTTGTGCCACGAATATCGGCGACACCATGTAACACGCGCACGGTCGTGAATGGCCAACGGAGGGGTTGTCCGAGCGCGAATCAGGTCGGATCGAGACCTCGTTGAAACCCTATATTCATGAGGTCAGTCTCCCCGTAGACAACCTCACCCCTTTCGAGTAACCTCGTTTCATGCGGTCTACTGTAATGGAGTATTCGCAACTCGCTCGCCGGCGAATACATCCATTCGCCCCTCCCTCCTCGGTGAAAAGCCAGCATGAATGACCTTTCGCTCGTTGATATCCCCGAGAACCGCTACGACCTCTCGGAGAACGGTACGGGCGCCCCCGCGCTTTCGCACGACCCTCATAAGCCTCCCACGATCGCGCGCGTCGATGACGATGCGCCTCACTACCTCTTCTCCGTCAACCTCGATCTCTTCGACGGCCCGATGGATCTCCTCCTCCATCTCGTCAAGCAGCACGAGCTTCCGATTGAGCGAGTTTCCCTTGCACTAGTCGCTGAACAATACATGGCGATTCTCGACGAAGCCGTCGAGCTCGACTTCGAACTTGCAGGCGAGTACCTCGTCGTTGCCGCAACCTTGCTCGCGATTAAATCCTCCATCCTTCTGAACAAACCTGTTGAGGTGCAGATTGATCAGGCCGAAGAGGGGCCGGACCCCGAAGAGGAGCTTTTGCAGCGATTACGAGAGCTCGAGCGTTTTCGGGAAAGCGCGCTGCAGCTCGGTGCTCGCCCTCTTCTCGGTGTTGATGTTTTCGCTCCGGTTCCTGAGCCATTTGCCCCCGGACCGCCAGTGCTACGCGATCACGATGCGCTTCTCCTTGGGAGGGCGTTGCGTCGCCTCATAGACCGTGCCCCTGCTGAGCTCCGCTCACTCGTCATAACCACCGATTCCGTGCCGATAGCCGCTCGGATGGTTCAGGTCATTGAACGACTTACGACGGCCCATCTCGGGCTATCCTTTAGCGAGCTAGTTGGTGACAGCGCTACCGTCCCTACTATTATCGCCACCTTCCTTGCACTGCTCGAGCTGTGTAAAAGACAGGCCATTCAGGTTGAACAATCCGCCGTATTCGGAGATATCCTCATATCGCTCGCTCCCCTGGCCAATTCAGCTGAACCTCTCTCGGCCACAACCGTGCTCGTCTCTGAATTTGACGAGCAGGACGAATCGGTCGAAGATGTTGGGGACGAAACTCACATTGATGACGGCGAGATAGACGAGCGCTCTATCGATGACGAAGCGGCTGAGTACCTCGAAGAAGAAGGTGCCCGAGGGACCGCATAGATCGGGACTGACAATCAAGACCATCAACCGCGCAACATGACTACACACCTGACTGATCACACCACCGCCAATGAGTCGACGGAAGAGGGCCTCATGTCCAGAGTCGAGCCCGAGGCCACCGACAGCGCTGCCGCTTTTGATGCGATATCACAGGAAGTAGCTCCCGACTCCATCGGAGAAGAATCCCTCGACAGTAGGGATGCTGATGCTGGCTTATCCTTCGAGGAACGAGTCCCCCTCCTTCAAGCGCTTCTGATATCTCATGGCGATCCCCTGACAATGGAACAGCTTGTCGAGGTAACCCGCCTTGAACCCGATATGATACTTGCATCGCTCAG
>OMIW01000063.1 GCA_900299205.1 Pseudomonadota bacterium
CTTCCGTCCCAATCTCTAGGCAACACACCTCCATTCAACGGCAGCCTACCGGCTCGTTTTAGCCGTGAAAATGCGGTTCCATGCGCGATATTCAGTCACTTTTCGCCTGAGGCTAAACGGGCTCTTAAGAAGATTCATGAAAAAGCAACGGAGTGGTTCGGAGAGCACGGCTCGCGGGAAGACGCAGGGAGGATATTTGATCGTTCGATGACACTATTCCTAACGTCGGCTCAGGTGACTGAGCTTAAGGAACTGGTCAGAGGAACCGGGCTCGAAGTTTATACAGTCAAGGATGTTGCGGACAGTCTTGAGCGGGGGATTCGCGGCGAGGCCCCCGCCGTTGATTCCGAGACTTTTCGGGGACATTTGACAATAGAACAATCCGGCGTTAACGCCGGACATGCCATGGGTGAACTCTACGCTTACAGGGATCTACCGTGGGAAAGACAGCGCAGCCTGACCTTCGATATTTGGAATGTTATGGTACAGCTTCAAAATGTTGGCATCAGCATACTTCAGAATGTACGAAGCGAGATAAGCGGCGATTTAATCGCACGAGCGGAGGCGGCCGGAAACCTCTCCGAGGACGCGGACATTTTGGAGATCGGCAGCGCGGGAATCTATGCCGAAGCTAAGCGGCTAACCGACGAGTACGCGCACACATCCCTGAATCTCAAGGAGCTGCAGGAGGCTCTCCTGCCCCTCGCGCGTGCGCTGCTCGAGCTGCCATCACCACTATTGAAAGAGGTCGTGTATTCTCAGATCGAAACGAATAGCCATCTGCTGGGTCGTGCCCTCGGGCTGTATGGCTCAGATCCACAGCCCATGCTCGACGCGCTCGATAACTGGAGAGCCTTCTGGGACAGCCAGGTCCCCCTCCTTTCTCGCTATTTCACCGAGACTGCAGCCGAGCGAGCCGCGCAAAACGCTGCAGAGAAATCGCGCATCGCGACCGATGACGGCGGAGGAGGCGAATCCTGGAGAGGAGCACCTGTCTCAGCTTGGGATTGTTCGGTCCGTAGTCAGGGGGACAAGGCTGCGTTATCACCGACCAAATGGGAAGAGACCGTCTTTCAAGAGATTCGAAACGAGCATATGTGGGGAATGGCCTTAATGGGCGTGCCCGGCCCAATCGGAGATCGAGCCTACCAGATCATCTCGGACGCGATTACCAGTGCCAATGCTGAGGCCGTGGATTGCCGTCCCGCTTATGGTCAGCTGCTCGTTGATCGGCATATAGATATGGCTCATTATCCCGACGTGGAGAGCATGTCGGATGAATCTCGCGAATCCTTTGAGCGCCAGCGCCTCATAGCGATTGAGAGAGAGCTCAAGAAAGTCGGACGTTTGGTGCACGCAGTGACCGATATTATGCTTTCGAGTTTGCCCTGGCGCCTTCCGAACAGAGATATACCGCTTCCCAGCGATCCAGCGTTACACCTCGAGAGAACTCTGACATTACTGGAGAGATTTGTCAGTGAAGAGCCGACCGGAAACGGACTCGCTTCGACCGCAAAGTTTGCGTCTCAGGAGCTCGCGATTCAGCTCAATGAATGGGTCCATGTGACGGTACTCGACCAGCAGCCCGAGCTGGCGGAGCGCTGCAAACGGCTCTTTGATGTCGTAAAGGTACAGTTGCCGGATAATTGGTGCTCCGAGCTTCGTCGACGGGGAATCCTTCCGTTGGCGAACCAGCAGGGTAGGTAAAGACAATTTCCTGCTTCCCCCGTTAATGTCTCGAGACGACACTTGCGTCAGCGCATCAGCCGCATTTTTACATTTTCTAGAAAAGCGGTAAGGTCAGTGAAGGAAACCATTACTCGATGCCTATCAACTCACAACACTGCTCAACTCTCTTCACTGTTCAACTCTCTACACTTTTCAACTCCCCACACTGCGCAGGCTGGCCTCTCCGTTCAAATGCACCTTCGCATCCACTCCTCCACCACCTTTTGATCTGAGAACGGCTGCCTTTCGCGACCGATTATCTGATACCCCTCGTGACCCTTCCCGGCTATTAGGATACTGTCACCTGTGGTAGCACAGCCAAGAGCCCACTCAATCGCGGCTCGTCGGTCAACTTCGATGTGATCCGCCGATACTCCTCCAGCCAGGATGTCGGCGATGATAGTGGAAGGGTTCTCACTTCGGGGATTATCGCTCGTTATCACGACCACATCGCTCCCCTCGCGGGCTATCTGCCCCATAGCGGGCCGCTTCTGTCTGTCGCGGTCGCCACCACATCCGAAGACGACGAATAAGCGACCCTCGGTTCCGTATCGAATCGCGCGGAGTGCTCGTTCAAGCGCGTCTGGGGTATGGGCGTAATCCACATACACATGAACTCCGTTCACCGCTCGTTGCTCAAGCCGACCAGGAACTTGAGGCAATAAGGAAAGGATATCGGCGATACGACGGAGAGGCCATCCGAGAGCGAGTGCACCGCCGACTACCGCGAGGATATTCTCAATATTATGATCTCCCAAAAACGGGACTGAGACAGGGCACCTTTCATCATTAAAGGTTATGACAAATCGCGTTGCTCCCGGAATATGGTCAATATCGGTCGCTCGGAGCATCGCTCCGGGGGTGACTCCGTAGGTGATACACTCACCCTGAATCAAGCCCGCAAACTCTCTGGCGATTTCACGACCATGAGAATTGTCTGCATTCGTTACTATCGTCTGAATCGAGGAATCGCTCTCAGCGAGTAGTTCAAATAGCTTTTTTTTTGAACTAAAGTATCTATCGAGCGTCCCGTGATAGTCGAGGTGATCGTGGGTAAGATTGGTAAAGATAGCGATATCGAACTGAATACTACTTACCCGACACTGATGAAGTGCATGAGAAGATACCTCCATCACCCCAGCGGCATACTCTCGATCAACGGCCTCGCGCAACGTTTTATGAAGCGATAGCGGATCGGGGGTGGTCAATGAAGCCTCCGCACACCATTCTCGCCCCCTTCCCTTTACCCCGTGAACTCCGAGCGTTCCAAGACAAAAAGTCGGAAGTTCGAGAGAAGAGAGGAGATGTGAAAGCCACCACGCAACTGAGCTTTTTCCATTCGTACCCGTGACCCCGACCAGATGCAGCTCTCTCGATGGTTGATCATACCAAGCATCTGCCAGAATACTGGCCGCCTCGCGAGTAGAGGGGACGACTATTCCGGGTCGCCCTTGCAATACCTCCTCGCGCTCAACCACCGCCCCAATCGCCCCCTGAGCAAATGCGTCATCAACGAACTGGTGCCCATCGATTGCAACCCCCGGTATCGCAATAAAGAGTGAGTCGGTCAAGACATCACCTGAACTACATGTCAGGGCGGAAATTTGACGGCGAAGGTCAGGGAGAGGACCACAGAGATTACCTCCCACGATGTGGGCGGCATGTTCGATTGTTCTGCCCGAGGGGGTAGTATTCATGTGCAAA